>JAGWLO010000030.1 GCA_028872015.1 Burkholderiales bacterium | reverse complement strand
GGTGGCCGAGAAGCTGGCGCTGCGGTGGCTGCGAGGCCAAATTTCCGGCGCATTGGCTTGAAAGTGGCCGAAATCGGGGTCGGGGTGCCGCGTCCCCTTAGGCTCTCCGCTTGCGGACTGGATCGCCCTGGTCAACTGAGCTGCCCCTTCTGCGGACCCAGCGCCGCTCAACAGCGGTCTGGGCCCCGACTCGCATCTCAAACGCGCTCGCAAACTCGGCAAGACTCGGCGCGCCCAGCGCCGAGAGCCAACGATATAGCTCGATGAGGTCCAAGCGTTGCAGGCCTCGCTCAACCTTGCTGACAGAGCTCTGGCCAATCGAGAGGCGCTCTGCCAAGACCTTCTGCGTCACACCGCTGGCGCGGCGCGAAGCGACCAGCAGATCGGTGAGGATGTCGTACGGCGGCGGAAACGGCTTCTGAGACATGGGCCACGTCTTGTTGTGGCCCAAGAGTCGATGCGAACTTAGAATATTCGAAATCAGACTATCTCTGACGCTTCGCCACCAAACGACGGGCTGACGAGGCGGCAGCGGTCCGGTCCGGATCAACAGCCTGGATGGAGCCTCACGTGACTACCTCGACTGCGCAGAAGAAGCGCCCCAATCAGCGCGCGCGCATCAGGTTGGCGGCTGTAGAACTACTGCAGCAGCACCCAGAGGGACTGACTTACACAGAGTTGGTGCAAGCGATGCGGCAGCTGCACCCCGACAGGAACCTAAAGAGCCTGTCGAACGACGTCGTGAACCTGGATCGGCACTTTCCATCGAAGATCTACAAGCCCGCAAAGGGCGTGTAAGCGCCGCAACCGAGTCGGTTGTCGGTATGCTGCAGCGCGTGATTGACCTGCTGGTGAGCCTCGGTGGTGTGTTCGGTGGCTGGACAGTACGGTTCTGAACCTGACCCCGAGAGCGCAGAGCGATCATCAGCCTGCTCTCGTCGTTGGGCGGCCCCGTATCGATTCCGCACCGGCTACTTGCCGCGGTCGCTTCAGAGTGGCGGCCTGGCGCCATGTCGGCCGAATTTACATGCACGTCGGCTGAAACGCGGCCAATCTACGGGACCGCTTCGGATGTGGCGCTGCTTTCAGCTCCACCGAAGACTAAATTCGGCCTACAGCTTATCGGCCGCCCCAGAGAGAAAGAGCTATGGCATCAGCGACTTAGGGGTGGGCTAAATAGCTGGCACGAGGCCACCATGCACGGCAGCCTGTTCTCGATCGACAAGGCCCCGGCCGCGCTCCCAATCTGGGACGCGATCCATAACGACCTGGGACGCCCGCCCGCAGCCCGCGTAGCCGCCGTCCTGGGCGTCGGCCGCTCCACCGTCTACCGCTGGCACGTCACCGGCACCGCGCCGCGAGCGGCATGCCTGGCGCTGTTCTGGCTCACGCGCTGGGGCCGCTCGCATCTGGACGCCCAGGCCACCAACGACGCCACGCTGTACTTCCAGCTCGCCCGCGCCCTGGGCGAGGAACGCGACGCGCTGCGCCGCCAGCTCGCCGGCCTGGATGCGGCACCCACCGCGCCCGCCGCAGCAACTGCACCCCTGGCCTGGCCAGCCCTCGTTGCACCAGAACAGTGCCCCCAGGGCCTCGCGTGGCCGGCCATCGAGCCGGCCGAGGCGGCGCACCTCAGCTATGAAGGTGCCGCAAAAAGCAGCAGCGCGTATGCGTTGTGGGAACTGAGACAAGCCCAGGGCTCGCTGCGCTCGCCCTCCAGCACGGCCTGCGCGTCGGTCCCCGAGTCCTCAGGGTCGCACCAGAACGGTGCGCACGGGTCGGCAGGCGTTGCGCTCGCCAGGGCCTGGGGTCTGATGCCGCCCCGCTGCGCGTGGCAGCAGCCGCCCCCCGGTCCCGACATCGCGCCAAGCACCCAGGCACGCGGGAAGGCCGAACAGCCGGCTGTCCATGGCGCGCTGGCTACCCGGGCCGCAAGCACCACCACCGCGCCCGCGGCGGGGCCTGGGCAGGGCTCGCAGCAGCGCTCCGCTGGTGTTCAGCCCGTGGCCCGGCCGGGTACCCCGGCCTCTGCTGGCCATGGGGCTGCGCCCCATACCCCGGACCCGGGACGGGGTGGCGCCCCGCCAGGTGCGGGAGTGTTCGCCGCCATCGTGCAAGCCGCCTGCCGCCCCAGCTCCAGCATCTCGAGGTGACCCCATGCGACTGAACGCCCGCACTCCCAACGCCTACCGCTGGCTGTCCGCCGAGGATGCCACCCGGCACGCCCTGGCCGCCTACTACGCCCTGTGCCGACAGGCCGATGCCTGGGCCGCTGTCGGAATGCCTGCCAGCTGCAACGCCGCCCATCAATTCGCCCAGGACCTGGCCGAGGCATTTGCAACCCGGCTGCTGGAGCAGGGTTTCCAGAGGTACCTGCCGGGTTTCCCGCCCGGCATGGCCGAGTACTTCCAGCGTCAGACGTCGATTCCCGACCTGGCCGAGATGCAGGACCAGGTACGCGAGGAACTGGAGTATCTCGAAGCCTTCCACGGAGAATCGAAACCAGTATCGGGCAGGGTTTCTGATATACATCGTGCACAATTAGGACGTTGTCGGACGTCGTTACAGGCAGCTGACCGTCCGGTGGCGCCGCCACGGCTAAGGCATTGACTCGCCGCGACGCGGCCTGACCGGGCGCGCCGTTTGCATCGGTCGGCGCGCGGCCAAGACAGGCCGAAGTCCTGCGAGCCAGTCCGATGAATCGCAACCAAGTTCTTGCAGCGCTGCTGCTGAGCGCTTCACTCACCACCCGGTCGGCGTGGGCTAGCCCCGTGGACCCTGGCGACACCACCCGCTCGGCGCCGCTGGTCGAGATGACCGGTGCGCCGGACGCGCCGGCTGCGCTGCCGGCGTCGGACGCACTGCACGGGTCCAGCGGAAACAAGACCGTGGACCTGTTGATCGAGTTGCAGGCGCGCTCGCAAGGGATCGCTGGTAACGCCGCGGCGGCCAGCAAGGCGGGCTCGGCCCCGAGGCGCAGCCGCCTTGCAGAGGCAGCAGGCGCCGACAGGCCGACGCCGCTGCCGCAGGCACCGCATTTCGGCGGTTTGTTCAGCGGTACGGCCTCGTCGCCGCAGGCCGATCAGCTGGCCGCCTTCGATCCGCGGGCCGGCACGGCGCCGGGTTACGGCCCGGGCGACGGTGGAGGACGCGATGTCGCGTCGGCGCCGTGGCTGATGCGCCTGCTGGCCTGGCCGCGCGACGCGGTCGGCTTCATCCGCGACCACCGGCACTGGGTGCTCGCCGCGGTGCTGGCCGTGCTGGCGCTGATGTGGTTGCGCAGGCCCGGCACGGACCTTCGCCGCCGCTGATCGCGGCAGCCGCTGCCGCTCAGTTCGCGCTGGACAGCGCGTCGGTGTCGTCGGCGCCGATCGCCCGGGTGCCGTCGATGTCGGCTTCCCCGTCGGAGCCGCCCGAGGCCAGCGCGCCGGTGCCCGGGGGCCCGACGCGGTCCAGCGGCCTGCACAGATGCCGGCTGAGTTGACTCAGCCGCTCAGACTGCTCAACCGCCGCGAGCACGATCTCGGGGCTGATCATCAGCATGAACGGGTTGCGCACGGCAGCTTGCTGGGTCATCTCCGACACTCCAAGGGTTGGCATCTCAGCCGTTATCGGAAACTTTACGCGGCAGCAAAACGCGTTCGTAGTCGGGCGCGCGACAAAGCGGCCGTCGGATGACTTCCGACACGCTTGTCAGGGTGGCCCACTCCACCTCAAGCCGTTGGCAGCCCGAACAGGCGCTCGAAATTGGCGCTGGTAGCCTGGGCCACGACGGCGGCGTCCAGACCCTTCAGCGTCGCCAGCGCCGCGGCGACCTCGGTCACCCAGGCCGGCTGGTTGGTCTTGCCGCGATGGGGTACAGGCGCCAGGTAAGGGCTGTCGGTCTCGATCAGGCAGCGCTCCAGCGGCACCTCGCGCGCCACCTCGCGCAGCGCCCGCGCGTTGCGGAAAGTCAGGATGCCCGAGAACGAGATGTGGAAGCCCATCGCCAGCGCCGCCTGTGCCACCTCCAGCGTCTCGGTGAAGCAGTGGAAGACACCGCGCACAGCGCCCTGCCCTTCGTCGCGCAGCAGCGCCAGGGTGTCGGCGCTGGCGCTGCGGGTGTGCACCACCAGCGGCGCGCCGGTGGCGCGCGCGGCACGGATGTGAACCGCGAATCGATCGCGCTGCCACTGCATGTCGGCCGGGCTGCGCTCGCCCAGCCGGAAGTAATCCAGCCCGGTCTCGCCGATGGCCACCACGCGCGGCAGGCGGGCGCGGCGGACCAGGTCTTCCACGGTCGGCTCGGCGACGCCCTCGTTGTCGGGGTGCACGCCGACGCTGCACCAGAAGTTGTCGTGCGCGGTGGCCAGCGCATGGACGCGGTCGAACTCCTCCAGCGTGGTGCAGATGCACAGCGCGCGATCGACCTGGGCGTCGCGCATCGCCTGGCGGATCTCGGGCAGGCGCCCGCTCAGCTCGGGAAAGCTCAGGTGGCAGTGCGAATCGACGTACATTGGCAAGGGCCTGGCACCGGCGCCGCCGACGAGGCAGCGGCCGGCGCGGTGGATCAGAGCGTCTGCGTCGGCTTGGCCGACTGGATGCTGGTGCCCAGGATCTCTTCGATCTTGAGCTTCAGCTGGCGCGACTTCTCGTCGTTCGGGAACCGCACGCCCACGCCCTGGGTGCGCCCGCCGGACGCGTTGGCCGGCGTGATCCAGGCAATCTTGCCCGCCACCGGAAACCGCTGCGGATCGTCGGGCAAGGACAGCAGCAGGTAGATGTCGTCGCCGATGCGGTAGTCGCGCGTGGTGGGCACGAACAGGCCGCCGTCGGTCAGCAGCGGCATGTAGGCCGCATAAAGCGCACCCTTCTCGCGGAACACGAGCTGGATGACGCTGGGTCGCGACGCCACCGCGCCGCCCGTGGCCGCTGCCGGCCCCAGGCCACCGGCGCGGGTGGGGATGTTGTCGCTCATGCGGGCAGTGTAGCGAAGCGGGTGTTGCCGCCGCGGGCCGCGGGTCGCGGGCGCGACAGCGCGTCTGCGCCACTTCGCACGAGAGCTTCGACCAGCAGCGCCTCGTGCCAGGGGTGATCGGCAACGCGCTGCACGCGCGCCAGCTCGGCCGACCAGGCCTGCAGCCCCGCCGGCGACGCGCCGGCGGGCACGCTGCCAGGCGGAAAGTAGCGCGGCTCGGCGCCACAACTCAGCAGCCAGGCATCGTGGCACAGCCGCTGCAAGGCCTGCAGCAGGCGCGCCAGTGGCCAGCCGGCGAAAGCCGCGGGCTGGCCGCGTGCCACGGCGGCTGGCAAGGCCGCCCAGGCCGCCGCATCGACGCCGCCTTGCACCAGTGCCAGCGCGTCGAGCGGCCGTCCGCTGCAGGCCGCCAGCAGCACGCGCGGCTCCGCCAGGCCCTGGGCCTGCAGCCAGCGCTCGGCCACCTCGGGGGCCGGCGCGGCCAGGCGCAGGCGCTGGCAGCGGCTGCGCACCGTGGGCAGCAGCGGTTCGGGGTCGACACAGGTCAGCAGCAGCCGCGTGCCGGGCGCCGGCTCTTCCAGCGTCTTCAGCAGCGCGTTCGCCGACTGCGGATTCAGCGCCTCGGCCGGGTGCAGCACGGCCACCTTGCCGCGCCCGCGGCCGCTGGTACGGGTGGCCCAGTCGATCAGCAGGCGCACTTCGTCGATGCGGATCTGGCGGCTGGGCTTGCGCTTGGCCTCGTCGCCCTCGGGCTTGTCGGTGGCCAGCGGCCAGCCGTGTTCGCGCCGCAGCATCTCGGGCAGCAGCACCACCAGGTCAGGGTGCAGATGCGCCTGCACCAACCGGCAGCTGCCGCAGCGGCCGCAGGGCCGCGGCCCGGCCAGGTGCTCGCGCTCTCCCTGACCCGCTCGCTCGCACAACCAGGCCTGCGCCAGCGTGAGTGCAAAGGCCAGGCTGCCGCTGCCCGGGTCGCCCTGCACCAGCAGCGCATGGCCGCGGTGGCTGCGCGGGCCCTCCAGCGCGGCGGCCAGCGGCGCGGCCAGCCAGGGCAGCGGCAGTGCGCCGTCGTCGCCTACCACCATGCGCGGCGGCGCATGGCGCGCTCGATCTGGGCCCAGACCGCGGCCGGCTCGGCGGCGGCGTCCAGCCGCTCGAAGCGCCCGGGTGCCGCCGCGCAGCGGGCGGCGTAGCCGGCGCGCACGCGGTCGAAGAACGCCGTGTCCTGCGCCTCGAAGCGGTCGGGCGCGCGCGCGCCCGCAAGCCGTTCGGCTGCCACCGCCGGAGCGATGTCGAACCACAGCGTGAGGTCGGGCTCGCGTCCGTGCTGCACCCAGCGCTCGAGCTGCGCCAGCACCGCGCCGTCGAAGCCTCGTCCGCCGCCTTGGTAGGCGAAGGTGGCGTCGGTGAAACGGTCGCACAGCACCGTGGTGCCGGCGGCCAGCGCCGGCTCGATGCGCTGCACGAGATGGTCTCGGCGCGCGGCGAACACCAGCAGTGCCTCGGTCAGCGCATCCATGGCTTGGTGCAGCACCAACTCGCGCAGGTGCTCGGCCAGCACGGTGCCACCGGGCTCGCGCGTCACCAGCACCGGCACGCCGCGCTCGCGCAGCCAGGCCGCCAGCGCTTCGAGGTGGGTGCTCTTGCCGGCGCCGTCGATGCCCTCGACCGTGATGAAGTGACCCGCGTTCAAAGGCTCAGCGCTGGAACTGTTTCACGGCCCGATTATGGTCGGCCAGGTCGACGCTGAAGACCGAGCTGCCGTCGCCGCGGGCCACGAAGTACAGGGCCTTGGTGGGGGCCGGGCGCACCGCCGCGCGCAGCGACGCCAGGCCGGGCAGGGCAATCGGCGTGGGCGGCAGGCCGACCCGGGTGTAGGTGTTGAACGGGGTATCGGTGCGCAGATCGCGCTTGCGCAGGCCGCCATCCACCCCGGGCCCCCGGCCGTAGAGCACGGTCGGGTCGGTCTGCAGCGGCATGCCCAGCCGCAGCCGGTTGACGAAGACGCCGGCCACCAGCGCGCGCTCGTCCGGCTGGCCGGTCTCCTTCTCGACGATCGAGGCCAGGATCAGGGCCTGCTCGGGTGTCTTCAGCGGTGTGTCGGGGTCGCGCTCGGCCCACACGGCGGCCAGCTGCTTCAGCATCGCGCGATGGGCCCGCGCCAGCACCGTGAGGTCGCTCACGCCGCGGCTGTAGGCGTAGGTGTCGGGAAAGAACTCGCCCTCGGCCGGCACGCCGGGCTGGCCCAACGCGGCCATCAGCTGGGCGTCGGACATGCCGGCGCTGACGGGCTTGAGGTAGGGCGCGCGGGCGAGCTCGGCGCGCAGCTGGCGCAGCGTCCAGCCTTCGATGAAGCGCACATGCTCCAGCGTCTCGTCGCCCTGGACCATCTTGGCCAGCAGCGCGCGCGGCGAGGTGCCGGGGCCGATCTCGTAGCTGCCGGCCCGGATCCGCCGCGCCTGGCCCGACCAGCGGAACCATTCGTACAGCAACCACGACGGCGCCTGCACGCCGGCATCGACCCAGGCCTGCGCCACTGCACGCGGCGAGGTGCCGGCTTCGATCGAGAGCTCGACGCTGGGGCTCGCCAGCGGCAGCGGCCGCTGCAGCCACCCCAGGACGGCAGCCGCCGCAGCGAGCGCGGCCACGCCCAGGACGCCCAGCAGGCGCCTCCACAGGCGTAACCCCGGTGACCGGCGCGACATGGGCGCTGATGATAATGAGGCGATGAACCAGGACCCGGGTGGTGTGGCGGCGCAGGCGTGGGCTGCGGCCAATGCGGCAGGCGCGATGAGTTCCGCGATGGCTGCCGGCGCGCCCACGGCGGCCAGCGGCGCGTTGTTGCTGGACGACTGGGGCCTGATCCGCGCCCAGGGCGACGATGCCGCCAGCTTCCTGCACGGCCAGCTGACGCAGGATTTCGCGCACCTGGCGGCCGACCGCGCGCGCCTGGCCGGCTACTGCTCGGCCAAGGGACGGCTGCTGGCCAGCTTCGTCGGCTGGCAGGCGGCACCGGGCGAATGGCTGCTGGCCTGCAGCGGCGACCTGCTGGCGCCGACGTTGAAGCGGCTGTCGATGTTCGTGTTGCGGGCGCGCTGCAAGCTCGGCGACGCCAGCGCCGAGCGACCGCTGTGGGGCCTGGCTGGCGCGGCCGCACAGCAGGCGCTGGGCCCGGCCGCCCCCGACGTCGCGTGGGGCCGTGCCACTTACGCAGGCGCCGACGTGATCCGCCTGCCGGATGCCCGGCTGGGCGAGCTGCCGGTGCCGCGTTGGCTGCTGGCCGGCACGCCGCCGCCCGGGCTGCCGCCGCTGGCCGCATCCACCTGGCAAGGGCTCGAGGCCAGCAGCGGCGTGGCGCGCATCGTGGCCGCCACGGCCGAGCAGTTCGTGCCGCAGATGATCAACCTCGAGCTGGTCGGCGGCGTGGCCTTCGACAAAGGCTGCTACCCGGGGCAGGAAGTGGTGGCGCGCAGCCAGTACCGCGGCACGATCAAGCGCCGCGCCGCATTGCTGTTCGCGGCCGCGCCGCTGGCGCCCGGCCAGGAGATCTTCCACAGTGGCGATGCCGCGCAGCCGGCCGGCATGGTGGTCAACGCCGGCGTGCTGCCGGGACTGGGGCCGGTGGTGCTGGCCGAGGTGAAGCTGGCCGCCCTGGGCGCAGGCACGCTGCACGCGGGTACGGCCCAGGGCCCGCTGCTGCGGCCCGGCGCGCTGCCCTATGCGCTGCCCGCCGAGGCGCCCTGAAGGCCCGGCGCTGCTCCAGGTGCGCGAGCTGTTCATCTACTGGCGCTCGGCGTCGCAGGTCGCTGCAGCGGCCGAAGCGGCGGCAGCGGCACTGCAGGAAGCCCTGCGCCGGCAGCACCCGGGCCTGGTGACGCGGCTGTACCGGCGCACCGATGCGGCTGGCGCCGACGCCACGTTGATGGAGACCTACGCCCATCCGGCGGGCATCGACGCCGCGCTGCAGGCAGCCATCGAGCAGACCGCCGCGCCGGCGTTGCGGGCCTGGTGCCGAGGTCCGCGCCATCTCGAGGTGTTCGAGCGCATCGGCGGTTGAGCCCCCGGGCTCCAGGACGACGGGAGGACTACAGGGCGCGCCGCATCGGCACGTGCGGCAGCCCGGCCTCGACGAACCCGGCGCCCGCGCGGACGAAGCCCGCGCGCTCGTAGAAGCCCACCGCGGTGGCCTGCGCATCCAGCACCACCTCGCCATCGCCGCGCTCGCGCGCGGCGCGCAGCAGCGCCTCCAGCACCTGGCGCGCGATGCCCGCGCCGCGCACGCTGGCCAGCGTGGCCATGCGGCCGATCCTGGCCACGCCGGGCGCCGGCGCCAGCAGGCGGCCGCCGGCCAGCGGCCGGCCCAGGCGGTTGCAGGCCAGCACATGCCAGGCGCCGGGGTCGGCCGCATCCACCATCAAGCCGGCGTCGATGCCCTGCTCCTGCGCGAACACGGCGTGGCGGACGGCCTGGGCCTGGTCGGCCACGGCCTGCCAGTGCCCGCAGCGCAGCTCGACCATGGCCTGCCCGGCCTCGAAGCCTTCGAACACCGCGCGCAGCGGCGCCGGCACCGGCTGGCTGGTCTGCGTGGCCGGGTCGGCGAACACGTAGACCAGCTCGCCGTGCACCAGGCACCGCTCGCCGCGGAACACGGCCGCGGCCATCGTCAGCGAAGAGGTGCCGATGCGCGCGCAGCGCACGCCCACGTCGAGCAACTCGTCGTAGCGCGCCGAGCCCTCGTACTCGAGCGTGGCCTTGCGCACGTAGAGGTCGCCTTGCAGTGCCGCCATCGTGTCGTGGTACGGCAGCGCCAGTGCGCGCCAGTAGCCGGCCACGGCAGTGTCGAAGTACATCAGGTAGTGGCCGTTGAAGACGATGTGCTGCAGGTCGACCTCGGCCCAGCGCACGCGCAGTCGTTCGAGGTGGCGGAATGTGCTGCGTTGCATGCGGTGGGGCGTCCAGGTTCAGGGCATCGGGCCCGGGCGGCGAGAGCATACTTTCGGCCCGACCTCGTCCTTCGCGGCCCTTCCACCGCCCGCCCTGCCATGGCCCGCATCCTCTACCTGACCCAGATCGACATCGACCACGGCGCCGTGCGCCTGCTGCCCGAGGAATGCCAGCGCATCGGCCTGCGCCGGCCGCTGGTGGTCACCGACGCCGGCGTGCGCGCTGCCGGGGTGCTGCAGCACGCGCTGCATGCGCTGCGCGATCTGCCGCACGCGGTGTTCGACGGCACGCCCTCGAACCCCACCGAGGCCGCCGTGCGCGCCGCGCTCGAGGTGCTGCGGCGCGAGCGCTGCGACGGTCTGGTGGCGGTGGGTGGCGGCTCCAGCATCGACCTGGCCAAAGGCCTGGCCATCGCGGCCACCCACGACGGGCCCCTGAAGACCTACGCCACCATCGAAGGCGGCAGCCCGAAGATCACTGACCGCGTGCTGCCGCTGATCGCGGTGCCCACCACCGCCGGCACCGGCAGCGAGGTGGCGCGCGGGGCGATCGTCATCGTCGACGACGGCCGCAAGCTCGGCTTCCACAGCTGGCATCTGATGCCCAGGGCCGCGCTGCTCGACCCCGACCTGACCCTGGGCCTGCCGCCCGGCCTGACCGCGGCCACCGGCATGGACGCCATCGCGCATTGCCTGGAGACCTTCATGGCGCCTGCGGTCAACCCGCCGGCCGACGGCATCGCGCTGGACGGCCTGGCGCGCGGCTGGGGGCACATCGAGCGCGCCACGCGGGACGGCGCCGACCGCGAGGCGCGCTGGAACATGATGAGCGCCAGCATGCAGGGCGCGATGGCGTTCCAGAAGGGCCTGGGCTGCGTGCATTCGCTCAGCCACAGCCTGGGCGGCGTCAACCCGCGGCTGCACCACGGCACGCTGAATGCGGTGTTCCTGCCCGCGGTGGTGCGTTTCAACGCGGGGGCGGCCAGCATCCGCCACGAGCAGCGCCTGCAGCGCCTGGCCCACGCGATGGGCCTGCCCGGCTGCGACGCGGCCGGCAACGAGGTCGCCGGGGCCATCACCGAGATGAATGCACGGCTGGGCCTGCCCGCAGGCCTGGCGGCGATGGGCGTCACGCCCGACCTGTTCGAGCGCGTGATCGACGGCGCGATGGCCGACCATTGCCACAAGACCAACCCGAGGCTGGCCAGCCGCGACGACTACCGCGCCATGCTCGAGGCGTCGATGTAGAGCCCCATCGGGCGTGGCAGGGAATAAAGCGAGGCCCGGGCGTGTTCACGCTCAGGTCAGCCCGCTTTCTCTTAACCACCCCCAGGAGGTCCCATGACCCGTGCCCGAGTTTCCGCCCTGTTCGCCGCCGCCACCTTTGTGCTTGCCGCCTGTGCCACCGCCGGTGCGGGCGATCCGGCCGGCGTGAAGGATGGCGTGCTGGTGAATGCCAGCGGCATGACCCTGTACGTCTTCGACAAGGACCCCGCCGGCACCGGCAAGAGCGTCTGCAACGGGCCTTGCGCCAAGAACTGGCCGCCGCTGGCCGCTGCGGCCGACGCCGCCGCCCATGGCGATTGGTCCGTGATCACGCGCGACGACGGCAGCCATCAATGGGCGTACAAGGGCCGCCCGGTGTACGCCTGGATCAAGGATCAGAAGCCGGGTGACCGCACGGGCGACGGTTTCATCGGTGCCTGGCACGTGGCCCGGCCCTGACCGGGCGGGGCCGGCGCCGCCATGTCGGTCGACCAGGCGTTGGCCCACATTCCGGCCTTGCGCCGCTACGCGCGCCTGCTCACGGGCGACGCGACGCGGGCCGACGATCTGGTGCAGGACACGATGGAGCGGGCCTGCATCAAGTGGCCGCTCTGGCAGCCCGGATCGGCCCTGAGATCGTGGCTGCTGACCCTGATGCACAACCTCTACCTGAACCAGCGCCGCGACTGGCGGCATGACGACGGTCACCGCGCGCTGGAGGATCTCGACGAGCCCGCGCACGAGCCGCTGGCGCAGGCGGGTGAGCGGCTGGACCTGCAGCGGGCCCTGGCCCGGATGTCGCCCGCGTTGCGCGAAGTGCTGCTGCTGGTGACGGTGGAGGAGTACACCTACGCCGAAGTCGCGGCCCTGCTGGCCATCCCGCCCGGCACCGTGATGTCGCGCCTGCATCGAGCGCGCGGCCAGTTGCGCGCACTGATGGGTGGCGAGGCGGCGCGGCCGGCGCCGGCCCTGCAGCTGGTGAAGCCATGACGATCGAGCCCTCCGATCCGGACCGCGTCGGCGAGGACGAGTTGCACGCGCTCGTCGACGGCCAGCTCGACCCGCAGCGCGCCACGGCGGTGCTGCGCTGGCTGCAGCAGCATCCCCAGGACGCAGCGCGGGTGGGCGAATGGCAGGCGCAGCGGCTGGCGCTGCGCCAGCTGCACCGCTCGCTGGCGCTGGACGAAACGCCTGCGGCGCTCGCGCGCCCGCTGCAGCGGGCGCGCGAGCACGAGCGGCGGCGCCGCGCGTGGCAGCAGGCCGCTGCCGCCGTGGTGTTGCTCGGTGTGGGCCTGGTCGCTGGCAGCGCCTGGCAGGCCAGCCGCGCGCGGGGAACCGAACTCCCGGGCGCCGGGCCGGGCTTCGTGCGTGACGCCGCGATTGCCTACGCCGTGTACACGCCCGAAGTGCGGCATCCGGTGGAGGTCCAAGGCAGCGACGAGGCCCAGCTGGTGCAATGGCTGACCAGGCGCCTGGGCACCCCGGTGCGGGCGCCGTCACTGCTGGCCCAGGGCTTCCGGCTGCTGGGCGGGCGCCTGCTGCCGGGCGCACAGGGTCCGCGCGCGCAGTTCATGTACGAAGACCGCGCGGGCCGCCGGGTGACCCTGTACGTCACCGTCTTCGGCGCCGACCGGGCGCCGGCAGAGACTGCATTTCGCTCGGTGCGCGACGGTCGGATCGAGTCGTTCTACTGGGTCGATCGCGACCTCGGCTACGCGTTCAGCGCCGAGATGTCGAGCGCCGAGGCCCTGCAACTGGCCGAGACGGTCTACCACCAGCTCTCGCCCTGAGTCGACGGGCTGCAGTTCGTCGCGGCGGGCTGCAGCCCGTCTCACGCGCCGAGACGGATCCTTCGGCCGGGCGTATGGTGTGCTACATCACCAACACACCCGGGCCTCGTCCATGCAGACATGGGATCACAGGCAGCCGATCTACCAGCAGCTGGCCGACGTGCTGGCCGCCCAGTTGCTGGACGGCGATCCGTCCGAAGGCCAGGCCATGCCCTCGGTGCGGGCACTGGCCGGGCGCTACCTGCTCAACCCGCTCACGGTGAGCCGGGCCTTGCAGGCGCTGGGTGACGAGGGCCTGCTCGAAAGCCGGCGCGGGCTCGGCCTGTACGTGACCGCCGGGGCGCGCGAGCGCCTGCGCGCCCTCGAGCGCGACCGCTTCTTGCAGACCGAATGGCCGCGCCTGCGGGATCGCCTGCGCCGCCTGGGCATCGGGGCCGAACAACTGGACTGGGAGGAAAGCGCATGAACGACGCCGTCAACGACACCGCCGCGCCCCTGGTCGACGCGCGCCACCTGAGCGTGAGCTACGGCGCCAAGCGCGCCGTCGACGACGTCAGCTTCACGATCCCGAAGGGACGCGTCGTCGGCCTGCTGGGCCACAACGGTGCCGGCAAGACGACGCTGATGCGCGCCATGGTCGGCCTGGCCCCGGCCCAGGGCACGCTGGCCGTGCTGGGGCTGCACCCGGTGCGCGACCGCGTGGCGGTGCTCGAATCGGCCTGCTACATCCCCGACGTGGCGATCCTGCCGCGCTGGGCCCGCGTGGGCGACTTGGTGTCGATGATGAGCCGCCTGCACCCGCGCTTCTCGGCGCAGCGGGCGCGCGACCTGTTGCGCCGCACCAGCGTCGCTCCGGGCGACCGGGTGAAGTCGCTGTCCAAGGGCATGGTCGTGCAGGCGCACCTGGCGCTGATCGCGGCCATCGACGCCCGGCTGATGATCCTGGACGAGCCCACGCTGGGCCTGGACGTGCTGTCGCGCAAGGGCTTCTACGAGATGCTGATCGACGAGTGGTGCGACGGCGAGCGCAGCGTGCTCATCAGCACGCACCAGGTGGAAGAGATCGAGTCGCTGCTGTCCGACGTGCTGATGCTGAACGAGGGCAAGCTGGTGCTCTCGATCAGCCTCGAGGACATGGACCGCCGGTACACGGCACTCAGCCACGATGCCTCGGTGGCCGAGCAGATGGCGGCCGCGCACCCGCTGCTGCGCTACCGCGCGGGGCCGGGCCCGGGCGGCCACGCCGCGCTCTTCGACGGCCCGCTGCCGGCTGCGGTGCAGGCGCTGGGCCAGCCGATGCGGCCGAGCCTGGTCGACCTGTTCGTGGCCCTCACGCGCAAGCCCGAACTCGACCGCACGCAGTTCTGAACCCGCTCGTCCGCCGGAGACCCTGCCACCATGAAACGATTGATCCCCCTCATGCAGCGCGAATGGCTGCAGCACCGCGTGGGCTGGGCCCTGATGCTGGGCCTGCCGCTGGCGCTGGGCCTGCTGCTGATCGGCTACGGCCAGATCCAGATCGACGGCGCCGGCCCCGACAGCCTGGGCGCCGAGTTGCCGGTGGCGCTGGCGCTGGGTGGCGTGGCCGGCACGATGGCCCTGCTGTTCGTGATCGTGGGCATCAGCTCGCTGATCATCGTGAGCGGCCTGCCCCGGCGCGACCACGGCGACCGCTCGATCGAGTTCTGGCTGTCGCTGCCGCTGGGCCACAGCGAGAGCCTGGCCGCCCCGCTGCTGGTGCACCTGGTGCTGGCCCCCGCCTGCGCCCTGCTGGTCGGCCTGGGGGGCGGCTACCTCGTCTCGCTCGTGCTCGTCACCCGGGTGGCCGGCTTCGGCAGCTGGCTCGCGCTGCCCTGGGGCACCGTGGTGCCCGCCACTTTGGCGCTGGCGCTGCGGGTCGTGGCCGGGCTGCCGCTGGCGGTGCTGTGGCTGTCGCCGTTGATCCTGCTCGTGATGCTGATGACGGCCTGGTTCAAGCGCTGGGGCTGGGTGATCCTGACCGCGGGCATCGGCTTGGGCAGCCTGCTGCTGAAGCGGCTGCTGGGCGAGCCCTTCCTGGTCGATGCCGCCAACCAGCTGGTGCTGCGCGCGGGCCAGGCCATGGTGGCCGCGTCGGCGCCCGAGTTCCAGGTGAAGACCGCGGCCGACATGGGCCGCGCCTTCGACGCGCTGCCGGCCTGGGCCTGGCACGACTACGTCGCCGCGCTGGGCGCCCTGGCCTCGCCGCTGCTGCTGGGCGGGCTGCTGGTGGCGTCCAGCTGCTTCGCCTTGCTGGTGCTGTGGCGCCAGCGCGGCGCCGGGGCCGCGGCGGCCTGAACCGCCGCAGCCCCGGGGCGCGCCTCAGTGCTGGGCGGTCTCGAAGAACTGCTCGTTCTCGGTCGAGCCCTTCAGCGCCGCGGTGGAGGCATCGCGCTCGATGGTGGTGGTGACGGCATCGAAGTAGCCGGTGCCGACCTCGCGCTGGTGCTTCACGGCCGTGAAGCCCCGGTCGGCAGCGGCGAACTCCTTCTCCTGCAGCTCGACGAAGGCGCTCATGTTGTTGCGGGCGTAGCCGTAGGCCAGGTCGAACATCGAGTAGTTCAGGGCGTGGAAGCCGGCCAACGTGATGAACTGGAACTTGTAGCCCATGGCGCCCAGCTCGCGCTGGAACTTGGCGATGGTGGCGTCGTCGAGGTTCTTCTTCCAGTTGAAGCTGGGGCTGCAGTTGTAGGCCAGCAACTTGCCAGGGAACTTGGCATGGATTGCCTCGGCGAAGGCCTTGGCGAACGCCAGGTCGGGCTTGCCGGTCTCGCACCAGATCAGGTCGGCGTACGGCGCGTACGCCAGGCCGCGGCTGATCGACTGCTGCAGACCGTTGCGGGCGCGGAAGAACCCTTCGATCGTGCGCTCGCCGGTGAGGAAGGGGCGGTCGTTCTCGTCCACGTCGCTCGTCACCAGGTCGGCGGCCTCGGCGTCGGTGCGCGCCAGCAGGATGGTGGGCGTGCCCATCACGTCGGCGGCCAGGCGGGCGGCCGTCAGCTTGGCCACGGCCTCGCGCGTGGGCACCAGCACCTTGCCGCCCATGTGGCCGCACTTCTTGACGCTGGCCAGCTGGTCCTCAAAGTGCACGCCGGCGGCGCCGGCGTCGATCATGCTTTTCATCAGCTCGAAGGCATTGAGCACGCCGCCGAAGCCGGCCTCGGCATCGGCCACGATGGGCGCGAAGTAGTCGATGTCGTCCTTGCCCTCGCTCCACTGGATCTGGTCGGCGCGCTGGAAGGTGGCGTTGATGCGCTTGACCACCTTGGGCACCGAGTCCACCGAGTACAGGCTTTGGTCGGGGTACATCTCGCCGTTGCTGTTGGCGTCGCCCGCCACCTGCCAGCCGCTGAGGTAGATCGCCTTCAGCCCGGCCTTGACCTGCTGCATGGCCTGGTTGCCGGTGAGCGCGCCCAGGCTGTTGACGAAGGGCTCGGTGTTGATCAGATGCCACAGCTTCTCGGCGCCGCGCTTGGCCAGCGTGTGCTCGATTTGCACCGAGCCGCGCAGGCGCACCACGTCGGCGGCGCTGTAGTTGCGCTGGATGCCGCGCCAGCGCGGGTTCTCGGCCCAGTCCTGGGCGAGGGCGGCGGCTTGTTGCTTGCGGGTGGATGGGGTCATGAGGGGCTCCGAAAGTGGGTGCAGATGCGAGGTGGAGTGAACGGCTCCCAGCGTAGCGGCCGATCGTCGGGCTGGAAAGACATATGTCTTATATAAGACAACTATGTTGATCCTTTGAAATCAATAACTTGCATCCATGTTTCTTGATGCGAAACACAATTTTTCCATATGGCGCACTTTTGCTGCGCCGCCGCAGCGCCCGTTTCACCATTCGGAACGGAGGGCCGGCGATGCGAAAGCAGCTCGGGCGGCCGCCTGCAGACCCGTCCGTATGATCGAAGCGACCCTTTGACCGACGGCCGCCATGTCCAGCTTCGCGTTTGCCTCCGACCAGCGCTTCCTGCGCGTCGGCCCGCCCACCGCGGCCACGCCGTTCGCGGTGGCCGGCATCGCATGGGACGGTGCCACCACCCACCGCCCCGGGGCGCGTCTGGGCCCGCGGGCGGTGCGCGAGGCCAGCCACATGCTGTGCGACGGCACGCACCCGTTGTTCGACGTCAGCCCCGTCGGTGCGCTGGGCGACGTCGGTGACCTGGTGCTGCCCAACACCTCGCTGGCGGGCATGCGCCAGGCCCTCGCGCCGCTGGCCGCCGATCTGGTGGCCCACCACCACATGGTCTGGATCGGCGGCGACCACTCGATCACCCTGCCCTTGCTGCGTACCTACCGCCGGCACCTCGGGCGGCCGCCGGCGGTGATCCACTTCGACGCCCATTGCGACACCTGGCGCAGCCACTTCGGCGAGCCCAGCGGCCACGGCACCTGGGTCTTCGAGGCGATGCAGGAAGGGCTGGTGCTGGACGCCGGCTTCACGCAGATCGGCATCCGCTCGGCCGGCGAGCGCGCGGCGCGCGACCATGTGCGCGCGCGTGGCGGCCAGATCTACACCGCCCGCGATCTGCGGGGGCTGGCGTCGCCGGGCCAGCTGGCGCCGGTGGTCGCCGCCATCCGCGAGCGGCTGGCCACCCTGGGCCATCCGCCGGTCTACCTGAGCCTGGATATCGACTGCCTGGACCCGGCCTACGCGCCCGGCACCGGCACGCCCGAGCCGGGCGGCCTGAGCACGGCGCAGGTGCTGACGCTGCTGGAGGAACTGGCCGACCTGCCCTTCGTGGGGATGGATTGCGTCGAGGTCTCGCCACCCTTCGACCACGCCGAGCTGACCAGCAATGCCGCCGCCACCTTCGTGTGGACCTACCTCTGCGGTCAGCTCGCCCGGCGACCCTGAGCGCTGCCCGATCGCGGGCCGTCAGACCGCCAGCGCGGTGGTCTTCTTCACCGTGCGCAGCACCAGCATCGAGTTCGAGCGCACCACGCCCGGCAGGCGCGGCAGCACCTCGGTGTGCAGCCGCTCCAGGTCCTCGGCGTCGCGGTAGACGAAGCGCACCAGGTAGTCGTTCGTGCCGGCGACGTAGAAGCAGTCCAGGATCTCCGGCATGGCGCGCACGGCGCGCTCGAAGGCCTCGAGCTGCTGCGTCTGCGTGCTCTCGAGGTTGATGATGGTGTAGCTGGTGCCGTGGCGGCCGATCGCCTTCGGGTTCAGCAGCGCCACGTACCCGGCGATCACCCCCGCCTCCTCCAGCGCCTTCACGCGCCGCAGGCAGGCCGAGGCCGACAGCTGCACCCGCTGCGCGAGTTCCTGGTTCGACTGCCGCCCGTCCTTCTGCAAGGCGTTGAGGATGGCCCGATCGATCGCATCGAGTTGCAGGGTAGCGGTCTTCGATCGCATCAGATGCCTTCGGTCACTGTAGACGCGCAATATTATTGCGACAGTGCGGGTCTTTCCGGGCCCGCGACGGTGACACATTGCGTGCCGCTGTGCCTACACTGACTGGGCCTGGGTTTACCCACACCATGCCGATCGGGCGTCAGCCATGAACAAAGCCATCGACCCCTCCCTGATGCAGGCCGCGGAAGCCACCGGCGCACAGCTGCCGCCCATGGACGCGCACTGGATGCCCTTCACGGCCAACCGGCAGTACAAGCAGGCGCCCCGGCTGCTGGTGCGTGCCGAGGGCATGCACTACTGGGATCACACCGGCCGCCAGGTGCTCGACGCCGCGTCGGGCCTGTGGTGCGTCAACGCCGGCCATGGCCGCCAGCGCATCGTGCGGGCCATCCAGGCCCAGGCCGCCGAGCTCGACTACGCGCCCACCTTCCAGATGGGCCACCCCAAGGCCTTCGAGCTCGCCGAGCGCATCGCCGCCATCGCGCCGGCGGGCATGAACCGGGTGTTCTTCGCCAACTCGGGCTCCGAGGCCGTGGAGACGGCGCTGAAGATGGCGCTGGCCTACCACCGCGTGCGTGGCGAGGGCAGCCGCACCCGTCTCATCGGCCGCGAGCGCGGCTACCACGGCGTCAACTTCGGCGGCATCTCGGTCGGCGGCATGGTCGGTAACCGCAAGATGTTCGGCCCCTTGCTGCCCGGCGTGGACCACCTGCGCCACACGCACGACCCGGCGCGCAACGCCTTCAGCGTCGGCCAGCCTGCCCATGGGGCGGAGCTGGCCGACGACCTCGAGCGGCTGGTCGCGCTGCACGACGCCAGCACCATCGCCGCAGTCATCGTCGAGCCGGTGGCCGGCAGCACCGGCGTGCTGGTGCCGCCCCAGGGCTACCTGCAGCGCCTGCGCGAGATCTGCGACCGCCACGGCATCCTGCTCATCTTCGACGAGGTCATCACCGGGTTCGGCCGCACCGGACAGCCCTTCGCGGCGCAGACCTTCGGCGTCACGCCCGACCTCATGACCCTGGCCAAGGGCATCAGCAACGGCAGCGTGCCGATGGGCGCCGTGGTGGCCCGGCAGGCCATCCACGACGTCTTCATGACCGGGCCCGAGCACCTGATCGAGTTCTTTCACGGCTACACCTACTCGGCCCATCCGCTGGCCTGCGCCGCGGCCCTGGCCACGCTGGACACGTACGCCGAAGAGCAGCTGCTCACCCGCGCCGGCACCCTGCAGACGCACTTCGCGCAGGCCGTGCACGCCTTGCGCGAAGAGCCCAACGTGATCGACGTGCGCAACATCGGCCTGGTGGGCGGCATCGAACTTGCGCCGCTGCCGGGCGAGCCGAGCAAGCGCGCCTTCAACGTCTTCCTCGACTGCTGGCAGCAGGGCCTGCTGTTGCGCACCACCGGCGACACCGTGGCGCTGTCGCCGCCGCTGATCGTCGAGACCGGGCAGATCGACCAGATCGTGGCGATGCTGCGCGCGGCCATCCGCCGCGCGGCCTGAATGCCGCTGCGCGATCTCGACGACCGGCTCGCCCGCGACTCGTACTACGCCGCCACCGCGCCGCCGGGCGATGCCCACCCGGCGCTGCAGGGCAGCACCCGTTGCGACGTGGCCGTGGTCGGCGGCGGTCTGGCCGGGCTGTCGGCGGCCCTCGACCTGGCCGAGCGCGGCCGCGACGTGCTGCTGCTCGAAGCCGGCACCATCGGCTCGGGCGCCAGCGGACGCAACGGCGGCCAGGCCATCCACGGGCTGGCCTGCGACAACGCGGTCATCGAGGCCCAGCTCGGCCTGGACGACGCACGTCGCGTCTGGGCGATGACGATCGAGGCCCTCGACCTGCTGCGCCAGCGCATCGCCCGGCACGCCATCGACTGCGACTGGCGCGACGGCTTCCTGGGCCTGGCGACGCGGCCGCGCAAGGGCCGGGCACTGGCCGCCTGGGCCGACCGCATCGAGACGGTCTACGGCTACGCGCTGACGCGCATCGCCCCGGCCGACGTCGGGCGGTGGATCGCCAGCCCGCGCTACCACAGCGGCATCCACGATCCGCGCTCGGGCCACCTGCACCCGCTCAAGTACACGCGCGGCCTGGCCCGTGCCGCGGGCGCGGCCGGCGTGCGGCTGCATGAGCAGACGCCGGTGATCGGGCTGGCGCCGCCCGCAGCCGCCGGCGCGCCCACCCTGCTGCGCACCGCGCAGGGCGAGGTGCAGGCGCAGCAGGTGCTGCTGGCGGGCAACGTGGCCCTGGGGGATCTGGCGCCGGCCCTGGCCCCGGCGCTGGCGACGCGCATCATGCCGGTCGGCACATACATTGCATGCAGCGAGGCCCTCGACCCCGCGCTGGCCGAGCGCCTGATTCCCTCGCGCTCGGCCGTGTGCGACACCAACTTCGTGCTCGACTACTTCCGCACCACCGCCGACCACCGCATGCTCTTCGGCGGGCGCGTGAGCTACAGCACGCGTGCGCCGGCCGACCTGGCGCGCGCAATGCGGCAGCGCATGCGGCTGGCGTTTCCGCAACTGGCGCGGGCGCGGGTGGACTATGCCTGGGGTGGCTTCGTCGACATCACGATGAACCGCGCCCCCGATTTCGGCCGCCTGCCGGGCCTGCCTTCGGTGTACTACCTGCAGGGCTTCTCGGGCCACGGGCTGGCGCTCACGGGGCTGGCGGGGCGGCTGGTGGCCGAGGCGATCTGCGGCGACGCCTCGCGTTTCGATGTCTTCGCGCGGCTGCGGCACCGGCCGTTTCCAGGCGGGCGCCGGCTGCGCACGCCGGCGCTGGTGCTGGGCATGGCCTGGTACCGGCTGCGCGATATGCTCGGATGAATTGTCATGAAACCGCAATCTCGATCGTTCGATCCTTCGTTGTCCCAGGCGCCGCGGCCCCGGGTTCTCGTGCCGGCCTGCAACCGGCTGCTGGGTGAACACCCCTTCCACATCGTCGGGGGCAAGTACGCCGAGGCCGTGCGCCTGGCCGGCGCGCTGCCGCTGCTGACGGCCGGCGCCTCGCTGGACGAACTGCCCGAGTGGCTGGCGCTGGCCGATGGCGTGCTGCTCACGGGCTCGCCGTCGAACGTGCACCCCTCGCACTTCGGCCAGGCCGTGCACGACCCCGCGCTGCCGCTGGACCCCGAGCGCGATGCCTGGACCCTGCCCCTGGTGCGCGCAGCGCTGGCGCGCGGCCTGCCGCTGCTGGCCATCTGCCGCGGCACGCAGGAAGTGAACGTGGCGCTGGGTGGCAGCCTGCACCAGGCCGTGCAGGAAGTGCCGGGCCTGGCCGACCACCGCGGCCCCGACCGGCGGCCCGGCGTGCCGGTCGAGGTGGCCTACGCGCCCGAGCACCGGGTCGATGTGGTACCCGGCGGCCGCCTGGCCGCGATCGTCGGCCTGCCCTCGTTCGAGGTCAATTCGCTGCACGGCCAGGGCATCGACCGCCTGGCCCCGGGGCTGCGCGTGGAAGCGCGGGCGCCCGACGGCCTGGTCGAGGCCTTCAGCGTCGAGTCGGCCAGCGGCTTCAGCCTGTGCGTGCAGTGGCACCCCGAGTGGCGCGCCGCCTCCAACCCCGTGTCGATGCGCCTGCTCGAGGCCTTCGGCGCCGCCGTGCGCACCTACCGCGACCGTGTCCGGGGCCCCTTGCCACGCGTGCCTGCCACGGCGTGACGAGGGACCTGGCACCGCCCCTGGCTGCGGTGCCGCATTGAACACAGGTGCAACATGATGGTTCGCGAACCATTCACTTTCAGCGAGCTCGAGCAATGGCTCGACAAGCACCGGGTGACCGAGGTCGAGTGCCTCGTGCCCGACCTCACCGGCGTGGCCCGCGGCAAGATCCTGCCGCGCGAGAAGTTCACCGAAGACCGCGGCATGCGGCTGCCCGAGGCGGTGGTGGCGATGGGGGTGACCGGCGAGTTCCCCGAGGAAGGCCCGTACTACGACGTCATCAGCCCGACCGACCAGGACATGCACCTGCGGCCCGACCCCAGCACGGTGCGCATCGTGCCCTGGGCCACCGACCCGACGGCGCAGGTCATCCACGACTGCTTCGACAAAGCCGGCAACCTCGTGCCCTTCGCGCCGCGCTCGGTGCTGCGCCGGGTGTGCGAGCTGTACGCCGCCGAAGGCTGGGACCCGGTGGTCGCGCCCGAGCTCGAGTTCTACCTCGTGGCGCGCAACCCCGACCCCGACGTGCCGCTGAAGGCGCCCATCGGCCGCAGCGGGCGCGCCGAGACCTCGCGCCAGGCCTACTCCATCGACGCCGTCAACGAGTTCGACCCGCTGTTCGAGGACGTCTACGACTACTGCGAGAAGATGGAGCTGAACGTGGACACCCTGATCCACGAGGTGGGTGCGGGGCAGATGGAGATCAACTTCTTCCACGCCCACCCGCTGAGCCTGGCCGACGAGGTCTTCTTCTTCAAGCGCACCGTGCGCGAGGCCGCCATGCGGCACGACATGTTCGCCACCTTCATGGCCAAGCCGATCGCCGGCGAGCCGGGCAGCGCGATGCATGTCCACAGCAGCGTCGTCGACAAGGCCAGCGGCCGCAACCTCTTCAGCAACGAGGACGGCAGCCCCAGCCGCGAGTTCTACTGGTTCATCGGCGGGCTGCAGAAGTACGTGCCGGCGGCGATGGCGCTGTTCGCGCCCTACGTCAACAGCTACCGCCGGCTCGTGCGCAGCAACGCCGCGCCCATCAACATCCAGTGGGGCACCGACAACCGCACCGTGGGCATCCGCAGCCCGGTGGCCAGCGCGGCGGCGCGCCGGGTCGAGAACCGCGTCATCGGCGCCGACGCCAACCCCTACGTCGCGCTGGCGGCCACGCTGGCCTGCGGCTACCTCGGCATCAAGAACCGGCTCGAGCCGACGCCCGAATGCAAGGGCGATGCCTACCTCGGCGCCTTCCAGCTGCCGCGCAGCCTGGGCGAGGCGCTGGCGCTGCTGCGCAGCGAGCGCGAGCTGGCGCAGGTGCTGGGTGAATCGTTCGTCACCGTCTACAGCGAGGTCAAGGAGATCGAGTACGCCGAGTTCATGAAGGTCATCTCGCCCTGGGAGCGCGAGCACCTGCTGCTGCACGTTTGAAAGGACCCGCCATGCACCGCACCACCCCGCAATGGCAGGCTGCCGACGCCGCGCACTTCCTGCACCCCTTCACCGACTTCCAGGGCCTGGCCAGAAAGGGCGCCCGCATCATCACGCGGGCCGAGGGCATCTACCTGTGGGACAGCGACGGCCACCGGCTGCTCGACGCGATGAGCGGCCTGTGGTGCGTCAACGTCGGCTACGGCCAGCAGGCGCTGGTCGACGCCGCCACGCGGCAGATGCAGCAGCTGCCCTTCTACAACGCGTTCTTCCAGACCGCCACGCCGCCGGCGATCGAGCTGGCCGAGCTGCTGGCCGAGGTGACGCCGCCGCAGTTCCAGCACGTGTTCTTCGCCGGTTCGGGCTCGGAGGGCAACGACACCGTGGTGCGCATGGTGCGTCGCTACTGGGACCTGCTGGGCCAGCCCGAACGCCAGGTGCTCATCAGCCGCCGCAACGCCTACCACGGCTCCACCATGGCCGGCGCGTCGCTGGGCGGCATGAGCGGCATGCACGCCCAGGGCGGACTGCCGATCCCGGGCATCGCGCACATCGAGCAGCCGTACTTCCATGCCCATGGCCAGGGCCTGACGGCGGACGAGTTCGGGCTGGTGGCCGCGCGCTGGCTGGAAGACGAGATCCTGGCCATCGGCCCCGGCAAGGTGGCCGCCTTCATCGGCGAGCCGGTGCAGGGCGCCGGCGGCGTGATCATCCCGCCGGCCACCTACTGGCCCGAGATCCAGCGCATCTGCGACAAGTACGGCGTGCTGCTCGTCAGCGACGAGGTCATCTGCGGCTTCGGCCGCACCGGGCGCTGGTTCGGCTGCGAGACCTTCGGCTTCCGCCCCGACCTCATGACCTTCGCCAAGGGCGTGACCAGCGGCTACGTGCCGCTGGGCGGCGTGATGGTCGGCGAGCGCGTCGCGCGGGTGCTGATCGAGCGGGGCGGCGAGTTCAACCACGGCTACACCTACTCCGGCCACCCGGTGGCCTGCGCGGTGGCGCTGGCCAACCTGAAGCTGATCCGCGAGCTGCGCCTGGTCGAGCATGTGCACGACGATGTCGGACCCTATCTCGCCGAGCAGTACGCCGCGCTGCGCGGCCACCCGCTGGTGGGCGACGCCGAGACCTGCGGCCTGATGGGCGCGATCCTGCTGCTCAAGGACCCGGCGCACCGCCGGCCCTTCGCCGAAGAGCTCGAGATCGGCATGGTCTGCCGCGGCCACTGCTTCCGCGAGGGCCTGGTCATGCGCGCCGTGGGCGACCGCATGATCGTGGCGCCACCGCTGGTGATCACGCGCGGCCAGATCGACGAGCTGATGGCGCTCGTGCGGCGCTGCCTCGACCTCACGCTGGCCGATGCGCAGCGCCAGGGTTGGCTGTCTTAGACTCCCGCCCCAGCGTGCCGACCGCCAGCCCCGCCCCCGCCCCCGCCATGGCCTTGGCCCCGGCCCCCGTGAAGCGCCGGCGCAGCCCGCTCGCAGGCGTGGCCCTGGCCTTGGCCTGGGCCGCGGCTTCGGTCGCTGGCGCTGCCCACGCCGCCGCGCCGGCCCCCGAGGCCAAGGTGCTCAACATCTACAACTGGTCGGACTACATCGCACCCGACACGATCCGCAATTTCGAGAAGGAAACCGGCATCCAGGTGCGCTACGACAGCTTCGACAACAACGAGGTCGTCTACGCCAAGCTGGTGGCCGGCGGCACCGGCTACGACATCGTGGTGCCGTCGTCGAACTGGGCCAAGCTGCTGATCGACGGCGGCCTGCTGCGCAAGCTCGACAAGGCGCAGATCCCGAACCTCAAGAACCTCGACCCCGCGATCCAGGCCGCGCTGGCCAAGGTCGACCCCGGCAACCAGTACCTCGTGGACTGGCTCTGGGGCTACACCACGGTGGGCATCAACGTGGCCAAGGTGAAGGCGGCGCTGGGCCCGCTGCCGATGCCCGCCAACGCCTGGGACCTGGTGTTCAAGCCCGCGTACATGCGCCGGCTCACGCGCTGCGGCGTGAGCTTTCTGGACTCCGCCACCGAGGTGCTGCCGGTGGCGCTGCACTACCTGGGCCGGCCGGCCTACAGCCGCGATCCGGCCGACTACGCCGCCGCCGGCGCGCTGCTGAAGGCGGTGCGGCCCTACGTGACCTTGTTCAGCTCGGCCGGCTACATCAACGAGGTGGCCGACGGCTCGGTCTGCGTGGTGCTGGGCTGGACGGGCGACATCAACATCGCGCGCCGGCGCGCGCTGCAGGCGCACACCGGGCAGGACATCGAGGCCCTGATCCCCGACAGCGGCGGCCTGCTGTTCTTCGACACCATGGCCATCCCGGCCGATGCGCCCCACCCCCAGAACGCCCAGCGCTGGATCGACTACATCCTGCGTCCGCAGGTGCACGCGGCGCTGACCAACCACGTCTTCTACGCCAACCCCAACCTCGCGTCGCGGCCCTACATCCGGCCCGAAGTGGCGTCCAACCCCAGCATCTTCCTCACGCCGGCGCAGCTGGCCCGGATGGTGCCCCCCGATGCCCTCACCAACGACCGGCGCCGCCTGATGACGCGCACCTTCACCTCCTTCAAGAGCGGGTTCTGAACCACATGGCGCCAGCAGCGGCCGAGCCGGCCTTTCTTCGCATCCAGGGCGTGGTCAAGGAGTTCAACGGCTACAAGGCCGTCGACCAGGCCACGGTGGACATCGCCCAGGGTGAGATCTTCGCCCTGCTCGGGCCCTCGGGCTGCGGCAAGAGCACGCTGCTGCGCATGCTGGCCGGGTTCGAGACGCCGACCGCGGGCCGCATCGTGCTGGGCGGCGTCGACCTCGCCGGGCTGCCGCCCTACGAGCGGCCGATGAACATGATGTTCCAGAGCTACGCGCTGTTCCCGCACCTGACGGTGTGGGACAACATCGCCTTCGGCCTGAAGCGCGAAGGCCTGGCGCGCGAGCGCATCGCCGAGCGCGTGGCCGCCATGCTCAAGCTGGTGCAGCTGGAGAAGTTCGCCCGGCGCAAGCCGCACCAGCTCTCGGGCGGCCAGCAGCAGCGCGTGGCGCTGGCGCGCAGCCTGGCCAAGCAGCCCCAGCTGCTGCTGCTGGACGAGCCGCTGGGCGCCCTCGACAAGAAGCTGCGCGAGCAGACCCAGCTCGAGCTGGTGCGCATCATCGAATCGGTGGGCGTCACCTGCGTGATGGTCACCCACGACCAGGAAGAGGCGATGACGATGGCCTCGCGCATCGCGGTGATGAGCGAAGGCCGCTTCCTGCAGGTGGGCGCGCCGGGCGAGATCTACGAGACGCCGGCCTCGCGCTTCGTGGCCGACTTCATCGGCAACGTCAACCTCATGGAGGGCCGGGTCGAGGTGGACGAGCCTGACCATGTGGTGATCGCCTGCGCCGACTGCCGGCACTACGTGGGCCACGGCATCACCGGCACCGCCGGCATGGCGGTGACGGTGGCGCTGCGGCCCGAGAAGGTGCAGCTCGCGCGCGAGCAGCCCGCCGACACCTACAACGGCGTGCGCGGCGTGGTCCGGGAGATCGCCTACTTCGGCAGCTTCACCGTCTACCACCTGGCGCTGGCCAGCGGCGCGCGGCTGCAGGTGAGCGTGGCCAACACGCTGCGCCACCGCGAGCGCGAGTTCGCCGTGGGCGACACGGCCTGGGCCCACTGGTCGCCCTCGGCGCACGTGGTGCTCACGCAATGAGGGCGGCCCTGATGCGGCCCCTGCAGGCCCGGCCCCGGCCGGGCCGGCTGTTCAGCGGACGACGCCTGGTGATCGGGGTGCCTTTCCTGTTCCTGATCGTGTTCTTCCTGCTGCCGTTCCTGATCGTCGGCAAGATCAGCATCAGCGAGATGGGCGATGTCACGGTCAAGAACCTGATGTCCTTCGCCGACGGCGCCATCACGCTGACGATCAAGCTGTCGAACTACGTCTTCCTGGCGCAGGACGACCTGTACTTCCGCGCCTACGCCAACAGCCTCGAGTTCGCCGCCGTCACCACCGTGGTGTGCCTGCTCATCGGCTACCCCTTCGCCTACTTCATGGCGCGCGCGCGCAGCAGCGTGCAGCCGGCGCTGCTGATGCTGGTGATGCTGCCCTTCTGGACCTCATTCCTGCTGCGCGTGTATGCCTGGAAGGGGCTGCTGTCCGACAACGGCCTGGTCGCGGATGTGCTGGTGCGCCTGCACCTGGACCAGCTCCTGCTCGCAGCCGGCCTGATCGGCGAGCCGGGCCGCTTCATGAACACGCCGTTCTCGCTCATGGTGGGCATGGTCTACAGCTACCTGCCGTTCATGATCCTGCCGCTGTATGCCAACCTGGCCAAGATGGACCTGCGCCTGCTCGAGGCCGCGGCCGACCTGGGCGCCACGCCCTGGGTGGGCTTCTGGAAGGTGACGGTGCCGCTGTCCAAGGCCGGCATCATCGCCGGCGCGATGCTGGTCTTCATCCCCTGCGTCGGCGAGTACGTGATCCCCGAGCTGCTGGGCGGCCCCGGCACGCTGATGATCGGCCGCGTGATCTGGGACGAGTTCTTCTCCAACAACGACTGGCCGATGGCCTCCACCGTGGCGGTGGTGATGATCCTGCTCATCATCGTGCCGCTGGCCATCTTCAACAAGTACCAGGCCGAGGCCCAGGAGCGTCGATGAGGCGGCCATGAAATCGTCGCGCTTCAACGTCGCCCTCGGCCGCGCCTGGCTCGCGGCCGGCTACGCCTTCCTCTTCCTGCCCATCGTGGCGCTGGTGGTGTACTCGTTCAACGATTCGCCGCTGCCCAACCAGTGGCGCGGCTTCACGCTGAAGTGGTATGCCGCGGTGCGCGGCGACACCGAGCTGCTGTCGGCCGTGGTGCTGAGCCTGAAGATCGCGCTGCTCACGGCCTGCGGCTCGGTGCTGCTGGGCACGCTGGCGGCGTTCACGCTCGTCAAGTACAAGCGCTTCTTCGGCCGCACGCTGTTCGCCGGCATGGTGAACGCGCCGCTGGTGATGCCCGAAGTGGTGGTGGGCCTGTCGCTGCTGCTGCTGCTGGTGAGCGTGCAGCACGACTTCGGCGGCCCCGACCGCGGGCTCATGACGATCTGGTTCGGCCACCTGCTCATCGGCATGGCCTATGCCACGGTGGTGGTGCGCGCGCGGCTGCAGGAGCTGAACCCGCAGCTGGAAGAGGCGGCGATGGACCTCGGCGCGCGCCCGGCGCAGGTGTTCTGGCTGGTGACGCTGCCGATGATCGCGCAGTCGCTGGTGTCGGCCTGGCTGCTCACGTTCACGATCTCGCTCGACGACGTCGTCATCTCCAACTTCCTGTCCGGCCCCGGCTCGACCACGCTGCCGCTGGTGATCTTCTCGCGCGCGCGGCTGGGCCTGAACCCCAGCGTCAACGTGGTCGCCACGGTCAGCGTGGCGGTGGTGGCCACGGGCGTGGCCATCGCCAGCTGGCTGATCGCGCGTGCCGAGCGCCAGCGCGCTGCCGACCTGGCCGCCGCCGCGCGGGCCTGACGTCCCGGCCGCTTCCACCCGGGCTGGCTTGTCACTTGCTTCCAGCCTGCACCAGCCCGATCCCGGCCCTCCCACCCGACCCACCCCACCCTGACGGAGACATCTGCATGCGCCGACATTCCCGCGTCCCCTCGCGCTGGTCCGACATCACGGCCGCCGTCGCCCTGGCCTTGACCGCCACCGCGGCGCTCGCGCAGGACAAGCCCGCCGCGACCGATGCCCGCTCGGACAAGGTCGTGATCACCGGATCGAACATCCGCCGCACCTCGGCCGAGACGCCCAGCCCGGTGCAGACGCTGACGGCCGACGACCTCAAGCAGTCGGGCTACACCAGCATCAGCGACGTGCTGCACGGCATCACGGCCAACAACATGGGCTCCCTGACGCAGGCCAATGCCAGCGCGTTCGCGGCCGGTGGCGGCGGGGTGTCGCTGCGCGGCCTGACGGTGGGCGCCACGCTCGTGCTGATCAACGGCCACCGGATGGCGCCGTACCCCATGCCCGACGACGGCGAGCGCGATTTCGTCGACCTGTCGTCCATTCCCTTCGACGCGGTGGAGCGCATCGAGATCCTGAAGGACGGCGCATCGGCGGTCTACGGCTCGGATGCGATGGCCGGCGTGGTCAACGTGATCCTGAAGAAGAGCTACGTCGGCACCCGCGTCACGGCCGAGGCCGGCACCTCCTCGAAGCGGGACGGCAACAGCGTCCACGTGGCGCTCACGCACGGCTACGGCAACCTCGACACCGATGGCTTCAACGCCTACGGCTCGCTGGAATACCGGCACCAGGATGCCATCCTGCTGAGCCGCCGGCCCTACCTGTCGATCACCGACTGGACCCCCTACGGCGGCGTCGACCTCAGCAGCGGCGGCAGCCCCTACTACCAGTTGCAGCCGCAGACGCAGAGCCTGAACGGGCTGGTGCGCGTGACCAAGCGGCTCAACGCCGACTGGCAGGCCAACGTGCAGGCCTCGGTCTTCAACAGCCAGGCCACCCAGGTCGGCGTGTTCAACGCCTACGGCCTCGATGCCACGGGCACGCAGCTGTCGATCTCGACCCTGCAGTGGGGCCCCGCCACCTACAACAACCCGGTGGTGGGCAGCGTCAACATCCCCGTGCCCGCGTCGGTCGTGAGTGCCGGGGGCCTGACGCTCACCGACGTGGGCCCCCAGACGCAGAAGGCCGACACCACCTCCTACCGCCTGGTGGCCGAGCTCAACGGTTCGGTGGGCGACTGGGACGTGGACGCCTCGCTCGGCTGGACGCGGGCGCGGACCCAGCTGCGCGAGACCAACTTCATCAGCGCCAGCGGCCTGGCCGCGGCCGTGGCCAAGGGCAGCTACCCGATCCCCGCCGCCCCGCCGGCCAACCCGTACCAGCCCCTGCCCGGCGTCACGGCCGCCACCTACGGCTCGATCGCGCCGCCGGCATCGGCCACCTCGCAAAGCGACCTCAGCTTCGCCAGCCTGCATGCGTCTCGCGACACCGTCAACCTCCCCGGCGGCCCGCTGTCGCTGGGCCTGGGCGTCGACCTGGTGCACAAGTCGCTCGACGAGCAGTTCCCGGCCTCGTTCGCCTCGGGTGACCAGAGCTCGCCGATCTACTCGTTCGCCGTCGGCAGCCAGCAGATCGCCGCGGCCTACGCGGAAATCGTGGCACCCCTGCTCAAGTCGCTGGAGCTCGATGCGGCGGTGCGCACCGACCACTACAACACCTACGGCAGCTCGACCACGCCGAAGATCGGCTTCAAGTACATGCCGGCGAAGGCGCTCACGCTGCGCGGCACCTATGCCAAGGGGTTCCGCGCCCCGAACGCGGCGGAGCGGGGGGTCTCGGGCTCGACCTCGGGCGTGCTGGCGCAGGTGGCCGACCCCCTCACCGGGGCGCCGGTGCAGTTCCCGCAGCTGCAGCTGTCCAACCCCGACCTGAAGCCGGAGAAGTCGACCTCGTACACCCTGGGGGTCATCTTCGAGCCCAACCAGGTGATGAACTTCTCGCTCGACTACTACGACATCACGATCAGCAACCAGATCACCTCGCCCGGCCTGCTGGGCTCGATCCAGGTGGCCGGCGCCTACGACCCGTTGAACCCCGCCACCTCGCCCAACAACCCCTACCTGGCGCAGATCTACCGGGACTCGGCCGGCAACATCCTGTACGAGACCTACAAGTTCGTGAACGGCAACAAGACCCACACGAACGGCATCGACCTGGACCTGCGGCTCGCCTTCAGGCTGGGCGAGGGCGAGCGGCTGAGCACCGAGCTGAACTTCACGCGCATGTTCCGCTACGACGTCACCTACTTCGGCAGCACCTACGCGATGGCGGGCACGCACGGCCCCGGCTTCGTCTCCGGGGACACCGGCTCGCCCAGGGATCGGATGGCGCTGACGACCACCTACCGCCGCGGGCCGATGGAGCTGACGGGCACGCTCAACTACGTCAGCGGCATCAGCGTGCTCGACACTTCCTACGGCATCCCCGACTGCAACACCGCGCTCAGCTACACCTTCCCCAACGGCGTCGGGCCGGCGGCGCAGGGCTTCTGCCAGGTGCCCTCGTTCACCACCTTCAACCTGGCGGCGCGCTACGCCCTCACCCCGAAGCTGAGCCTGCAGGGATCGATCGTCAACCTGTTCGACCGCCACGCCCCGTACGATCTGCAGACCTTCGGCTCCGCCGGCAACGGCGCGCAGAACGGCGGTGCGCCCTACAACCCGGCACTGCACCAGGACGGCGCGATCGGCCGCTACTTCAACATCGGCGCGACCTACACCTTCTGACGCCTGCGGTGACGCCGCCCCGGGCCGTGCCCTGGCTCGCGTATGCGAGCCTGGCCGCCAGCATGGCGCTGGTCGGCAGCTACGTCGGCCTGTCGCGGCTGCTGGTGGCGGCGTTCCCGGTGCTGCTGCTGGCGTGGCTGCGCTTCGCCATCGCGGCGCTGGCGATGCTGCCCTGGGTGCGCCGCCGGCCCGGCGAGCCGGCGCTGTCGGGCCGCGACCGCCGGCTGCTGTTCTGGGAGAGCTTTCTGGGCAACTTCCTGTTCAGCCTGCTCATGCTGTACGGCGTGGCGCTGACCTCGGCGCTGGCCGCCGGCGTGACCATGGCCGCGATCCCCGCCGCCGTGGCGCTGCTGTCGCGGCTGTTCCTGGGCGAGCGCATCGTGCCGCGCGTGGCCGCGGCCATCGGCTGCGCGGCGCTGGGCATCGCGCTGCTGGCCCTCGCGCGCCACGCGGGGCCGGCGTCGCCGGGGGAGGTCGCAGCGGCATCGGCCACGGCACCGCTGTTGGGACATGCCCTGCTGCTGGGGGCCGTGTTCTGCGAGGCGGCTTACGTGGTCATCGGCAAGCGGCTGACCGCGCAGGTGGCGCCACGGCGCATCAGCGCGCTGATCAACCTGTGGGGCCTGGCGCTGGTCACGCCGCTGGCGCTCGGGCAGGCGCGCGGGTTCGACTTCGCGGCCGTCGCCGGGCCGGCCTGGGGCCTGCTGGTCTTCTACGCGCTGGCCGCCAGCGTGGCCAGCGTGTGGCTGTGGATGCAGGGCCTGCGCCACGTGCCTTCGTCGCGCGCCGGCGTGTTCACGGTGATGCTGCCGGTGACGGCGGCGCTGGTCGGCGTGGGGGTGCTGGGCGAGGCCTTCAGCCGCTGGCACGTGGCGGCCTTCGCGCTGGCGCTGGCCGGCCTGCTGCTGGCCACCTGGCCCGCGCCTCAGGCGCCGCCGGCACCGGAGCGGCGCGCCTGACCGTAGTGCCTGAAGCGCTCGATCACCTCGGCCATCTGCGCCGCGTCCAGCAACGCCGGCTCGCCCACCGCCAGCGCCTGCAGGTAGATGCCGCACAAGGCCTCGATCTCGATCGCCACCTTCAGCGCCTGCGCCAGCGTGGCCCCGCCGGCCACCAGGCCGTGGTTGGCCATCAGGCAGGCCTGGCGCCCCGCAAAGGCCGCACCCACCGCCTGCGACAGGGCCTCGGTGCCGAACAGGTGGTAGGGCGTGCAGGGCACGTCGCTGCCGCCGGCCACCGCCACCATGTAGTGGAAGGCCGGCAAGGGCCGGCGCAGGCAGGCCAGCGCGGTGGCGTGCGGCGAGTGCATGTGCACGACGGCGCGCAGTTCGGGCCGTGCGCGGTACACGGCACGGTGGAAGGGCCACTCGGTCGAGGGCTGCCACGGCCCGAGCCGCGGCACCCCGCTGTCGGCCATGAGCACGAAGTCATCGCTGCCCAGCGCGTCGGCCGGCATGCCGGTGGGCGTGATCCAGAACTCGCCCTCGCTGCTGCTGCCGGCACGGACGCTGAGGTTGCCCGTGCTGCCGCGGTTCAGGCCCAGCGCATCCAGGCGCCGCACGGCGGCCAGGGCCGCGGCGCGTAGCTCGGCGTCGGGCAGCGTCATGGCAATCGCCCCAGGCCGCGCAGCGCGTCCTCGGTGGCGGCGACGATGCCGCGCTCGGTGATGAGGCCGCTGACCAGCCGCGCCGGCGTCACGTCGAAGGCCGGGTTGGCCGCCGGTGTGCCCTCGGGGGCCAGCTGCACCTCCACCACCGAGCCGTCGGCATGGCGGCCCGTGATGTGCGTGAGCTCGCGGCCGCTGCGCTCTTCGATCGGGATGCCGGCCAGGCCGTCGTGCAGGCCCGCGTCGAGCGTGGACAGCGGCATCGCCACGTAGAACGGCACGCCGTTGTCGTGCGCGGCCAGCGCCTTGAGGTAGGTGCCGATCTTGTTGCACACGTCGCCGCGCGCACTGACGCGGTCGCAGCCGACGATGACGAGGTCCACCTGCCCGCGCTGCATCAGGTGGCCACCGGCGTTGTCGGCGATCAGGGTGTGGGGCACGCCGGCCTGCCCCAGCTCCCAGGCGGTGAGGCTGGCGCCCTGGTTGCGCGGCCGCGTCTCGTCCACCCACACGTGCACCGGCAGGCCGGCCGCCTGGGCCTGGTAGAGGGGGGAGGTGGCGGTGCCCCAGTCGACCGTGGCCAGCCAGCCGGCGTTGCAATGCGTCAGCACCTGCACCGGGCCCGGCCTGCGCGCAGCCAGGGCCTGCAGCAGCGGCAGGCCGTGGCGGCCGATGGCGGCATTGGTGGCGACGTCGTCCTCGGCGATGGCGGCGGCTTCGGCCCAGGCCCGCGCAGCCCGCCGGCCCGGCGCCTCGCCCCGCAGCCGCGCCTGCATGCGGTCCAGCGCCCAGGCCAGGTTGATGGCGGTGGGCCGCGCCTGGCGCAGCACGGCGGCGCTGCGGCTCAGCGCCGCGTCCGACGGGTCCGCGCGCATCTGCAAGGCCAGGCCGTAGGCCGCCACGGCGCCGATGAGCGGCGCGCCACGCACCCACATCTCTCGGATCGCGGTGCACACCGCCGCCGGCGTGGCCAGCCGCTGCCAGTGCAGCCGGTGCGGCAGCGCGCGCTGGTCGATCACCCACAGCGCATCGCCCTCGGGCGCCGGCCGCAAGGGCCGCAGCGACTCGCCGCCGACGATCATGTCGGCGCGCCGAGCACGCGGCCGGCGATGGCCTGCAGGCGCGCCACCAGCGCCGGGTCGCGCGCCGAAGGCGCCGTCATCACGGCATGGTCGAGCGCGTGGCGGCAGCCGCAGGCCAGGGTGGCCGGTGCCCCCGACGCCGCCACGCCGGCCATGCCAGCCACCAGCGCCTTGGCATGGACGGCGTTGCCCAGCAGCACCTGGATCACCGCGCTCACGCTCACCGCCTCGTGCTCGGCATGCCAGCAGTCGAAGTCGGTGACCATGGCCACCGAGGCATAGCAAAGCTCGGCCTCGCGCGCCAGTCGCGCCTCGGGCAGGTTGGTCATGCCCACGACGCTGGCGTTCCAGCTGCGGTACAGCTGCGACTCGGCCAGGGTCGAGAACTGCGGTCCCTCGATCACGACATAGGTGCCGCCCTGCACATGCGGCACGCCCTGCGCCGCCAGCACCGCCGCCACCCGGGCGCCCAGCCGGGCACAGACCGGCTGCGCCAGCGAGACATGGGCCACCAGGCCGGTGCCGAAGAAGCTGCCCGCGCGCGCCGCGGTGCGGTCGATGTACTGGTCGACGATCACGAAGTGGCCCGGCGGCAGGTCGGCGCGCAGGCTGCCCACGGCCGAGATCGACAGCACCTCGGTCGCGCCCAGCTGCTTGAGCGCGGCGATGTTGGCGCGGTAGTTCACCTCGTTCGGCGGGATGCGGTGGCCGCGGCCGTGGCGCGGCAGGAAGGCCAGCCGCACCGAGTGCCCGCCCTGCTGCAGCCGCCCCGTGAACACCTGGTCGGAAGGTGCGCCCCAGGGCGTGTCGACCTCGACCCAGGCGGTGTCGGTCAGGCCCGGCAGGTCGTACAGGCCGCTGCCCCCGATGATGGCCAGCAGGGGTTCGGTCATGGCGAGGTCATGGCGAGGTCATGGCGTCACGAGGTCGTTCTGCGCTGCGGCGGCATTCTGCATCGCGGCGCGGGCCAGGCGCTGCGCCACCGCGGGCGGGCCGGCCTTCAGCCCCGGGTCGGACCACACCTGGCGCCAGCGCCGGGCACCCGGCTGGCCGTTGCGCAGCCCCAGCATGTGGCGCGACGCGTGGCCCCAGGGCACGCCGGCCGCGGCCAGGCGCGCGAGGTAGGCCACGAAGCGGTCTTCGACCTCGTCGCGATCGGGTGCCGCGGGCGTGCCTGCCGCGGGCTGGCGCGCGGTGTCGCCGAAGAAGCGCGCGTCCCACCCGGCCATCGACCAGGGCTCGTGGTACGCCTGGCGGCCCACCATCACGCCCGGCAGCTGCTGCAGTTGCTGCTCGATCTGGGCGTCGGTGGTGATGCCGCCGTTGATGACGAAGGTCAGCTGCGGAAAATCGCGCTGGAGCCGGTGCACGACCTCGAAGCGCAGCGGCGGGATCTCGCGGTTCTCCTTCGGCGACAGGCCCTTCAGCCAGGCGTTGCGGGCGTGCACGATGAACACCTCGCAGCCGCCGCGCTCGGCCACGGTGCCGACGAAATCGCGCACGAAGGCGTAGCGCTCCTCGCGGTCGATGCCGATGCGGTGCTTCACCGTCACCGGCAGCGCGCTGGCGTCGCGCATGGCCTTCACGCCATCGGCCACCAGGGCCGGCTCGGCCATCAGGCAGGCGCCGAAGCTGCCGCGCTGCACGCGCTCGCTCGGGCAGCCGCAGTTCAGGTTCACCTCGTCGTAGCCCCACTGCGCGGCCAGCCGCGCACCCTGCGCGAGCTCGGCCGGGTCGCTGCCGCCCAACTGCAGCGCGAGCGGGTGCTCTTCGGCGTTGAAGTCGAGATGGCGCGCCACGTCGCCGTGCACCAGCGCGCCGGTGGTCACCATCTCGGTGTAGAGCCGGGTGCGGCGCGTGATCAGGCGGTGCAGCACGCGGCAGTGGCTATCGGTCCAGTCCATCATCGGGGCGACGGACAGGCGCCAGGGGCTCGGATTCGAAGGGGATGGCACGCGCTGCGGCTGGGGGGCACCGCAATGCGGCGCACCGATGGTAATCAATGGCCCCAGCACGGCGGCATCGCCCTCGTACCCATCGCGCATCTCGGGGGGCGGGCCTCCGTTCTTCGGGCCGGTCGATCAGCCGGGTCGGATGGCGCGGCGCCGGCCCCCGAGCGCCACGCGTCGTCCGGACGTCCGAATGGGCCTCGCCCGTCGGCGACCCGCCCCGGTGCGTGCCGGCCTCAGGGTGCTGCGCCCGTCACCGGATCCTGCATCGGTGGACGCAGCAACCACACGCTGGCGCGCAGGCCCGGCCCTTCCGGCGCGGCCCCCAGGGCCATGCGCCCGCCCAGCAGCGCCACGTAGCGCACCGCAATCGCCAGGCCCAGGCCGGTGCCGCCGCGCTGCTGCAGGGCAGCGGCGCCCTGCTCCCAGCGCGCCAGCACGCGTTCGCACTCTTCGGCGTCCATGCCGGGGCCGTTGTCGGTGACGCTGAGGCAGACCTCGGCGCCCTGGGCCTCGGCGGTCACGGTCACGCGGGGCGCGACACCCGCCTGCGCCGGGCGGCCGTAGCGGAAGGCGTTGTCGAGCAGGTTCGACAGCAGCCCTTCCAGCAGCGCCGGCGAGCCCAGCGCGAACAGCGGCCGCTCCAGGCCCGCGGCACCCAGATCCACGCCCCGCGCGTCGGCGTGCGGCAGGGTGCGCAGCAGCAGGTCGCGCACCAGCACATCCAGCGCCACCGGCCCCAGCTGCAGGCTGGCGCCGGCCTCGTCGGCCAGCGCCAGCGCCAGCAGCTGGTCCACCAGGTGGCTGGCGCGGGCCTCGCTGGCGACGATGCGCCGCAGCTGCTGCTGCCAGACCGCGGCGTCGCGCTGCGCCAGGCCGTATTCGGCCAGCGAGCGGATGCCCGCCAGCGGCGTGCGCAGCTCGTGCGCCACGTTGCCTGCGAACTCGCGCTGCACCTGCACGCCAGCCTCGACGCGCGCCATCAAGGCGTTGACGGCGTCGGCCAGGTGGGCGATGTCGCGCGTGCGCGGCGTCATCTGCACGGGCGCCAGATCGTTGGTGTCGCGCTGCTCGAGCGCCTGTTCCAGGCGCGTCAGCGGCTCGAGCTCGCGCCGGATCGAACGCCGCAGCCACAGCCCCAGCAACAGCAATAGCACCGCCTGCGGCACCACCGAGGCCAGCAGCAGCTGGCCCACCAGGCGCGAGCGGCTGCGCGTGGTCTGTGCCACCACCACCATGAAAGGCCGCGGCAGCGCCCGCTGCAGCGTCACCGTGCGCAGCGCCAGGTGCTCGAACTCGCGGTCGCCGAAGGTCCAGGGACCAGCCCCGGCTGCGCTTTCGGGCACCAGGCCGCGCTGGCCGGCGATGTAGTCGCCATCGGCGGCCGCCACCGCGAACAGCACCGTCTCGCCGTGGTCGAACAGCACCTGCGCGGCCTGGTGTGCGGACAGCGCGAAGGCCAGCCGCGAGCCTCGCAGCTCGACATTGGCGGCCACCGCATAGGCGTCGTCCAGCAGCGAGCGGTCGAAGGCCTTGCGCGTGTAGACGGCCGCCACGGTGACCGTGAGCGCGCTGCCCAGCAGCCAGGTCAGCGCGAGCGGCCCCATCACGCGCCACAGCACGCGCCGGCGCAGCGAGGGCAGCGGCCGTGCCCGATCGGCGCCTCCGCCTTCAGTCACTGCCCTCGCCCCCGGGCTCGATCAGGTAGCCCAGCCCGCGCACGGTGCGGATGGTGGCGCCGCTGCCCTGCAGCTTGCGCCGCAGGCGCGAGACGAAGGCCTCGAGCGCGTTGTCGCCCAGCGCGTCGTCGAAGCCCGAGAGCCGGTCCGACAGCGCACGCTTGCTCACCACGTGGCCGGGCGGCGTCATCAGCGCCAGCAGCACCTCGAACTCGCGCGCCGGCAGTTCGAGCTCGCCGCGTGCCGCGCCGCCGCCGAGGTAGATGCGGCCGGCGCGCCGGTCCAGCCGCAGCCGGCCGACCTCGGCCTGGTCGTCGGCACCCAGGGTGCGGCGCACCAGGGCGCGCAGCCGGGCCTCCACCTCGGCCAGGTCGAAGGGCTTGCCCAGGTAGTCGTCGGCGCCGGCGTCCAGGCCCGCCACGCGCTCGTCGGTGCGGTTGCGGGCGGTCAGCACCAGCACGGGCGTGCGGTCGCCCCGGCCGCGCGCGTCGCGCAGCACGGCCAGGCCGCTGCCGTCGGGCAGGTTCAGGTCGAGCAGCACGGCATCCACCGGTTGCACGCGCCACAGGTGGCGCGCGTCGGCGGCCGTGGCGGCCACGTCCACGCGATGGCCCGCCTCGGTCAGGCTGCGCTGCACCACGTCGCGCAACACGGCGTCGTCTTCCACCAGCAGGAAGCGCATCGTTGGTCAGCTTGCCGTCAGGCCATCGCGGCGATAAAGGAGCCCATGAGAATACGACACGGCCCCGCACCGCGCGGGCCCGCCCCGTGCTGAGCACCGCGCCGCGCGCGCCGGCCACCGCGATCCTGCTGCACGGGCTGTGCAGCACCGCCGACGAGATGCTGTCGGTGGTCAGCGGCCTGCGCCTGGCCGGCCACCGCGTGCTGCCGCTGGCGATCGAGGGCTATTCGTACGACCCCGCGCGCACGCAGCAGCGCGCCTCGTCGCACCGCGACTGGCTGCATGCCGTGGGCCAGGCGGTGCGCGGCGAAGCCCGGCGCGGCCACCGCGTGGTGCTGGTGGGCCTGTCGGCCGGCGCCAGCCTGGCCCTGGGGGCGCTGATCGACCCCGAGGTGGCCGGCGCCATCGACGGCCTGGTGCTGATGTCGACTTCGCTGCGCCTGGACGGCTGGGCCGTGCCGCGCCACCGGTTCCTGCTGCCGCTGGCGCTGTACACGCCGCTGGGGCGCTTCTGGCACTACCGCGAGCGGCCGCCCTTCGGCGTGAAGAATCCGCGCGTGCGCGGCTGGGTGGCGCGCGAACTGGCCGAGCGCCGGGTCTCGCGCGCCGGCGCCGCCACCATCGGCGTGCCCCACCTGCGCGAGAACGACCGCCTGCGCCGGCTGGTGCGGCGCCTGCTGCCGACCTTGCGCTGCAAGTCGGTGCTGGCGCTGCACGCGGCCGAGGACGAGGTGGCCAGCCCCGCCAACGTCACGCTGGTGCAGCAGCAGCTGCAGGCGGGCTCGTTCCGGCGCGTGCTGCTGCCCGACAGCTACCACATGATCACGATCGACAATGACCGCCGCGACGTCGTGCGCGAGACCGTCCGCTTCGTCGATGCGGCTGCCGCCGCCCCGACAGCGCACCCGGCCCCCCAACCTCCAGCCCCACTCCGCCATGCCGTCGTCCACCTTTGACACCGTCGCCAGCGTCCTGCACACGCAGTTCAACGTGCCGCGCGAGCAGCTCACGCCCCAGACCACGCTGCCGGCGCTGGGGCTGGATTCGCTGGCGCTGATGGAGTTCGTGTTCGCGGTCGAGGATCGCTTCTCGCTGCGCATCCCCGAAGAACGGCTCGACCCGCGTCAGGCCGAGCTCACGCTGGCCGACGTCTGCGCCGCACTCGACGAAGGCCTGGCCGCGCGCGTGCCGGCGGCCGCCTGAGCCGGACCGTTGCACCAGGCATGCCGCGCGTGTGCATCACCGGCTGCGGCGTCGTCTCGCCGCTGGGCCCCACGCTGGCCGATTTCGACGCCGCGCTCTTCGCCGGGCGCTCGGCACTGCGGGCCGAAAGCTTCGACCTGCCCGGCGCGGACCCTGGGCCGCTGGCCCTGGGCCGCGCCGATTTCGACGCCGGCCGCGTGGCGGCCCCTTCGCGCCTGCCGCTGGACCGCGGCAGCGCCCTGGCGCTGGCGGCCGCCGACGCCGCGATGGACCGGGCCGGGCTGGCGGCCGATGGCGTCGACCCGTTCAGGCTCGGCGTGTACTGGGGCAGCGGCATGGGCGGCGCGGCCACCTTCGACGCCACCTGCCAGGCCGTCTATGCCCGGCAGCAACGCATCCGGCCCACCAGCGTCGTCACCGGCATGCCCAGCGCGGCGCTGGCCGAGCTGGCGCTGCGCTTCGGCGCCCGCGGCGCGGCGCTCGGCTACACCTGCGCCTGCGCCTCTTCCGCGGTGGCCATCGGCGAGGCCCTGCTGGCGCTGCGCCACGGCCGCCTGGATGTGGCCCTGGTCGGCGGCAGCGAGGCGCTGCTGTCCCCGGGCGTGATCGGCGCCTGGCGCGCCATGCGCGTGCTGGCCCCGGTGCCGCCCGGCACCGACGGCGCGCAGGCCTGCCGGCCCTTCGCCGCCGACCGGGCGGGCTTCGCCCTCGGCGAGGGTGCCGCGGCCCTGGTTCTGGAGACCGAGGACCACGCGCGGGCGCGCCGCGCCCCCGTGGCGGCCTGGCTCGCCGGCTATGCCACCCATTGCGACGCTCGCCACATCACCCAGCCCGACCCGGACGGCCAGGTGCGCACGATGCACGCCGCGCTGCGCGACGCCGGCCTGGCCGCGGCCGACATCGGCCACGTGAATGCCCACGGCACGGCCACCCTGGCCGGCGATGCCGCCGAAGCCGCGGCCCTGCAGCGCGTGTTCGGCGCCACGCCGCCAGCCGTCACCGCCACCAAGGCGCTGGTGGGGCACCTGCTGGGCGCCGGTGGCGCGATCGAACTCGTGGCCACGCTGCGCGCGCTCGAGCGCCGGGCCGTGCCGCCGGTGCCCGAGGGCGCGGCACTCGACCCGGGCTTCGCGATCGACCTGGTTCGCGGCACCGCGCGCGCCCTGCCCGCGCTGCGCCATGCCATGAGCAACTCGTTTGCGTTCGGCGGTACCAACGCCGTGCTGGTGGTGTCGCGCGTCGACTGAAAGGAATTGGCCATGAAACGTTCGTTGCTCCTGTTCTCGTTCGCGGTGCTGCTGGCGGCGGCCTCGGCCCCGGCATCCGCGCTGCCCGATGTGGCGCAGGTGCGCACTGCCGTCGCCCAGGGCCACTATGGGCAGGCCGAGGCGATGATGCGCGAGGTGATCGCGGCCAAGCCCGCCAGCGCCCGCGCGCATTACGTGCTGGCCGAGATCCTGGCGCATGAGCGCCGCTTCGGCGAGGCGGCCGCGCAGGCGCAGCGCGCCGCCGCGCTCGACCCCTCGCTCGCCTTCACCGAGCCGGCCAAGTTCCGCGCTTTCGCGGGCCTGCT
>JAGWLO010000107.1 GCA_028872015.1 Burkholderiales bacterium | reverse complement strand
CGGCGCTTCGCGGCGCTGGCCACCGAGCGCTCGCGCGCGCTGGCCTCACCGCTGTACGTGGTCACGGGCGGCGGCCCCGGCATCATGGAAGCCGGCAACCGCGGCGCGCACGAGCTCGGTGGCAAGAGCATCGGGCTGAACATCGTGCTGCCGCACGAGCAGGCGCCCAACCCGTACATCACGCCCGAGCTGTGCTTCCAGTTCCACTACTTCGGGCTGCGCAAGATGCACTTCCTGATGCGCAGCATCGCGCTGGTGTGCTTCCCCGGCGGCTTCGGCACCCTGGACGAGCTGTTCGAGACGCTGACCCTGGTGCAGACCGGCAAGAGCCGCAAGCGCCCGATCCTGCTCTTCGGGCGCGAGTTCTGGCAGCGGCTGCTGAACTTCGACCACCTGGTCGAGACCGGCATGATCGCGGCCGACGACCTGGCGCTGTTCAGCTTCGTCGAGACCGCCGAAGAGGCCTGGCAGCTGCTGGCCACGCATTACGGCTTCGAGACCGGCGCGGCGCGCTGAACCCGCCACCATGCGGCCCACGACCCTGGACATCAGCCTGATCGGCGCCCCCACCGACATCGGCGCCGGCAGCCGCGGCGCCAGCATGGGCCCCGAGGCGCTGCGCGTGGCCGGCCTGCCGGCGGCGCTGCAGGCGCGCGGCCTGGCGGTGCAGGACCGCGGCAACCTCGCCGGCCCCGCCAACCCCTGGCTGCCGCCGGTGGACGGCTACCGCCACCTGGCCGAAGTCGTGGCCTGGAACCAGGCCGTGCACGCGGCCGTGCTGGCCGAGCTGCGCCTGGGCCGGCTGCCGATCCTGCTGGGCGGCGACCACTGCCTGGGCATCGGCAGCATCAGCGCGGTGGCCCGCCACTGCCGCGAGCAGGGCAAGAAGCTGCGCGTGCTGTGGCTGGATGCTCATGCCGACTTCAACACCAGCGTGCTCACGCCCAGCGGCAACGTGCACGGCATGCCGGTGGCCTGCCTGTGCGGGCACGGGCCGCAGGCGCTGATCGAGATCGGCGGCACGGTGCCCGCGCTCAACCCGAAGGCGGTCCGCCAGATCGGCATCCGCAGCGTCGACCCGGGCGAGAAGCGCTTCGTGCACGAGGTGGGGCTCGAGGTCTTCGACATGCGCTACATCGACGAGATGGGCATGCGCCACGCCATGGAGCTGGCGCTGGCCACGCTGGACGACAAGACGCACCTGCACGTGAGCTTCGACGTCGACTTCCTCGACCCCGAGATCGCCCCCGGCGTGGGCACCACCGTGCCCGGCGGCCCCACCTACCGCGAGGCCCAGCTGTGCATGGAGATGATCGCCGACACGGGCCGCCTGGCCAGCCTGGACGTAATGGAGCTGAACCCGGCGCTGGACGTGCGCAACAAGACGGCGGCCCTGGCGGTGGACCTGATCGAGAGCCTGTTCGGCAAGAGCACGCTGATGCGCGCATGAGTCGGGCTGCCGTGCCGGGATGGCGGGCCGCGCGGGCCGGCTCGGGTCTGGGCACTGGGTTCGCCAGGCGCTTTCCGGGACTGATCGCGGGACTGATCGCGGGACTGGTCGCGGGGCTCGCCGGGCTGCTCGCAAGCCTGGCCGCCGGGCCCGTCTTGGCGCAGCCGGTCGCTCCGGCCGTCCCGGCCGCCAGCGCCGCGCAACCGGCGATCACGGGTGCCGGCCAGCGCCTGTACGAGCGCACCCGACCGCTGCTGCTGCAGGTGCGCACGCTGCTGAAGACGCAGGACAGCCAGGCCTCGGTCGGCTCGGGCTTCATCGTCGATGCGAGCGGGCTGCTCGTGACCAACTACCACGTGGTCAGCCAGGTCGCGCTGCAGCCCGGCCGCTACCGGCTGGTCTACGCCACCGTCGACGGCCGCCAGGGCACGCTGCAGCTGCTGGCCTTCGACGTGGTGCACGACCTGGCACTGCTGCGGCCTGTCGACCCGGCACCGCTGGCGGGGCTGGGCGCGGTGGCGCTGCGGCCGCAGGACGACCCGCTGGCGCGCGGTGCGCGCATCTACTCGCTGGGCAACCCGCTGGACGTGGGCTTCGCCGTCGCCGAAGGCAGCTACAACGGCCTGGTGGAGCGCAGCTTCCTGCCCACGCTGTTCTTCGGCGGCTCGCTCAGCCCGGGCATGAGCGGCGGGCCGGCGCTGGACGAGCAGGGACGGCTGGTGGGCGTGAACGTGGCCGCCCGGCGCGACGGCGAGCAGGTGAGCTTTCTGGTGCCGGCCGACGCGGTGCGCGCGCTGCTGGCACGCGGCCGCGGCAGCGCGCCCATCACGGCCCCGGCCTGGGCCGAGATCACGCGCCAGCTCACCGCCCACCAGGCCGCGCTGACGGCGCAGTTCGTGGCCCAGCCCTGGCGCAGCGCCGGCCACCCGCGCTACCGCATCCCCGTGCCGCAGGAGACCTTCATGCGCTGCTGGGGCCGCGGCACGCCGCAGGCCACGCGCGGGCTGCAGTTCGAGCGCTCGGACTGCGTCATGGACAGCCGCATCTACGTCAACGGCGCGCTGCTCACCGGCTACCTCACCGTGCGCCACGAAGCCTACGACGGCAGCCGGCTCGGCGCCCTGCGCTTCGACCAGCGCTACTCGGCCAGCTTCCGCAACGAGTTCATCGGCCGCGACAGCCCGCAGCTGACGGCGGGCCAATGCGTGGAGAGCCAGGTCGCCAGCGCCGGCCTGCCGCTGAAGGCCGTGATCTGCCTGCGCGCGTACAAGAAGCTGCCCGGCCTGCACGACCTGGTGGTGCTGGTGGCCACGCTGGACGCCAGCACCACCGGCGTGCAGGGCCGCTTCGAGGCCCACGGCGTCACCCTGGGCAGCGCCGAACAACTGGCCCGCCACTACATCGACGGCTTCGGATGGACGCGACCCCAAGACGCCTCGCGCTGATCGAGTGCCACGAGCGCGACGCCCGCATGGCGCGCGCCGTCGACGTGCGGGCCTGGCCGCTGACCATCGGCCGCGCGCTCGACAACGAGCTCGTGCTCGACGACCCGTACGTCGCCCCGCACCACGCCCGCATCGATCTCGACGACCAGGGCGGCGTGCAGATCACGGCGCTGCCCGGCCTGAACGGCCTGCGCCTGGGTGCCGAGCGGCTGGCCCCGGGCCAGACGCGGGCGCTGCCCGCCGCCGGCGCGCTGCTGCAGCTGGGCCACAGCCGGCTGCGGCTGCGCCTGCCGGGCGAGGCGCTGGCCGCCGAGCGCGCCCTGCCCGCGCGCCGCGGCGGCGCCGCCCTGCCCTGGCTGGCCGGCGCGGGCCTGGTGGCGCTGCAGGTGGCGCAGCAATGGCTGGCGCTGGACCCCGGCGCCGACTTGTCGCAGTGGCTGCCCACGCTGGTGGGGCTGCCGGTGGCCCTGGCGGCCTGGTGCGGGCTGTGGGCGCTGCTGTCCAAGCTGTTCCAGCACCGCTTCGATTTCACCGGCCACCTGCGCATCGCCCTGCCGGGGCTGCTCGGCGTGGGCCTGTTCGAGTCCCTGTGGCCACAGGCCGGGGCCGCCATCGACGCCCCGGCCCTGTGGCAGCTGGGCCCGCCGCTGCAGGCCCTGCTGCTGGTGGCCGTGGTCTACGCCCACCTGCGGCACCTGGTGCCGGCGCACCCGCGCGCCGTCACCGCCACGGTGCTGGCGCTGGTGCTGGGTGGCGGCGCGATCTCGCTGGCTGCCACCGAACGCAGCAGCGACCGCTGGTTCGACCCGCCCTACATGAGCACGCTGCCACTGCCGGCCTGGCGCCTGGGTGGCACCGAGCCGCCGCAAGCGCTGGTTCAGCGCATGGCGCCGCTGGCGCAGCGTCTGGCGCAGCGCGTGGAAGCGGCGCGCCGGGAAGGAGCCGCCGGGGGTGACGGGGATGAAGAATGAGAACGCGCCGGCCCTGATCGGCGTCTCGGCACGCATCTACACGCCCGGGGCCGCCGGCATCCCGGCGCAGGGGGTGTGGTCGAAGACGCTGCACTACCTGGAGCAGTCGGTGGCTCACTGGCTGCTGGCCGGCGGCGCGGCGCCGGTGATGGTGCCGGCGGTGGACGCCACCAGCATCGTGCAGCGCAGCGACATCGCGCTGCACGACTACGCCGCCGCGCTCGACGGGCTGGTGCTGCAGGGTGGCAACGACGTCGCGCCGCAGAGCTACGGCGAGCAGCCGCTGCACCCCGACTGGCAGGGCGACCGCGTGCGCGACCGCTACGAGATGGAGCTGATCCGCGCCTTCGTCGCCCTGGGCAAGCCCGTGTTCGGCATCTGTCGCGGGCTGCAGCTGCTCAATGTCACCTACGGCGGCACGCTGTGGCAGGACCTCCCCACCCAGCGCCCGCAGTCGCTGGACCACCGCGTGAGCGGCCGCTACGAGCAGCACCACCACGAGGTCGAGTTCGTGCCCGGCACCAGGCTGGCGGCGCTCTACCCGGGCCGGGCCCGCACCACCACCAACAGCATCCACCACCAGGGCATCAAGGACCTGGCGCCCGGGTTCGTGGTGGAAGCCCGCTGCGCCGCCGACGGCCTGGTCGAGGCCGTGCGCCGCCCCGGCCCGGGCTACATCGCCGCGGTGCAATGGCACCCCGAGTTCCATGCCCCGGGCGACCCGCAGGTGCAGGACGACAGCGCCATCCTGGGCGACCTCCTGGCGGCGGCGCGGGCGGCACGCGGCGGCTGAGTTCGGGGTCGGGGTGCGACACCGCACCGACAAAATGACGTCTTGTGACGTTGTGCGAATTAGGATTAATTGGCCAACACATTACGTCACTCATTAGCCCGTGATGTTGCGCTGCACGGACCTTCATCACCGCTCCTTTGCGCAACTTTTCCCAGTGCTGCAGTCGGGTCACATCAGCGCCTGACGGGCTGTTGCATTTACGCAGAATTTGGCGGTGCGCGCCGGGTCCGTCATCGTCGCTTCACTAGAATTTTTGTCAGTTCCCCCTAATTCCTCGGAGTTGAAGATGAAGTACAGGTTCAGCACCCTTCATGCGGCCACCCTGCAGGCCCTGGCGGGTACGGCACTCGCCGCGGCGGCCCTGGCCCCCGCGTTCGCCCAAAGCACCGGCACCGCCACCGCCCCGGCGGCACGGGTCGAGATCACGGGCTCGCGCATCCTGCGCGTGGACGCCGAGACGCCCAGCCCGGTCCAGGTGATCACCTCGGCCGATCTGCAGAAGTCCGGCTACACCACCATCGCCGAGGTGCTGCAAGGCATCTCCGCCAACGGCCAGGGCACGCTGAGCCAGGGCTTCTCGCAGGCCTTCGCCTCGGGCGCCAGCGGCATCTCGCTGCGCGGCCTGACCACTGCCGCCACGCTGGTGCTGATCGACGGCCACCGGATGGCGCCGTACCCGCTGTCCGACGACGGCCAGCGCTCGTTCGTCGACGTCTCCAACATCCCGTTCGATGCGGTCGAGCGCATCGAGGTGCTGAAGGACGGCGCCTCGGCCACCTACGGCTCGGATGCCATGGCCGGCGTGGTCAACATCATCCTGAAGAAGAGCTTCACCGGCACCCGCGTCTCGCTCGAAGGCGGCGGCGCCACCGAAGGCGGCGGCGGCACGGTGCATGCGTCGTTCATGCACGGCTTCGGCGACTACGACGCCGACGGCTACACCGGCTACATCGGGCTGGAGTACCGGCACCAGAACCGCATCACCTACAACCAGCGGGCCGGCCGCGGGGCCTGGCAGGTCACGAACTGGACCGCCCAGGGCGGCATCAGCCGCACGCCCGGCGTACCCGAGCCCTACAACAACCCGCAGCCCGCGACCCTGTCGCCCTACCTCACCAACCCGAACGCGCCGAGCTTCAGCGGCGACCCGACGAGCTCGTTCTTCTACGGCGGCGCCTGCCCCAGCTACGCCGCCCTGCAGGCCGGCAGCTGCGCCTACCAGAACCCGCGCGCCGAGATCCAGCCGCAGACGCAGAACGCCAACGTCATCGCCAGTTTCAGCAAGAAGCTCAGCAGCGACTTCCGGCTCGACCTGAAGGGCTCGCTCTTCGACAGCCGTGCCGAGCAGTACCCGGCCGGTGCGCTGCTGACGTACCCGCAAGGCCTGAGAGCTTGTGAAGATTTGGGGTAACCCCGACAGCGGCAGGCGCGTTCGGTCGTTGAAATGGCATGACTACCGAGACGAGTGAGCCGATGCCGACCGAAGGGCAAGACCTGTTCGGCCCCAAATCTGTGGCGACTGTGGCGGGCGACAAGCCGGCGCATGCGGGAAGCGTGGCGACGGCGCGGGTGATCATGCCCAATCGCACGCAGATCGAACTGCGCCCGATGGACCTGGAGTCGCTGCTGCCCGAAGGGCACAGGGCTCGGTTGGTGTGGGCGTGGGTAGAGCGGCAAGACCTCAGCGCGATGTACGCGGCGATCAAGGTTCGCCAAGGGGGCGTGGGCCGCAGCGCGATTGCCCCGCAGATTTTGTTGGGCCTGTGGCTGTACGCCACGCTGCAGGGCGTGGGCAGCGCCAGGCAGCTCTCGCGGCTGGTGCTCGAGCATGACGCTTACCGCTGGATGAGCGGAGGCGTGCAGGTCAACCACCACAGCCTGTCGGACTTCCGAGTGGCGCACGGTGCGGCGCTGGACGAATTGCTCAGTGCGAGCCTGGCCGCACTGATGAGCGCTGGCGCGGTGAAGCTGCCGTGCGTGGCGCAGGACGGCGTGCGGGTTCGGGCCAGTGCGGGTGCGGCCTCGTTCCGGCGCAAGGCCAGTCTGCAGGACAACCTGGAGCTGGCGCGTGCACGGGTGCGCGAGCTCAAGGAGCAGATTGACGCCGACCCGGCGCAGGACAGCCGACGCAAGGTGGCGGCCCAGCAACGGGCCCGCCGCGAGATGCAAGAGCGGCTGCAAAGTGCGCTGGAGCGGCTGCCCGAACTGGAGGCGATCAAGCGGCGCAACGGCAGCAGGGCCGAAGAGGCCCGGGCGTCGAGCACCGACGCCGATGCCAGCGTCATGAAGATGGCCGATGGCGGCTACAGGCCGGCGTACAACACCCAGTACGCCAGCGACTGCGACAGCCAGGTCATCGTGGGCGTGGAGGTCAGCACCAGCGGCTCGGACATGGCGCAGCTCGCACCCATGGTCCAGCAGATCGAACAGCGCCTGGGCAGCGCACCGCAGAAGATGCTCGTCGACGGTGGCTTCCCGGCGCACGCGCAGCTCGAGGCGGTGGCTGACAAGACCGAGGTCTATGCGCCGGTGCCCGAGGCACGGGCCAAGAAGGACGACGACGGCAAAGAGGTCCAGCAGGACAAGCACGAACCCAAACCCGACGACAGCGCGGCGGTAGCGAGCTGGCGGCAGCGCATGGCCAGCGACGACGCCAAGGAGCTGTACAAGCGGCGAGCCGCCACGGCCGAATGCGTCAACGCGCAGGCGCGCAACCGCGGCCTGCAGCGCATGCCGGTACGGGGCCTGAAGAAGGTTCGCTGCGTGGCGCTGCTGTTCGCGCTGGCGCACAACCTGATGCGCACGCTGGCGCTGGCGCCGCAGTTGCTGGGTCTGGGCACAACTCCGTCTGCAGCAGAGGCAGCTACTGTATGAAGACCGCAGGGCTCAGGGTAGACCCGCAGATCAGGCCCTTGCTCGTGCCACACATCTGGCCGAACGCATGGCTCGCGCCTGCGGCTTCGTCAACCGCTTCGCTGGACGTGGCCGCACCTTCGGTCAGCGCGAAGCGAATGCTTCACAGGCTCTGAGCCGCGCCGCCGGGTGCGGCCCGCGGCGCCCCTTAAACTGCGACGAGACCAACCCGATCCGCCCCATGAAGAGCACGACGCGGCCGCGCGCCAGCGCCAAGAACACTGCCCGGGCGGCACCCAAGGCCACGCTGGGCATGGTGGCCGAGCTGGCCGGCGTGTCGCCCAGCACCGTCTCGCGCATCCTGAACGGCACCGCCGTCGTCAGCGACGACAAGCGCGCGGCGGTGGACGCCGCCATCGCGCGCCTGGGCTTCGTGCCCGACCCGGTGGCGCGCTGCCTGGCCGGCGGGCGCACGCTCAGCGTGGGCGTGGTGACGCAATCGATCGACAGCCCGTTCTACGGCGTGGCGCTGCGCGGCATCGAGGACGAGCTGGCCCGCGCCGGCTACAGCCCGCTGTTCATGAGCGGGCACTGGAACGCGGTGGAAGAGGCGCGCTGCATC
>JAGWLO010000029.1 GCA_028872015.1 Burkholderiales bacterium | reverse complement strand
TGCGCGCCGGCCGCGGTCTGCGCCAGCGCCTGGGCCTGCCGCGCCAGCAGCAGCGTGCGCAGCGCGGCCACGGCCCGCACGCGGCTGTGCCACACCGCCAGCGCGGCCCGGTCGCGCGCCTGCTCGGTGTCGGCCGCGGCGATGTCGCGCCGCGCCGCGGCCTCGCCCGGGTGCAGCAGCGGCAGCAGCAGCGCCGCGCCCACCGTCCACGGCGAGCCGGCGTAGGCGCCGCTGAAGATGCGTTCCGGGCTGAGTTGCAGCGTCGGATTGGCGCGCTGGGCGGCGCGCGCGGCCTCGGCCTCGGCCTGGCGCGCCACGGCGCGCGCCTGGGCCAGCGCTGGGTCGAAGTACCAGGCGGCCACGGTGATGCGGTCGGGCGTCCAGGGCGCGTCGGCGGCGGTGGGCAGGTGCAGCCGCGCCTGGGCCGCGGCCAGGCCGGGGTCGTCGAGCCGGCGCGCCGCCAGTGCCCGGGCCTGCTGCGGCAGATCGGGGGGCGGCGGCGCCGGCGGCGGCGCGGCGCAGCCGGCCAGGCCGACTGCAAGGGCCAGGGCCCAGGCCCCCGCCCGCATGGGCCGCGCCTTCTGCAGGTCGGGCCACGGTGCTCGCCATCTCATGACGGTGAGGCTACGGCAGCCCCCGTGATGAAGCGCGATCGGCCCGATGACATTTCTGTCATTTCGCGGGCCGCCCGGGCGGGTGGCGCCACTCGCGCACGATCAACGCCAGCACGGCGCCATCGGTCACGGTCAGCAGCGCCAGCAGCGGCGAGGGGTGGTGCACCAGATGCCAGCCCTGGTAGGCGATGAAGCCGCTCATCAGCAGCACGGCCGCCGCGTACGACCAACGCCCGCCGTGCACCAGGCCCGCCACCATCGCCAGCTTCACCAGCCCGTGTGCGCCCAGGTACAGGCCGGCGAACTGCTGCGCCCCCAGCGACAGGTGCTGCACCAGGTGCGCCAGGTAGTTGGCCAGCATGTCGTGCGGGTCTTCGAACAGCTCCTGCCGCGTGAGCAGCGCCACGGCGTGGCGGATCAGCGGCCGAGGCGTGGACAGCAGCGCCGCGCCGCCGGCGATCTCGAGCAGGCCGTCCAGCCCCTTCAGCACCAGGCCGATCTTGAAGGCGCGGTGCGAGAGGCGGTCCCAGTCGGGCTTCATGGCCGCACGACCTTGCTCAGAGGGCGCGACGGCCGCGACGGCCGGGGCGCGCAGGCCGGGCGGGGCGGCCGGAAAGTGCATCGTCAGCGTCGTGCCCTGGCCGGGCACGCTGTGCACGCGCACGCGGCCCCCGTGCAGCTCGGCGATGGTCTTCACGATGGCCAGGCCCAGCCCCGTGCCCTGGCCCGCGCCGTGGCGGCGCGCCGCATCCACCTGGTAGAAGCGGTCGAACAGGTGCGGCAGGTGCGGCGCGGCGATGCCTTCGCCGTCGTCCTGCACCGCGATCTCCACCCCGCCGGCCAGTGCCTGCAGCCGCACGCGCACCTCGCCGCCGTCGCGCGAATGCCGGATCGCGTTGCTCAGCAGGTTGGCCAGCGCCTGACGCAGCAGCAGCGGATCGGCCACCAGCGTGGCCGCCCCGTCGAGCCGGGTGCGGATGCCGCGCAGGGCCGCCGCCGGCGCCTGCTGCTGCAGCGCCCAGGCGCAGGCCTGCGCGGCGTCGAAGGGCTCGCAGCGCAGCGCCTGCTCGGCATGCTCGGCTCGTGCCATGAACAGCAGGTTCTCGATCAGCACGTTCAGGCGCCGGCACTCGCCCAGCCCCGATTCGAGCGCCTCGCGGTAGGCGCGCGCGCCGCGCGGGCGCATCAGGCACACCTCGAGCTCGGCGCTGAGGTGTCCCAGCGGCGTGCGCAGCTCGTGCGCCAGGTCGGCCGAGAAGCGCGACAGCCGCGCGAAGGCCTCCTCCATCTGCGCCAGCATGGCGTTGAACACCTGAACCAGCTCGCGCAGCTCGTCGGGCCAGGGCGGGGTCAGGGGCAGCCGGGCCGAGAGGTCCGCCGGCGTGACCGCGCGCGCGGCGGCGGTGATGCGCGCCAGCGGCGCCAGCCCCTGCCCCGCCATCCAGCGCCCGGTCAGCGCCAGCAGCGGCACCAGCACCGCGAATGCCAGCGCCAGCGCTGCACGCAGGTGGGCCTGAAGTTCGGCGTCGCGCGTGACGTCCAGCGCCAGCTGCACCACCGGGGCGGCACCCGGCCCGGGGCCGGCCAGACGCACCGCGGCCAGGGCGTAGCGCCGCCCGCCGGCGGCCTGCTGCGGCAGCACGGCCGACGGCGCACTGGCCGCCGCAGGCGCAAAGGCCGCCGGCGGCAGCGTGCGCGCCATGCCCGGCGTGCCGCCCAGCGTGCGTCCGTCCAGCAGCACCCGCGCCTGGTACTGCCGCAGCCGCGAGCCCGCGGTCTCGCGCACGATCTCGTCCACCAGGGCCTGCGGGTCGCCGCCGGCGTCGGCCAGGTCGGCCTGCAGCTCGGCGAGCTTGGCCTGCACCAGGCGCAGCTGTTCGGCCTGGAAGTTGACCGCCAGGCGCCAGTCGGTGATGGCGGCGAACAGCGCCACCGACAGCGCTGCGGCCACCGTGTAGAGCAACGTCAGCCAGGCGCCGATGGCGCGCAGCCGCCACGGCCACCGCCGCGGCCACGGCTCAGTCGTCATCGCCGTCGAGCACGTAGCCCACGCCGCGCACGGTGCGCAGCAGCGGCTGCGCGAACGGCGCGAACGGCGTGTCGAGCTTGGCGCGCAGGCGCCGGATCAGCACGTCCACGACGTTGGTCTGGGTCTCGAAGCAGATGCCCCACACGCTCTCGGCGATCAGCGTGCGCGACAGCACCCGCCCGCGGTGGCGCGCCAGCAGCAGCAGCACCGCGTACTCCTTGGGCGTGAGCTGCAGCGGCTGGCCGCTGCGCGTGACCTGGTGGCGCCGCGAGTCGATCAGCAGCGGCCCGGCGCGCAGCTGCGCCGGCTCGGCCGATGCGTCGCCCTGGCGCATCAGGTTGCGCAGCCGCGCCACCAGCTCGGCGAAGGCGAAAGGCTTGACCAGGTAGTCGTTACCGCCCACCTCGAAGCCGCGCACCCGGTCTTCGACATGGTCGCGCGCGGTCAGAAACAGCACCGGCGTGCGGATGGCCTCCTGGCGCAGGGCCTGCACGATGCTCCAGCCGTCGCGGCCGGGCAGCATCACGTCGAGCACCGCGGCGTCGAAAGGGTGCTCGCGCAGCAGCGCCAGCGCCACCGCGCCGTCCTCGGCCAGCGTGACCGAGAAGCCCTGCTCGCCCAGCCCCTGCGCCAGGTAGCGGCGCGCCTTCACCTCGTCTTCGGCGACCAGTATGCGCATCCCGTTTCCCAGTGTCGGCCGGGCCCTGGCGGCCCGCCTCAGCGCCCGATTCTGCCCGCCGCCCGGGCTGTGGCATCCTGACCGGCATGCCGCGCAACATCGAGATCAAGGCCCGCATCGCCAGCGTCGAGGCCCTGCTGCCGCGGGCACGCGCGCTGGCCGATGGCGCGCCCGAGCTGATCGAGCAGGACGACACCTTCTTCCGCGTGCCGCAGGGGCGGCTGAAGCTGCGCCAGTTCGCCGACGGCAGCGCCGAGCTGATCCACTACCAGCGCCCCGACGACGGCGCGGCGCGGGCCAGCGACTACGTCGTGGTGCCGGTGCCCGATGCGGCCGCGCTGCGCCAGGCCCTGCTGCGCGCCTGCGGCGACCACGGCCGCGTGCGCAAGCGGCGCTGGCTGCTGCGCGCCGGGGCCACGCGGATCCACCTCGACCGCGTCGAGGGGCTGGGCGATTTCATCGAGCTCGAAGTGGTGCTGCAGCCGGGCCAGGCCGACGCCGACGGCGCTGCCGCGGCGCACGCCCTGCTGGCAGCGCTGGGCCTGGCGCAGGCACCGCGCGAGGCCGGCGCCTACCGCGACCTGCTGGCGGCACGACCCCCTCACCCGCCCCCGCCCGATCCAGGCGCGGCCCCCGACTGCGGGCGGGCCGCCACGGGCCAGAGGTAGGCGAACAGGTAGACATAGATCAGCACGTTGCCGATGACGTCGCCCCGCACGCCGGTTCCGGCCAGGCCGTAGGGGCCGCCGAAGCCCTCGGCGCTGGTCCATACCGCCAGGCAGTACAGCGCCGCCAGGGGCACCGACCAGCGCATCGCGCGCCCGCTCAGCAGGCTGGCCGCCACCAGCGTCTCGGCCAGCGCGGTGAGCACGGCCACGCGCAGCGGCCCGATCCAGCCTACGAGCGCGACGACGGCATGGATATAGGCCGCGATCGGTGCCGGCTGGCCCACGGCCGCCGGCGTCAGCTGGGCCATGAACTGCGTCAGGAAGCCCGGCTGCCACTTCAGGGCGGCATCCAAGGCCCACAGCAGGCCGAACAGCAGCCGCTCGCGGCGGAATGGGTCGGGCCCCGGCGCGGCCCCCGCCAGCACGGCCTGGGCACGCCAGGCGAACGCAAAGGCCAGCGCGTAGTTGATGAACACGCCGGGGTCGGTCTGGCCGCGGCCGTAGGGATAGCCCAGTGCGTCCAGCACCACCCAGCACAGCAGGCTGTAGCCCAGCCCCAGCGCGATGGCCCCGCGCACCCGCCAGCCGGCCAGCAGCGCGGTGCCCAGCGCCAGCTCCAGCAGCACCAGCACCGCCGCCACCGGGCGCGGCCCGGCGCGCGCCACGCCGTCGTGCACCGCCTGTAGCGCCGGCCGCAGCCAGGCCGGCGCCACGGCCGCCTGGCCGAAGGCGGCCAGCAGCCGCGCCCCGGCCGCCGGGCTCCAGAGCCAGGCCACGAAGTGGAACAGCCCGTTGCCGATCCAGAGCGCCCCCAGCCCCCGGCGCAGCCCCACCAGCCGGCGTTGCGATACGGCAGCGGCCATGTCAGTGGCGCCCGGCCGCCGGCAGACAGCGGCCGCCCGCTCGGGGGGCGGGAGTGCAGCGACCTGGGGACCGCTTCATCCTAGGCTGCGCCGGCCGATGGCCCGCACCGCCAGCTCGGTGCGGCTGGCCGCGTGCAGCTTGTCCATGATCCGGCTGACGTAGTTCTTCACCGTGCCTTCGGCGAGGAACACGGTGGCGGCGATGCGCTTGTTGCTCAGGCCCTGCGCGATCAGCTCGAGGATGCGTTCTTCCTTGTCGGTGAGCGCGTCGTCCTGCCTGTCGCCCTGCAGGGCGCGCGGCGCGGGGCCCGGCGCCGGCGGCACGGCCTCGGTGCCCAGGCGGCGCAGCTGCTGCAGCACCTTGCGCGCGATGGTGGGCGACAGCCGCGATTCGCCGCGGTGCACCGCGCGCACGGTCTCCAGCACCTCGGCCTCCGACGCATCTTTCAGCAGGTAGGCCTGGGCCCCGGCGCGGATGGCGGCGAACACCAGGTCGTCGTGGTCGTAGGTGGTGAGCACGACCACGCGCGTGTGCGGCAGCCGGGCCGTGATCTCGCGCGTGGCGACCACGCCGCTGACGCCCGGCATCTGCAGGTCCATGACGACCACGTCGGGCTCGGTGGCCAGCGCCTGGTCGATGGCCTCGCGGCCGTCGGCGGCCTGGCCGACGATGGCGATGCCCGGCTCGGTGGCCAGCATCATGGCCAGCCCGCGCCGGATCAGCGGCTGGTCGTCGACGATGAGCAGCCGCAGCGCGCCTTCGCCCGCGCCGGCGGCCCCGGTCCCGGCCACCGGGTTCATGATCGCGCCTCGGGCCCCGGTGCGGCGGCGGGCCGCTCGTGCAGGCGGGCGTGCAACTCGCCGACCCAGGCCGAGGGCAGCCGGGCGGTGAAGAAGCGCAGCATCGCCTCGACGGCCAGACGGGCCTGGTCGGGCGAGAGGCCGGCGGCGCGCGCCACCGAGGCGATCAGTTCGTCCAGCATGGCCGGCTGTGGAGGAGGTTGACTTGCACCGATGCGACGGTAATCGAAGGGCCAGGGCCGGAACAGTGACGTCCGGCACTTTGCGGTCACGGCCACGCCGCCGCACGGGGCCGCGGTGCGGCTGATGCGCGTCCTCGACCCGCGCCGGCACCTGGCCGCGGCGATCGGCTGGCTGGTGTTCGGGATCGTCGCGCTGGCCGCGCTGGGCGCGGCCCTGCTGGCGGCCCAGGTGGCCGAGCGCCACGCGCTGGACGACGCGCAGCGGCTGCTGGCGCAGTTCGCGACCCAGATCCGCCACACGCTGGACACCACGCTGGCCACGCGGCGCGCCGTCGTGCAGGCCACGGCCGCGCTGATCGCCACCAGCGACGACCCCGGCCCCGCGGCCCTGCAGCGCCGCCTGCGCACGGTACAGGCGCAGTTTCCTGAATTCGTTTGGCTGGGCGTGGCCGATGCCGGCGGCCGGCTGCTGGCCGCCACCGGCAGCGGTGCCGACCGCGCGGGCGCCGATGTCGCCGCCCGCAGCTGGTTCCGCACCGGGCTGCTGCACCCGGTGCTGGACGACGCGCGGGCCGGGGCGGCTGCGGACCCCGCGGCGGCGCAGCGCTTCGCGGAGATCGCCGCACCGGTGGCCGCCCCGTCGGGGCCGGTGCAGGGCGTGCTCGGCGCGCGCCTGTCCTGGCCCTGGCTCGAAGCCCAGACGGCCGGGCTGCTGCACACGCTGGACACCCGCCGCCAGCTCGACCTGCTGCTGCTGGCGCGCGACGGCCGGGTGCTGGTGGGTCCGCCCGGCTGGGCGGGGCGCCACCTCGGGCCCGCCAGCGCGCTGGACGACGGCGGCCGGCGCCTGCTGGGACGCAGCGCGGCGGCCACGCGCGCCGACGCCACGCTGGGCTGGACCGTGGTGGTGCGCCAGGATCGCGTCGCCGCCCTGGCCTCGGCCCACCGGGTGCGCAGCGCCGTCTTCGGGGTGGTGCTGCTGGCCGGCCTGGCGGCCGCCGCGGCCGCGGTGGCCGCCAGCTGGTGGCTCACGCGCCGGCTGGCCCGCCTGGCCGAAGCCGCGCAGGCCGTGCGCAGCGGCCGGCAGCGCACGCTGGCCATGCCCACCGGCCGCGACGAGGTGGCCCGCATCGGCGCCACGCTGGCGGCCACGGTCGAGCACCTGCAGCAGGAGAAGCAGGCGCTGGCGACGCTGAACGCCGAGCTCGATGCGCGCGTGGCCGAGCGCACGGCCCGCATCGAGCGCCTGGCCGAGGAATCGCGCCACGCCGCCGTCACGCGCGAGCGGCTGCGCCTGGCGCGCGATCTGCACGACACCCTGGCCCACTCGCTGATGGCGGTGCTGACGCAGATCCGGCTCGTGCGCAAGCTGCGGCTGCGGCTGGACGGCCCGGCGCTGGACGACGAGCTCGGCCGCGCCGAGGCGGTGGCCACCAGCGGGCTGGCCGAGGCGCGCGCGGCCATCGCGCAGATGCGCCAGAACAGCGTGCGCGACGCCGGCCTGGGACCGGCGCTGCAGGAGCTGCTGGCGCGGTTTCGCGAGCGCTCGGGCGTGGCCGCCACGCTGCAGGCCGACACCGACGCGGCGGCGCTGGCCGGTGCGCGCGCGGAGACCGTGTTCCGCATCGTCGAGGAGGCGCTGCACAACGTCGAGCGCCATGCCCAGGCCCGCGCGGTGCAGGTGGTGCTGGCCGCCTCCGCCACCGAGGGCGCCACCCGGTTCTCGATCGAGGTGGCCGACGACGGCGTCGGCTTCGAGCCGACGCTGGCGCGGCCGGGCCACTACGGCCTGCAGGGCATGCGCGAGCAGGCGGCGCTGATCGGCGCGCGCCTGTCGCTGCACAGCCGGCCCGGCGGCGGCACCCGGCTCGAGCTGCTGTTCGAGGCCTGAGGGCGGCGCCCCCAACTCGTGACGCCTGGCACTGGGCGTCCGCACCGGGCCTGCCTACAGTGCCGGCAGGGGCCGCGTCGATCGCCACCGAAGGGCGGTGTCGCGACGTGCGGCCCGGGCCTGCGGGCCGAGGAGCAAGACGATGCAGCCGATCAGCCCCTTCCGCGGCGCCTTCGGGGGCGCCTGCTGCGCCCTGGCACTGGCCGCTGCGGCCGCGCTGCCGGGCCGCGCGCACGCGCAGAGCCCGGCCGCCGCACCGGCGCCGCCGACGGCTTCGGCGCCCGGCGCTCAGGCCGCCGCCTATCTCAACGGCGGCATCGGGCTGGACGAGCAGCAGTCGATGAAGCAGGTGGCCCACGAGTGGCCGCTGCGGCTGACCTTCTCGGAGCACCGCGACAACCTGTTCGTGGCCGGCGTGCACCTGCTCGTCACCGACCGGCAGGGCCGGCCCTGGCTGCAGCTGGCCGACGCCGGGCCCATGACCTACCTGCGCCTGCCGCCGGGGGCTTATCGCGTGAGCGCGCGCCACCGCGGCGTGACCCAGACGCGCGAGGTCACGGTGGGCGCCGCCCGGGGCGTGGACCTGGCCTTCCACTGGCAGCTGCCGCAGCCTTGAGCGCGGCCGCGCTGCGGCGCCCGCAGGGCCGCCTGGGGCGAGCCTGCGGCTTGCCGCGGTGCGAGGCCCCCTGCGCGCGGTGCGCGGCGCCTGCACGGGTGCCCGGTGCACGGGCAGGACGCGGGGCGCACCAAGACGCTGGCGTGACCTTGGTCACGGCGGCTGCGGGCCCGAGCCGTGACGCCGCCGTGACCCCCGCCACTGCCCCCGGGCGCGGCCGGCTCCTAGAGTGCCAACCCAGGGGCAACAGCCGCCCCGACCCCCAAGCACCCAAGCACCCAAGGAGCCCCGCATGACCCGACCCGACATCGCCGCCGCCATCTACGACTCGCACGAACGCGCCGAGGGCGCAGTGCGCAAGCTGGGGCAGGCCGGCTTCGACCTGAAGTCCATCTCCATCGTCGGCAAGGACTACCACTCGGAAGAGCACGTGGTGGGCTACTTCAATGTCGGCGACCGGGCCCGCTTCTTCGGCAAGCTCGGCGCCTTCTGGGGCGGGCTGGCCGGCATCCTGTTCGGCTCGGCGCTGATGTTCGTGCCGGTGGTGGGCCACATCATCATCCTCGGCCCGCTCGCCGCGGCGGTGGTCAGCGGGCTCGAAGGCGCCGTGGTCGCCGGCGGCCTGAGCGCGCTCGTCGGCGCACTCACCGGCATGGGCATCCCCAAGGACTCGGTGCTGCGCTACGAGACGGCGCTGAAGGCCGACAAGTTCCTGGTCGTCGTCACCGGCAGCGCGGCCGACATCCGGCGCGCGCACGAGGTGCTGAGCGCCGCCGGCAGCACCGACGTGCAAGACCACCTGGCCACCGCCTGAACCCCGCGAGGAGGTCGATCATGAAACGTTACACCCCGATGCGGGCCTCGGCCTGGCTGCTGGCCCTCGCCCCGCTGGGCGCCCAAGCAGCCCCACCCGCAGCCCCACCCGCGTCCTCACCCCCGACCGCGGCTGCCGCGCATGCCGACGGTGCCGCCACGGCCCAGGCACCGCTGGGCGCGGCGGATGCCACGAGCCCCGACGCCGACTTCAACGCCGCCCGGCAGGCCATCGCCCGCCACGACGACCAGGGCGCCGCGGCCGCGCTGCGCCGCGCCGAGGCGGTGCTGGCGCGCGCCTCGGACCACGCCGGGGCCGACGTCAGGAAGGCACTCGACGGCGCGCGCGCCGGGCTCGAGCACAGCGCGCAGGCGCTGGACCAGGGCACGCAGCAGTCGGTCCGGGAGCTGGACCGCGGTTTCGCACGCGCCGACCACGCGCTGGCCCTGGCGCAGCGCGAGCAGGCCGCCGAGGCCTGGTCGCGCAAGGCCTACCAGGCCAGCGGGCGCGACCTGAAGGCGGCCGCCGTCAATCTCGACAGCGCGGGCGACTGGCTCGGCGGCCAGGCCCGCTCGGCCGCCCATGCGGCCACCCGGGACGCGCAGGCCGTGGGCGCCCGGCTGGCCAGCGGCGGCACCTGGGCACGCGACGAGGTGGCCCGGGGCTTCGACTCGCTCGGCCACGGCCTGGACGCGCTGGGCCACGCGCTGGGCGTGCCCACCCAGGCCCGCCCGGCGAAGCTGGGCCCGCAGACCTGACCGGGCGCCCGGCAGGCACGGCCTGCACGGGCTTGCCGCTTCAAGGCGTGGCTTGGCCGCCGCGCAGGGCCGACCCCGGGGGCGTGACGCCGGCCCCGGGGCGCGGCCACCCCCTACACACCGGCGCTTTGGAGATTGGCATGCATTCGATGGTTCGCATTCCCCTGGCCGCGGCCGCGGCCGCCGCGCTGCTGCTGCTGGGCGCCTGCACGACGATGGGCACCGGCGGCGGCGACATGAAGCTCGCCAGCGGCGCCGAGGCGCCGGTGCAGCTGAAGTGGACGAGCACCGACGGCGGCATCGACGGCACGATGCAGGTGGCGCTGCCGGACGCCACCTACACGGGGCGCTTCTTCCAGATCACGCACCAGACCGACCGGCGGGTGATCATGCCGCTGTGGGACGGCTGGCACGAGGGCTGGTCGGGCTGGGACTACTGGGGCTACGGCACCGACGGCCCGTACGGCGTCGAGCAGTTCATCACCCGCTACAGCGGCAAGGTGGTGGCGAACCTGGCCGACCCCGCGGGCCGCCACCTGCGCTGCCGGCTGCACCTGGCGGCGCCGGCGCGCGGCATGGCCGGCGGCGGCGAGGGCGAGTGCCAGCTCGCGGGCGGCGGCATCGTGCACGCGCGGTTCTGAAGGGCCGTCGGGGGGCGCGCTACATTGCGCGCCATGGCCCACCCCGACGCCCGCGGCAACCCCAGCGCCAGCGCCTCGCGCGCGGCGCACGAGGCGGCCGAGAAGGCCCTGTGGCGGCTGATGTCGTTCTACGACACGCCGCTGGCCGACCTCGACCGCGCCATCGCGGCCGACCCCGGCTGGGGCCTGCCGCACGTGATGAAGGCCGGCTTCCTGATCGGCCTGACCGAAGCCGCGCGGCTGCCCGAGGCCGCGGCGCACCTGGCGCGCGCCGAGGCCCTGTCGGCGCGGGCCCCGGCGCGCGAACGCGCGCACCTGGCCGCCGTGCAGCGCCTGGCCGAAGGGCGCTGGCAGGCCGCCTGCCGCACCTGGGACGAGCTGCTGCTGGACCATCCGCGCGATGCGCTGGCCCTGCAGTGGGTGCAGCTCTGGGATTTCCACCGCGGCGACGCCACCGGCCTGCGCCAGCGCCCGGCGCGCGCGCTGCCGGCCTGGGACGAGGCCGATCCGCTCTTTCCGCACGTGCTGGCGCTCTACGCCTTCGGTCTGGAGGAATGCAACCTGCAGCCGCAGGCCGAAGAGGTGGGCCGGCGCGCGCTGGCGCTCGACCCGCGCGTGCCCTGGGCCACCCACGCGGTGGCCCATGTGATGGAGATGCAGGGCCGCTTCGAAGAAGGGGCGGCCTGGCTGCGCCAGCACCGCGACGACTGGGCCGAGGGCAACGGCTTCGCGCCGCACCTGTGGTGGCACCAGGGCCTGTTCAGGCTGGAGGCGCTGGATACCGCGGGCGCGCTGCGCCTGTTGGACAGCCACCTCAGCGGCGGCGTGCTGCAGGTCACGCCGCAGCGGCTGGACGCGGCCTCGCTGCTGTGGCGGCTGCACCTGCTGGGCGAGGACGTGGCCGCGCGCAGCGCTGCGCTGCTGGCGGACTGGGCGCCCGACGAGGCCGAGGCCGGGCATTCGGCCTTCAACGATCTGCACCGGGTGCTGGCGATGCTGGCAGCGCATCAGCTGCCGCGCGCCGAGGCCTGGCTGGCCCATTGCGCGCGCCGCGCCCTGGCGGCCGACGACGCGCACCGCAGCAACCACCCGATGGCCCGCGAAGTGGGCCTGCCGCTGCTGCGCGGCCTGATCGCCTACGCCCACGGCGACGCCGATGGCGCGGTCGAGCTCATCTACCCGGTGCGCGCCCTGGCGCACCGCCTGGGCGGCAGCCAGGCCCAGCGCGACGTGATCGACCAGACCCTGCTGGCCGCCGCCGCCCGGGGCCGCCACCGCGCGCTCGGCCGTGCCCTCGTCAACGAGCGCGCGATGGCCAAGCCCGCCACGCCGCTGACGCGGCATTGGCAAGAGCAGCTGGCCGTGCCGCTGCAGGAGCAGGCCTGAACCGACGCCGGGGCCGTCGCGCAAGGCGTTCATGCACCGATCCCGGAGGACGGGGATTGAAACCGGGGCCTGCGGCACCCAGATCCGCGGGTGGGCATCCTCGGGCCGCTGGCCTTTCTGTCGTCGCTGGCCTTGGCCGTGGCGGCCTGGCTGGTGGGGCCGGGCCTGGCGGCACGCTGGCGCCGGCAGCGCGTACTGCGCCGGCCCTTCCCCGCGGCCTGGCGCGAGATCCTGCGCCGGCGCATGCCGCTGTACGCGCGGCTGCCGCCCGATCTGCAGCAGCGGCTGAAGCAGCGGGCCCAGCTGCTGATCGCCGAAAAGCCCTTCATCGGCTGCGCCGGCCTCGTCGTCAGCGACGAGATGCGGGTGCTGATCGCCGCCCAGGCGGCGCTGCTGCTGCTGCACCCGCAGGCCGGGCGCTTTGCCGACCTGCGCCAGGTGCTGGTGTATCCCGGCCCGTTCGTGGTCGAGCGCGCCAGCCAGGACGCCAGCGGCCTCACGCACGAGACGCGGCGCGCGCTGGCGGGCGAATCGTGGCAGCAGGGCCAGGTGCTGCTGTCCTGGGACGACGTGCTGGCCGGCGCGGCCGACCCGGGCGACGGCCACAACGTGGTGATCCACGAATTCGCGCACCAGCTCGACCAGGAGCGCGGGCGCGCCAACGGCGCGCCGTGGCTGGGCGGGCGCGACCATTACGCGCGCTGGGCCGCGGTGCTGGGGGCCGAATACGCCGCACTGCGCGCGCGTCTGGCACGCGACGAAACCGGCGCCATCGATGCCTATGCGGCCACCAGCCCGGCCGAATTCTTCGCCGTCGTCAGCGAACATTTCTTCGAGCAACCCCAATTGCTGGCGCAACACCACGGCGCGCTGTTCGCCGAGCTGGCGCGCTACTACGGCGTGGACCCGCGGGACTGGTAGGCAGGCGCGCGGCGAGTTTGAATTAGCGCCGGCGCAGCGAGAAACTCGATCCCTGGAATTAGGGTCACCGAATTTTTCGCTTCGATGCAGGGGCAGACATTCGCGCGGGCATAATTCGCCCCGAATTGGCGCGGTTGCCGCTTCACTCCAGCAGACGCCAAACCCCGGGCCCGCGCCCGGTGTCGATGGCCCGGGGAGTTACCTTTCGATTGGACCTCATGACCAAGACCTACGCTCAGATCGTCAAGCAGATCGAAGTGCTCAAGCAAGACGCCGAGAAGGTGCGGCGCAAGGAAATCGAAGGCGTGATCGGCCGCATCCGCGATGCCATCGCCGTCTACGGCCTGACGGCCGCCGACCTGGGGCTGACCGGCAAGCCCGGCCGCGCGGCCCAGGTCGCGGCGCCGGCCCGGAAGCGGCGCGGCCGCAAGGCGGCCGCCAAGCCGGTGCGCGCCGTCAAGTTCAGCAACGGCACCGGCGGGACCTGGGGCGGCCGCGGCAAGCGCCCACAGTGGCTGCGCGACGCGCTGGCCGAGGGCAAGACGCTGGCCGACTTCGCGGTCAAGTAGGCGCCGGGCGCGGGCGCTGCGGCGCGCGCCTCGGCGGGCACCTCAGCGCGCGCAGGCCTGGCGCACCGCGTGGTCCCAGGCCGCCATGCGCTCGGCGGCCTGCGGGCGCGACAGCGTGGGGTGGAAGCGCCGCTCGACCTGCCACTGCGCAGCCAGCGCCGCGCGGTCGGGCCACAGGCCCACGGCCAGCCCGGCCAGGTAGGCGGCGCCCAGCGCCGTCGTCTCGGTCACGCGCGGGCGCACCACCGGGATGCCCAGCAGGTCGGCCTGGAACTGCATCAGCAGGTCGTTCACGCTGGCGCCGCCGTCGACGCGCAGCTCGTGCACCGTGGCCTGCGTGCCGTCGCTGACCATCGCCTGCAGCAGCGCGGCGCTCTGGAACGCGATGCTCTCCAGCGCCGCGCGCGCGATGTGCGCCACCGTGCTGCCGCGCGTGAGGCCCACGATCGCACCGCGCGCCTGGGCGTCCCAGTACGGCGCGCCCAGGCCGGTGAAGGCCGGCACCACCACCACGCCGCCGGCGTCGGGCACGCTCTCGGCCAGCGCCTGCACCTCGCCGCTGGCGCGGATGGCCTGCAGGCCGTCGCGCAGCCACTGCACCACCGCGCCGCCGATGAAGACGCTGCCTTCCACCGCGTACTCGGGCGTGGCGTCGGTCTGCGCCGCCGCGGTGGTGACGAGGCCGCTGCCGGCAACGCCGAATTGGGTGCCGGTGTGCATCAGCATGAAGCAGCCGGTGCCGTAGGTGTTCTTGGCCAGGCCGGGGCTGAAGCAGGCCTGACCGAACAGGGCCGCCTGCTGGTCGCCGGCGATGCCGGCGATCGGGATGGGCGCCCCCAGCGCCGTCGTCTCGGCATAGCGGTGGCTGGAGGGGAACACCTGCGGCAGCAGGCTGTCGGGCACGTGCAGGGCCTTCAGCAGCTCGTGGTCCCAGACGTTGTGGCGGATGTCGTACAACATCGTGCGCGAGGCGTTGCTCACGTCGGTGGCGTGCAGGCGGCCGCCGGTCAGCTTCCACAGCAGCCAGCTGTCCACGGTGCCGAAGGCGAGCTCGCCCCGGGCCGCCGCGATGTGCGCGCCGTGGACGTGGTCGAGGATCCAGCGCAGCTTGGTGGCCGAGAAGTAGGCGTCGATGACGAGGCCGGTGCTGTGGCGGACGGCCGCGTCCAGGCCCTGCGCGCGCAGCTGCGCGCACAGCGGTTCGCCGCGCCGGTCCTGCCAGACGATGGCGTTGTGCAGGGGCCGGCCGGTGCGGCGGTCCCACACCAGCGTGGTCTCGCGCTGGTTGGTGATGCCGATGGCGGCGATGTCGCCCGCCCGCAGCCCGGCGCGTGCGAGCGCCTCCTGCGCGGTGGCCAGCTGGCTGGCCCAGATCTCTTCCGGATCGTGCTCCACCCAGCCCGGCTGCGGAAAGATCTGCCTGAATTCGCGCTGGGCCTGGGCCACGATGCGGCCATCGTCGCCGAACACGATGCTGCGCGAGCTGGAGGTGCCCTGGTCCAGGGCGAGGATGAATCGGCTCACTTGAAGCCCTCCGTGCCGGGGATCACGCGGCGGCGACCGTGCACTGCACGCCGGCTTCGTTGAACAGGGCCGCGAACGGGGGCGAGGGCGGCTGGTCGGTGTAGAGGCGGTCGAGCTGGCCCACCTGCGCTACCTCGACCATCGCCGGGCGGTTGAACTTGCTGTGGTCGGCGGCCAGCCAGACCTCGCGCGCGTTCTCGATGATGGCGCGCGTGACCCTGACCTCGCGGAAGTCGAAGTCGCGCAGGCTGCCGTCGGCCTCGATCCCCGAGATGCCGATGAGCCCGATGTCGACGCGGAACTGGCGGATGAAGTCGACCGTGGCCTCGCCCACGATGCCGCGGTCGCGCGCGCGCACCACGCCACCGGCCACGATGAGCTCGCAGTCGGGGTTGTCCGACAGGATGGCGGCCACGTTCAGGTTGTTCGTGATCACGCGCAGGCCCTTGTGCTGCAGCAGCTCGCGCGCGACGGCCTCGGTGGTGGTGCCGATGTTCAGGATGAGCGAACAGCCCGCAGGCACTGCACGCGCGATGGCGCGCGCGATGGCCTGCTTGGCCGGCAGGTTGAGCTGCTGGCGCTGGCGGTAGGCGATGTTCTCGGTGGTCGAGCGCGGCAGCCGCACGCCGCCGTGAAAGCGCGCCAGCAGCCCGGCTTCGGCCAGCAGCTTCACGTCGCGGCGCACCGTCTGCAGCGTGACGCCGAAACGCTCGGCCAGGGCGTCCACCGAGGCCGAGCCCTGGCGCAGAACCTCTTCCAGCAACTCGGCCTGGCGCGGATTCGGTTCCATGGCCGGAAAGGCTAAACGAAAAGATTGTGGCCACTCCTAGGGAAATTGTGGAGTGCATGCGAACCGAAGCGAACAAGAATCGAACGCAAACGAAGGTAATGCAAAGTAGTGCTGCGTGGACGAGACAAGCTATGACGTGCTGGTGGTCGGCGGCGGCATCAACGGCGCCGGCATTGCGCGCGACCTCGCCGGCCGCGGCCTGGCGGTGCTGCTGGCAGAGCAGGACGACCTGGCCGCGCACACCTCGTCGGCCTCGACCAAGCTGATCCACGGCGGGCTGCGTTACCTCGAGTACCGCGAGTTCGCGCTCGTGCGCAAGGCGCTGCAAGAACGCGAGCGCCTGCTCAGGAGCGCGCCGCACATCATGTGGCCGCTGCGGTTCGTGATGCCGCACGACCCCTCGATGCGGCCGGCCTGGATGATCCGCGCCGGGCTCTTCCTGTACGACCACCTGGCGCGGCGCGAGGTGCTGCCGGCCTCGCGCGCGGTGGCGCTGCAGCGGCACGTGGCCGGCGCGCCGCTGCAGGCGCAGTACCGGCGCGGCTTCGTCTACTCCGACGGCTGGGTCGACGACGCGCGGCTGGTGGTGCTGAACGCGCTGGACGCCCGCGCCCGCGGCGCCGAGGTGCGCACGCGCACGCGCTGCACCGCGGCACGGCGCGTCGGCAGCCACTGGCAGGTCGAGCTGGCCGGCACCGGCGGTACCGTACCCGGCCCGGCGCAGACCGTGCGCGCGCGGGCCCTGGTCAACGCGGCCGGGCCCTGGGCCGAATCGTTCCTGCGCCGGCAGGCGCAGCCGCCCTCGGGCCCGGCCCTCACCGCGCGCAGCCTGCGCCTGGTCAAGGGCAGCCACATCGTGGTGCCGCGCTGCTTCGAGCACGACCACGCCTACCTCTTCCAGAACCCCGACAAGCGGATCACCTTCGCCATCCCGTACGAGTCGCGCTTCACGCTCATCGGCACGACCGACGTCGAGTTCCAGGGCGCGCCGGGCGAGGCCCGCGCCACGCCCGAGGAGATCGCCTACCTGTGCCAGCAGGCCAGCCGCTACTTCCGCCAGCCGGTGCACAGCGCCGACGTGGTGTGGCACTACAGCGGCGTGCGCCCCTTGCTGGACGACGAGCGCGGCGACCCCGCCGCGGTCACGCGCGACTACCTGCTGGAGACCGACACCCAGGGCGCGCCGCTGCTCAGCGTCTGGGGCGGCAAGATCACCACCTTCCGCAAGCTGGCCGAGGAAGCGGGCGACACCCTCACGCGGCTGCTCGGCAAGGGGCGCGCCGGCTGGACCGCCCAGGCGCTGCTGCCCGGCGGCGACCTGTCGGCCTGGATCGGCCCGGCCGAGCGGCCCGACACCGACTTCGCGCGCTTCGTGGCCGCCATCGGCGTGCGCCACGGCTGGCTGCCGCCGCCGCTGGCGCTGCGCCTGGCGCGCGCCTACGGCAGCCGCATCGACCGCGTGCTGGGCAGCGCGACGCGCCTGGCCGACCTGGGGCCGGCCGTCGCCCCCGGCCTGCACGAGGCCGAGCTGCACTACCTGCGGCGCGAGGAATGGGCGCTCAACGCGGACGACGTGCTGTGGCGCCGCTCCAAGCTCGGCCTGCACAGCCTGCCGGCCCAGGCGCGCCAGGTGGCCGACTGGATGGCGGCGCAGGCGGCGACGGCCACCCCCGCGCCCGCCGTGCAGGAGGCCTCGTGGAGCTGAAGCTCGAGGCGGTGACCAAGGCGGTGGCCGGGCAGCCCTGGCTCCACGGGCTCGACCTGGCACTGCGGCCGGGCGCGGTGACGGTGCTGCTGGGCGCCACCCAAGCCGGCAAGACGAGCCTGATGCGCATCATGGCCGGGCTGGACGCGCCCAGCACCGGCCGGGTGACCGTGGACGGCCGCGACGTCACCGGCGTGGGCGTGCGCGAGCGCAACGTCGCGATGGTCTACCAGCAGTTCATCAACTACCCGTCGATGACGGTGGCCGACAACATCGCCTCGCCCTTGAAGCTGCGGCGCGAACGCGGCATCGACGAACGCGTGCGCGAGCTGGCGACCAAGCTGCACATCGAACCCTTCCTGCAGCGCCTGCCGGCCGAGCTCTCGGGCGGCCAGCAGCAACGCGTGGCGCTGGCCCGCGCCCTGGCCAAGGGGGCACCGCTGATGCTGCTCGACGAGCCGCTGGTCAACCTCGACTACAAGCTGCGCGAGGAGCTGCGCGAGGAGCTCGCCCAGCTCTTCGCCGCCGGCGACTCGACGGTCTGCTACGCCACCACCGAACCCGGCGAAGCGCTGCTGCTGGGCGGCTGGACCGCGGTGCTCGACCAGGGCGAGCTGCTGCAGTACGGGCCGACGGCCGAGGTCTTCCACCGCCCGCAGTCGCTGCGCGTGGCGCGCGCCTTCAGCGACCCGCCGATGAACCTGATCGAGGCCACGGCGGCCGAGGCCGGCGTGACGCTGCGCCACGGCCCGACGCTGGCGCTGGCACTGCCGGGCGGCAGCGGGCCGATGACCGTGGGCGTGCGAGCCGCGGCGCTGCGCGTGCGCGCGCGGCCGGGCGACGTGCCGCTGCCGGGCCGCGTCGAGCTCGCCGAGATCTCGGGCTCCGACACCTTCGTCCACGCCGCCACGCCGGTCGGCGAGCTGGTCGCCCAGCTGAGTGGCGTCCACAACTTCGAGATCGGCGCCCCCGTCACGCTGCACCTCGACCCGGCGCAGGCCTACGTCTTCGGCGCCGACGGCGCGCTGCGCGTGGCGCCCGCACACCACCGCGCGGCCGCCGCTGCCTGACCCCGCCATGGCCCGCATCGACCTCGACCTCGCCCACTCGTACAAGGCGCAGCCGCAAGACGACGCCGACTACGCACTGCTGCCGCTGAAGATGAGCTTCGACGACGGCGGCGCGTACGCGCTGCTCGGCCCCTCGGGTTGCGGCAAGACCACGCTGCTGAACATCGTCTCGGGGCTGCTCGCGCCGTCACAGGGCACGGTGCGCTTCGACGGCCAGGACGTCACCCGCGCCAGCCCGCAGCAGCGCAACATCGCCCAGGTGTTCCAGTTCCCGGTCATCTACGACACGATGACCGTGGCCGAGAACCTGGCCTTTCCGCTGAAGAACCGGCGCGTGCCGCCGGCGCAGATCAAGGAACGCGTCGGCGTGATCGCCGAGATGCTCGAGCTCAGCGGCCAGCTCGGCCAGCGCGCGGCCAACCTGGCGGTCGACGCGAAGCAGAAGATCTCGCTCGGCCGCGGGCTCGTGCGTGCCGACGTCGCGGCCGTGCTCTTCGACGAGCCGCTGACGGTGATCGACCCGCACCTGAAGTGGCAGCTGCGGCGCAAGCTCAAGCAGATCCACCACGAGCTGAAGCTGACGCTCATCTACGTCACCCACGACCAGGTCGAGGCGCTGACCTTCGCCGATCAGGTGGTGGTGATGACGCGCGGCCGGGTGGTGCAGGTGGGCAGCGCCGATGCGCTGTTCGAGCGCCCGGCGCATACCTTCGTCGGCCACTTCATCGGCTCGCCGGGCATGAACTTCGTGCCGGTGCGAAGCCGCGGCGGACGCATCGAGATCGACGGGCACGCGCTGCCGCTGCCGGCCGGCCAGACGCTGCCCGACGGCGCGCTCAAGCTCGGCGTGCGCCCCGAGTACCTGGACCTGGCCGCCGCCGGGACCCCCGGCGCGCTGCCCGGCGAAGTCGTCCAGGTGCAGGACATCGGCACCTCGACGCTGCTGACGGCGCGCATCGCCGGCCTGCCGATCAAGGCCCGGCTCGCGCCGGACGTGGAGCCACCGCCCGCGGGCGGCGCGGTCTGGCTGCGCCTGGTCGGCGAGCACACCTGCTACTACCGCGACGAGGTGCTGCTGTGAACAAGCCCGTCAACCAACGCGCCTGGTGGCTGGTGCTGCCGGTGGTGATCTGCGTCGCCTTCTCGGCCGTGCTGCCGCTGATGACGGTGGTGAACTACTCGGTGCAGGACATCATCAGCCCGACGCGCCATGTCTTCGTCGGCACCGACTGGTTCGCGCAGACGCTGCAGGACGACGAGCTGCATTCGGCGCTGTGGCGGCAGATCGTCTACTCGCTGTCCGTGCTGGCGGTGGAGATCCCGCTGGGCATCGCGCTCGCGCTGTCGATGCCGGCGCAGGGCTGGAAGGCCTCGGCCGTGCTCGTGATCGTGGCGCTGTCGCTGCTGATCCCGTGGAACGTGGTGGGCACGATCTGGCAGATCTACGGCCGCACCGACATCGGCCTGCTCGGCTACACGCTGTCGGCGCTGGGCTTCGACTACAGCTACACCGGCAAGCCGCTGGACGCCTGGCTCACGGTGCTGGCGATGGACGTCTGGCACTGGACGCCGCTGGTGGCGCTGCTGGGCTACGCCGGCCTGCGCAGCATCCCCGACGCCTACTACCAGGCCGCGCGCATCGACGGCGCCAGCCCGTTCGCCGTCTTCCGCTACATCCAGCTGCCCAAGATGCGCGGCGTGCTGATGATCGCCGTGCTGCTGCGCTTCATGGACAGCTTCATGATCTACACCGAGCCCTTCGTGCTCACTGGCGGCGGCCCCGGCAATTCGACGACCTTCCTCAGCCAGTACCTGACGACCAAGGCCGTGGGCCAGTTCGACGTCGGCCCGGCGGCGGCGTTCTCGCTCATCTACTTCCTCATCATCCTGCTGCTGTGCTTCATCCTCTACAACTGGATGCAGCGCGTGGGCACGGGCGAGCCGGACGGCAGCCATGGCTGAGCGCCGCTTCCGCAAGAGGACGCTGTTCCTCGCCGCCTACCTGGTCTTCGCCATCCTGCCCATCTACTGGATGGTGACGATGTCCTTCAAGACCAACGAGGACATCCTGTCGGCGTTCTCTCTGTGGCCGCGCCACTTCACCTGGGACAACTACCGGGTCATCTTCACCGACCCCTCGTGGTACTCGGGCTACATCAACAGCCTCATCTACGTGGCCGAGAACACGGCGATGTCGCTGGCCGTGGCGCTGCCGGCGGCCTATGCCTTCTCGCGCTACAGCTTCCTCGGCGACAAGCACGTGTTCTTCTGGCTGCTGACCAACCGGATGACGCCGCCGGCCGTGTTCCTGCTGCCGTTCTTCCAGCTCTACTCCACGCTCGGGCTGATGGACACCCACATCGCGGTGGCGCTGGCGCACCTGGTGTTCAACGTGCCGCTGGCGGTGTGGATCCTGGAAGGCTTCATGAGCGGCATCCCGCGCGAGATCGACGAGACGGCCTACATCGACGGCTACTCGTTCCCGCGCTTCTTCGTGCGCATCTTCCTGCCGCTGATCAAGTCGGGCGTGGGCGTGGCGGCGTTCTTCTGCTTCATGTTCAGCTGGGTCGAGCTGCTGCTGGCGCGCACGCTCACCAGCGTCAACGCCAAGCCCATCGTGGCGGTGATGACGCGCACCGTCTCGGCCTCGGGCATGGACTGGGCGGTGCTCGCCGCCGCCGGGGTGCTGACCATCGTGCCGGGCGCCATCGTCATCTGGTTCGTGCGCCACTACATCGCCAAGGGCTTCGCGATGGGCCGCGTGTGAGGCAAGCGCCATGAAGCTGTTCGCCTGGATGTCGTGGACGCTGCCGGTGGCGGTGTTCTTCATCTGCATCGTCCTGATGCTGGTGGGCATGACGGTGTGGGAGATCCGCCGCCCGACCACGCTGCGCAAGGGCTGGCTGCCGATCGCCACCACGCGCGGCGACCGTCTCTTCATCGGGCTGCTGGCTGCGGCCTACCTGAACCTGGCCTGGGTCGGCTTGGGCGCCTGGATGGCCGACCGCTTCGCGCTCGACCACCCGCCCAGCGTGTGGTTCAGCTTCGTGTTCTCGATGGGGGTGCTGGCCCTCGTCATGCGCAAGGGCTGAGCCGCCGCACGCGCCGCCCATCGTCAATCCCATCCGGCCTGGTGCTCCCCGGGGCCGTGGTGACCGTCACTGCACGCGGGGGAGCCCTTCCTAGTGAATCAAGAGGAGACTGACCATGAAGTTGCGCTACACGGCATTCGCACTTGCCGCGGCCTGCGTGGTGGCCGGGCAGGCCTGGGCCGGTGAGGCCGAGGCGAAGAAGCTGATCGACACCGAGTTCCAGCCGTCCACGCTGAGCAAGGACCAGCAGATGGCCGAGATGAAGTGGTTCATCGAGGCGGCCAGGAAGCTCCAGGCCAAGGGCGTCAAGCAGATCTCGGTCGTCTCCGAGACCCTGACCACGCACGAGTACGAGAGCAAGGTGCTGGCCAAGGCCTTCGAGGAGATCACCGGCATCAAGGTCAAGCACGACCTGCTGCAGGAAGGCGACGTGGTCGAGAAGCTGCAGACCTCGATGCAGTCGGGCACCTCGATCTACGACGGCTGGATCAACGACTCCGACCACATCGGCACCCACTACCGCTACGGCGAGGCGCTGGCGCTGTCCGACCAGATGGCCGGGCCCTGGAAGGAGTTCACCAACCCCGGTCTGGACCTGAAGGACTTCATCGGCACCAGCTTCACCACCGGCCCCGACGGCAAGCTGTACCAGCTGCCCGACCAGCAGTTCGCCAACCTGTACTGGTTCCGCGCCGACCTGTTCGCGCGCAAGGACCTGCAGGACAGGTTCAAGGCCAAGTACGGCTACCCGCTGGGCGTGCCCATCAACTGGAGCGCCTACGAGGACATCGCGCAGTTCTTCACCGACGACGTGAAGACGATCGACGGCAAGCCCATCTACGGCCACATGGACTACGGCAAGAAGGACCCCTCGCTGGGCTGGCGCTTCACCGACGCCTGGCTGTCGATGGCCGGTGCCGCCGACAAGGGCATCCCGAACGGGGTGCCGGTGGACGAGTGGGGCATCCGCGTGGCCGACGACAAGTGCACACCGGTGGGCGCCGAGGTCTCGCGCGGCGGCGGCACCAACTCGCCGGCGGCCGTGTTCGCCACCACCAAGTACGTCGACTGGATGAAGAAGTACGCGCCGCCCGAGGCCAGCGGCATGACCTTCGGCGAGTCGGGCCCGGTGCCGGCCCAGGGCCAGATCGCGCAGCAGATCTTCTGGTACACGGCCTTCACCGCCGACATGATCAAGAAGGGCCTGCCGGTGGTGAACGCCGACGGCACGCCGAAGTGGCGCATGGCCCCCAGCCCGCACGGCCCGTACTGGAAGGACGGCATGCAGAACGGCTACCAGGACGTGGGCTCCTGGACCTTCCTGAAGGCCGCCGACCCGCTGCGCGCCGAGGCCGCCTGGCTGTACGCACAGTTCGTGACCAGCAAGACGGTGTCGCTGAAGAAGTCGATCACGGGCCTGACCTTCATCCGCGACAGCGACATCCGCAGCGACTACTTCACCAAGAACGCCCCGCGCTACGGCGGCCTGATCGAGTTCTACCGCAGCCCCGCGCGCGTGGCCTGGACGCCCACCGGCACCAACGTGCCCGACTACCCCAAGCTGGCGCAGCTGTGGTGGAAGAACGTGGCCGAGGCCTCCACCGGCGAGAAGACGCCGCAGCAGGCGATGGACAACCTGGCCAAGGAGATGGACGACGTGATGGCCCGCCTGCAGCGCGCCGGCATGGCCCACTGCGCGCCCAAGCTCAACCCGAAGAAGGACCCGAGCTACTGGCTGAGCGACCAGCACGCGCCGTGGAAGAAGCTGGCCAACGAGAAGCCCAAGGGCGAGACCATCGCCTACGAGACGCTGCTCAACGACTGGAAGGCGGGCAAGGTGCGCTGAGCGCGGCACCCTCGGCACCGGCTTGTGCGAAGGGCCCCCGCGGGGGCCCTTCCTCCCTGGTGCCGCCCCCGCGGGGCGAGCCCGCCTTCGTCCGTGCCGTCGACAATGCGGCCGACCCGCCCATGAAGATCGTCTTCCGCTGCGACCCGGCCCTGACCGACCTGCTGCCGCACCCGGTGCCGGCCCGGTCGGCACTGCCCGACTGGTTGCGCGCGATGCCGCCGCGCGCCGACTCGGCCCTGCACGGGCGCAGCATCCGCACCGTCAAGCAATGCCCGCCCTTTGTCGATGCGATGACGCACGGCTTCATGGTGCTGCTGCCCTGCGATGTCCATGTCGAGGCGGGCCGCTTCAGCTGGGACTGGCCGCTGCCGCCGCTGGTGCTGGACGACCATCCGCGCGCGCCGCTGAGCTTCCACGTTGCCGAGCAGATCGCCGGCACGCCGCTGGCACAGGGGCCGGACGGGCGACTCTCCGCCATCAAGTTCAACAGCTTCTGGACCATCGAGCTCGAGCCCGGCTGGTCGCTCATGGTCTCGCACCCGGTGAATCGGCTCGAGTTGCCGTTCCGCTTGCTGGGCGGCCTGGTCGACGCCGACCGGTTCAACGCCGTCGGCATCAATTTCCCGGCCCTGTGGACCGACCCCGGCTTCCGCGGCGTGCTGCCGCGCGGCACCCCGCTCGCCCAGTGCCATCCGGTGCAGCGCGAGACCCCCGTGCTCGAATTCGAGCCGCTGGACGGACCGCGCCTGCAGGCCTACCGCGCGCTGGCGGGCGAGCTGCTGGCGGGCCCGGGCGTCTACCGCAAGCGCTTCCGCCGCAAGCCGGCTTGATTCAGGCTCGCTGCAGCGCGGCGCGCAGGGCCTCGGGGTCCAGCCACAGCTGGCCGCACGGCTCGGCACACAGCGCGTTGGCAATGCGGCCGAAAGTGGCGCCGGGCCGGGCCCGGTAGGCCCGGCCGTAGCAGGCCATGGCGGCATCGAGCCGCCCCTGCTGCTGTTGCACCAGGCCCAGGTTGACCGCGGCCTCGACATGCTGCGGCTGCAGCCGCAGCAGCTGCTCCAGCGCCTTCTGCGCCGCGGCCAGATCGCGCTCGTCCTGGCAGACCAGCGCCAGGGCGAACCAGGCCGGCGCCAGCCCGGGCGCCAGGCGCAGCGCGGTCTCGAAGGCCGCGCGCGCGGTGTCGCGGCGGCCCACCGCGCGCGCCGCGCGGCCGCATTCGTACCAGGCCGGCGCGCTGTCGGGGTGGGCCGCCGTGAACGCCAGCAGGCCCTGCAGCGCGGCCTCGGCCCGGCCCAGGTCCAGCCGCAGCACGCCCAGCAGGCAGGCGGCCTGGGCGTCGCCGGGCGCGAGGGCGGCACCACGCTCGGCCTGCACCGCGGCCAGCCCCAGTTCACCCGCGGCACGCGCGGCGCGCGCGGCCAGCAGCAGCGTGGGCGCGTGGTCGGGGCGGGCCGCCAGGCTGGCCATGGCGCTGCGCAGCGCCGGCACCGCCTCGCCGCGCGCGAGTTGCAGCGCGGAATGCAGTTGCAGCAGGGCCGGGTGACCCGGCGCGAGCGCGAAACCGCGCGCACAGGCGGCGTCGGCCTCGTCCAGGCGGCCCTGGCCCAGGTGGTCCAGCGCGGCCGCGATCTGCGCTTCGAGCGCCACCGCCGGGGGCGGCGGCTTGGCCGCAGGCGTTGATCGCCTCACGGCGCGCCGGGTGTGCGAGGCGGGTTCATGCGCGAACGTCGCGCTGCCGGTCGATAGCGCCGGCCGGCCCCTGGGCCGCGCCGTAGACGTTGCGCAGCGTGCCCAGGCCGTCGATCACGACCTCGACCACGGTGCCGGGCTTCATCGGCATCGCGCCCAGCGAGGTGCCGCACAGGATGACATCGCCCGGCGCCAGCCGCATGTCGTGCGACAGGCGCGACACCAGCTCGGGTGGCGAGAAGTACATGTCGGCGAACGCGTAGTGCTGGCGCTCGCGCCCGCCCACCAGCGTCCGCAGCGAAGCGGCACGGGGGTCGAAGTCGGTGTCGATCCACGGTCCGAAGGCCCCGAAGCCCGGGAAGCTCTTGGCCCGCGCCCATTGCGCGAAGCTGGCGTCGCGTTGCAGCAGCTCGATCGCGGTGACGTCGTTGGCCGCCGTGTAGCCCAAGATGCAGGCCGCGGCCTGGTCCACCGCCACGCGGTGCGCGGCGCGGCCGATGACGATCGCCAGCTCGCCTTCGTAGAGCACGCGACCGACCTCGGGCGCGACGGCCGGGATCGTCTCCTCGTGCGCGGCCGCACTGCCCGGCGACTTGAGGAAGTACAGGGGCTCGGCCGGATCGGGCCAGCCGTGCTTCGCCGCCGCGGCGCGGAAGTTGTTCCACAGGCCGATGATCTGCCCCGGCACGCAGGGCGTCAGCCAGGCCAGGCCGGCCACGGGCAGCTGCTCGCCGGTCGGCCGCGGCGCGTCGAAGGGGCTGCCCTCGACCACCTGCACGGAGTCGCCCGCCAGGCGGCCGTAGCGCGCCTGCTTACCGTGCATGAAGCGCACCCAGCGCGTCATGGCAGCGCCCCGTCCAGCGCCTCGTCCAGCGCCTCGATCCAGTGCTTCACCGGGGTGGGGGTGCCGGTCTGCAGGTGCTGGATGCAGCCGATGTTGGCGCTGACGATGGCCTGCGCGCCCAGCGGCGCCAGGTGCCCGAGCTTGCGGTCGCGCAGCTGCGTGGCCAGCGCGGGCTGCAGCACGCTGTAGGTGCCGGCGCTGCCGCAGCACAGATGGCTTTCGTCGGCGGCCAGCTGGACGTCGAAGCCGAGGGCGCCCAGGTGCGTCTCGACCCCGCCGCGCAGCTGCTGGCCGTGCTGCAGCGTGCACGGCGGGTGGAAGGCCAGGCGCGGCGCCGGCCTCTTGCGCAGCCGGCCCTGCAGCCGGGGCACCAGGTCGGGCAGCAGCTCGCTCAGGTCGCGCGCCAGCGCCGCCACGCGGGCTGCCTTCTGCGCGTAGGCGGGGTCGCCGGCCAGCGCATGGCCGTAGTCCTTGACCATCACGCCGCAGCCCGAGGCGTTGCTGACGATGGCCTCCACCTTGCCCTCGGAGGTGAGCCCTTCGACCAGCGGCCACCAGGCGTCGATGTTGCGCCGCATGTCGGCCAGGCCGCCGGCCTGGTCGCCGAGGTGGGTGCGGATGGCGCCGCAGCAGCCGGCGCCGTCGGCGGCCAGGGTCTGGATGCCGGCGGCGTCGAGCACGCGCGCGGTGGCGCTGTTGATGTTGGGCAGCATCGCCGGCTGCACGCAGCCCAGCAGCAGCAGCACCTTGCGCGGATGGCTGCGCGTGGGCCAGCGGTGGGCGCGCGCGCCGCTGCGCGCCGGCACCTTGGCCTTCAGCGCCGCCGGCAGCAGCGGCCGCGCCAGCTGGCCCAGCTTCATCGCCGGGGCGAACAGCGGCGAGGTCAGCCCCTCCTTCAGCAGCCAGCGCAGCGCGCGCTCGCCGCGCGGGCGCTCCACGCGCGCCTCGACCAGGCCGCGCCCGATGTCCACCAGCCGCCCGTACTGCACGCCGCTGGGGCAGGTGGTCTCGCAGTTGCGGCAGGTCAGGCAGCGGTCCAGGTGCTGCTGCGTCTTGCGCGTCACGGGCGCGCCCTCCAGCACCTGCTTCATCAGGTAGATGCGGCCGCGCGGGCCGTCGAGCTCGTCGCCCAGCAGCTGGTAGGTGGGGCAGGTGGCGGTGCAGAAGCCGCAGTGCACGCACTTGCGCAGGATGGCTTCGGCCTCGGTGCCTTGCGGCGTGCCCTTGAACTCGGGCGCCAGGTTGGTTTGCATTCAGGCCCCGGTGTCGAGCAGGTCGCGCGGGTGCGCGCAGGTGGCGGGAGGGCGCGGCAGGGCGCCGGCCGGGCCCAGCTTGTCGGCGACGTCGCAGCCCATCGCGCTACAGGCCCGGCAGCAGGCGGCCGGGGTTGAACAGGCCCTGCGGGTCGAAGGCCTGCTTCAGCGCGTGGTGGATGCGCAGCAGCGCCGGCGACAGCGGCGCGAACACGCCGGCCTGCTTGTCGCCGCCGCGGAACAGCACCGCGTGGCCGCCCACTGCGCGCGCCGCCTCGCGCAGCAGCGCCGGCGGCGCGGTGGTGCACAGCCAGCGCTGGGCGCCGCCCCATTCCAGCAGCTGTTCGCCCGGCAGCTTCAGCGGCGGCGTGGTGGCCGGCACCGACAGCCGCCACAGCGCCGCGCCCTGCTCCACCGCCCGCGCCGCGCCGGCGAAGAACTCGTCGCGGTGGTCGCGCAGGCCGTCCCAGAAGCCCGCCGCCAGCGCCGCCTCGACCACCTCGCCGCCGATCCTGGCGGCGGCCGCCTGCACCGCGGCCGCGGCCCCGGCCAGGCGCAGCACCAGCGTGCCGTCCCACCAGGCGCTGGCGTTCAGCGGCAGCGGCTGGCCGCCCCAGTCGTTGAGCCGCTGGATCGACGCCGCCTGGTCGGCCTCCAGGCGCAGCGTCAGGCTGGCCGCCGGCAGCGGCAGCACCTTCAGCGAGACCTCGCAGACCACGCCCAGCACGCCGAGCGAGCCCGCGAGCACGCGCGTGACGTCGTACCCGGCCACGTTCTTCATCACCTGGCCGCCGAAGCTCAGCACCTGGGCGCGGCCGTTCAGCAGCGTGGCCCCCAGCACGTAGTCGCGCACGCCGCCGGCCGCGGCGCGGGCCGGGCCGGCCAGCCCGGCGGCCACCATGCCGCCGACCGTGCCGCCGGCCGGCCCGAAGCGCGGCGGCTCGAACGGCAGCCACTGGCCGCGCTCGGCCAGCGCCTCCTCCAGCTCGGCCAGCGGCGTGCCCGCGCGCGCCGTCACCACCAGCTCGCTCGGCTCGTAGCTGCTGATGCCGGCCAGGCCCCGGGTCTCCAGCAACTCGCCCTTCAGCGGCCCGCCGTAGAAATCCTTGCTGCCGCCGCCGCGGATGCGCAGCGGCGTGCCGGCGGCCGCCGCCGCACGCACCTGCTCGACCAGCGGCGCCAGCGCCGGGTCGACCGCCGGGGCGTCCATCTAGTAGCGCTCCAGCCCGGCAAACGGCAGCAGGCCCTTGCGGACGTGCATCTTTCCGTACTCGGCGCAGCGCTGCAGCGTGGGGATCACCTTGCCCGGGTTCAGGCGCCCGGCGGGGTCGAAGGCGCGCTTGACGGCGAACATCTGCTCGCGCTCTTCGGGCGTGAACTGCACGCACATGCTGCTGAGCTTCTCGACCCCCACGCCGTGCTCGCCGGTGACGGTGCCGCCCATGGCGACGCTGGTCTCCAGGATGTCGGCGCCGAAGCGTTCGCAGCGGTGCATCTGGTCGGGGTCGTTGGCGTCGAACAGGATCAGCGGGTGCAGGTTGCCGTCGCCGGCATGGAAGACGTTGCAGCACTTCAGGCCGTACTTGGTCTCCATCTCGCCGATGGCGATCAGGATGTCGGCCAGCCGCTTGCGCGGGATGGTGCTGTCCATGCACATGTAGTCGGGGCTGATGCGGCCCGAGGCCGGGAAGGCGTTCTTGCGCCCGCTCCAGAAGCGCAGGCGCTGCGCCTCGTCCTTGCTCACCTCCAGGCGCGAGGCGCCGCAGCCCGAGAGCACGTCCAGCATGCGGGCGATCTCTTCGGTCACTTCCTCGGGCGTGCCGTCGCTCTCGCACAGCAGGATGGCGGCGGCGTCGAGGTCGTAGCCGGCATGCACGAAGTCTTCCACCGCCGCCGTCATCGGCTTGTCCATCATCTCCAGGCCGGCCGGGATGATGCCGGCGGCGATGACCGCGGCCACCGCGTCGCCGGCTTTGCGCACGTCGTCGAAGCTGGCCATGATGCAGCGCGCCAGCATCGGCTTGGGCACCAGCTTCACCGTCACCTCGGTCGTCACCGCCAGCATGCCCTCGCTGCCCACGACCAGCGGCAGCAGGTCCAGGCCCGGCACGTCGAGCGCCTCGCTGCCGAACTCGACCGGCTCGCCCTCGGCCGTGTAGCCGCGCACCCGCAGCACGTTGTGCAGCGTCAGGCCGTACTTCAGGCAATGCACGCCGCCCGAGTTCTCGGCCACGTTGCCGCCGATGGTGCAGGCGATCTGGCTGCTGGGGTCGGGCGCGTAGTACAGGCCGAAGCGCGCCGCCGCCTCGCTGATGGCCAGGTTGCGCACGCCGCACTGCACGGTGGCCGTGCGCGCATGGCGGTCGACCATCACGATCTTGTTGAACTTGGCCAGCGACAGCGTCAGGCCCAGCGCGTGCGGCAGCGCACCGCCCGACAGGCCGGTGCCGGCACCCCGCGCCACCACCGGCACCTGCAGCGCGTGGCAGGCCTTCAGCACCGCCGCCACCTGCGCCTCGGTCTCGGGCAGCGCCACCGCCAGCGGCTGCTGGCGGTAGGCCGTGAGGCCGTCGCATTCGTAGGGCACCGTGTCCTCGCGCTGGTACAGCAGCGCATGCGCCGGCAGCAGCGGCGTCAGGGCCGCCACCAGCGCCTGCTGGCGCTCGGCACGCTGCAGGGCCTGGTCGACGGCGGGGGTGAGCGGCGCATTCATGGGCGGTCGTCCTGGCGCGGCTGCAGGGCGCAGCCGCATGGCGCTGGCACTTTACGCGATCGCCCGCGGGCCGGCACAGCACGGGCCACGGGCACCGGTCCTCACGGCAGACGGCCGGCCACGCAGTGCACCCCCACCAGCGGGCCGCCCGGCGCCTGCACGGTCTGGCAGGCCACCGCCTGGCGCGACGACGGGTCGTTGAACCAGGCGGTGCTGGTGTTGCCGCTGGCCGAGACGCCGATCGGGATCGGGCTCGGGCTGGCGTTGATCTGGGATTGCGCGCGCGCGGCCAGCGCGGCGCCCAGGGCCAGCAGGGCTGCGGCCGCGAGGGCGGCACCGGCGGCGGCTCGTTGATTCATTGCAGTCCTCGCTTCCGAAAGTGCGTGCGGCGGCGCCGCCCGGCCCCGAAGGATGCCGCCTAAGCGGCCTCGCCCGCTCCGCGCGTGAACACCGTGAGCACGCCCGTGTAGCCGTACAGGTGGTGGCGCGCGATCTCGCCGCCGGCGAAGAACCCGACCAGCGGCACGTCGCCCAGCGCATGCTGCACGATCTGCAACTCGGCCGAGGGCCCGCCGAAGTGCGGCCCGCCCCGGCCGGCGCAGCTGATGTAGAGCGCGCCCTGGATGCGCTGGCGCGCGTCGGGGTGGCCGGCGGCGGCAGGCACCAGGGTCTCGGGCAGGCTCTCGACCTCGTCGCGGATCTCGCTGCAGATGCGCACCAGGTCGCGACGCGCGGCCCGCGCGTCGCGCTGGCAGAAGGCCAGCCGCAGCCCGGGCTCGAGCATTTCGGCCACGGCCACCGCCAGGCGCGCGGGGTCCAGCCCGATGAGGTGGCGCACCCGGGTGTCGGCGCCGAACTGGCGCGGCCCGCGCGCGGCCAGCGCCGCGTCGCCGGCGTCGGTCAGCCCGACCAGCGTGGCGCGCACCTGCGGCAGCGCGCCGCGCAGATCGGCGCGGCCGGCCAGGCCCAGGTCGCGCAGCAGGCAGGTCAGCGCCGGCTCGTCGTCGAGCGTGAGCACGATGTTGCGGTCGCAGGCGGTGATGGTGCGGGTGGGGCCCACGGGCTGGCTGCCCTGGGTCACGCGCGAGACCAGCGCCACCTCGCTGCTGAAGGCCACGCCCGACAGGCCGCCGCGCCACACGCCGTCGGCCAGGTGCGCGGTGGCGCCGCGCCCCGCGGCCAGGCCGCCGAAGAGGTAGCCCGAGCTGGTGCGGTCGCTCATCTCGGCGATGAGTTCGGCCAGGTCGGGCGTGGCCGGGTCGGCATGCACGAGCGCGCTGAAGGCCTCGATCCGGCCCGGCCGGCGGGCGCCCGAGAAGACCTCGAAGCGGCCCTTGGGCAGCGCCGCCAGCATCAGCGCCAGGGCCGGCTCGTCGAGGTACTCCACGCCGCCGGCAGCCACGCCCACGGCCGCGCTGCCCACCCACGACACGCCCGGCCAGCGCTGGCGCAGCTCGGCATACAGCGCCTCGGCCTGGGCCGCGTAGCGGTCGCTGAAGTAGATGATGCCCAGCGACAGGGGCCCCGCTTCGCTGGCATCGTGCCGGGCCCGCTGCGCCTCGATCTGCGCCCCCGCCAGCGCCAGCGCCAGGCGCCAGTCGGGGTGCGCGGCATGGCCGACCAGGAAGCCTTGCATGGCCTGACTGGCGGCTTCAGCGCCTGCGCGGGCGCGGCGGCGCGGGCTGGGCCGCGGGGGCGCGACGCGGCGCAGGCGCGGGGCGGGCTGCGGACGCTGCTGCGGCCGGGCCGTCGGCCTGGGGCGCTTGGGTGGCCTTGGCGGCCTGGTCGGCCAGGGCCTGGCTGGCGATGTCGGTGAACTGCCGGGTGAGCGCGCCCCACCATTGCATGGGGTCGATCGCCGGCGCTGCGGCCGAAGGTGCCGAGGGCGCCGTCGAGGTTGGGGGCGCGGGCGCGGGTGCGGGCGCCGGAGCAGGCACGGGCTTGATCGTGAGCGCCTCGCGCAATTCGGCCATCGGCAGGTTCATCGACTGCAGCGTGGACAGCGTCATGCGCTGCACCTCCAGCGCCTGGATCGTGGCCGCCAGCAGCTTGGCGTTCTGCTCCAGCCAGAACTGCACGGTGCGCAGCTCCTGGATGCGCTTGTCCAGTTCGGCCGGCTCGAGCGTGGGCGCGATCCACTGGCCCATGCCGGGCAGCGCGGCACCGGCGTTCTTCACCAGCCCCTGCAGGAAATCGAAGCCCGGCACGAGCCGGCCCAGATCGGTGGCCTCCGTCGTCATGGTCGCGTCTCCCGGCTGCCTGGCGGCCCTGCACCGTGCATCGCCCCAGGCCGCCGATTGTGCGCGCCCGCGCCCCGCACGGGCGCCGCGATGTCAGGGCCCGAAGCGCACGCGCTCGACGCGGAAGCCGCGCTCGCGCAGCAGGCGCGGCAGCGATTGCGGCCCCGTCATGTGCAGAGCGCCGACGGCGGCGAACACGCGCAGGCCGCGCGCGTGCAGCGCCGCGATGCCGTCGGCCAGCGCCGGGTTGCGGTCGTCGTTGAGGTGGCGCATGAAGTCGCGCTCGCCCTGGCCGTTGCTGCATTCGCACCAGCGGTCGTAATGCTCCAGCGTCTGCAGGTCGCCCGCCGCCCAGGCGCGGGCCATGTGCGCCAGCACGCGCCGGCCGCTGCCGTCCTCCAGCTGCGCCAGGGTCTGGTCGAGCACGGCACGCGCCTCGGCCGGGTCGGTGGGCACCAGGGCGGCGCGCTGCTGCGCCGGCGTCTCCAGCGCCACCACCGGATGGCCCAGCGCCCGCATGCGCTTGAGCAGCAGCTGCTCCTGCGCGTCGTTGGCGTCCATGCCCAGCCAGCGCGCGTCCAGCACCGTCAGCGTGGTCGCCTGCAGCACCGGATGCAGGCCCGCCATGGCCTCGGGGGCGACGCAGGCCTGCACGTAGGCCCGGGCCAGCCGCGCCTTCAGCGCCGGCGGCAGCACCGGCGGCGGGCCGGTGTCGGCCAGGGCCGCGGCCAGCGCCGGGTCGTCGGGGTCGATCTCCAGCGCCAGCACGTCGCTGGCCTGCAGCGCCGCCACCAGGTGCGGGCCGAAGCCGCGCCAGGCCGGCTTGCCCACGTGCAGCGTGCCGAACAGCCAGCTGCTGTGGCCATCGCGGGTGATGCGCCACAGCAGCCCGCGGTCGCGCGGCACGGCCGCCGCCGGGGGCACCTGGGGCGGGCAGACGGTGGCCGCGGCCGCCGCGGCCAGGCCCAGCAGCAGCAGCATCGAGACCCCGCGGGCCAGCTGGCGCCGCAGCCACTGCAGCCCCTGCCCGGCGTTGTGGAGCGCAGGGGCCACGTCGGCTCCGGGGGCTCGGGTCGGCGCGGCCCGGCGGGCTCAGCCCGCCAGCGGCACCACGCGCTGGTCGATGGCGCCGAAGACGCTGGCGCCGTCGCGCCCCAGCACCTCGATGCGGATGGTGTCGCCGAACTGCATGAAAGGCGTGCGCGCGGCGCCGCCCTCGATCATCTCGATCGCGCGCCGCTCGGCAATGCAGCTCACGCCGTGGCGCCGGTCCTGGTTGCTCACGGTGCCGCTGCCCACGATGCTGCCGGCGCGCAGCCGGCGCGTCCTGGCCACATGGGCGATGAGCTGGCCGAAGTGGAAGTGCATCTCGGGGCCGGCCTCGGCGAGGCCGGCGCGCTCGCCGTTCCAGCGGCTTTCCACGCTCAGGTGCAGGCGGCCGCCGGCCCAGGCCGGGCCCACCTCGTCGGGCGTCACCGCCACCGGGCCGAAGGCGGTGGCGGGCTTGCCCTGCAGGAAGCCGAAGCCCTTGGCCAGCTCGGCCGGGATCAGGTTGCGCAGGCTCCAGTCGTTCACCAGCAGCAGCAGGCGCACGCTTTCCAGCGCGCTGTCGGGCGAAGTGCCGATGGCCACGTCGCCGGTGACCACGGCGATCTCGGACTCGAAGTCGATGCCCCAGTCGGTGCTGCCGAAGGTCGCGTCGTCGCAGGGGCCGAGGAAGTCGTCGCTGCCGCCCTGGTACATCAGCGGGTCGTCGTAGAAGCTGGCCGGCATCTGGGCGTTGCGCGCGCGGCGCACCAGCTCCACGTGGTTGAGGTAGGCCGAGCCGTCGGCCCATTGGTAGGCCCGCGGCAGCGGCGCCATGCAGGCGCGCGGGTCGAAGGCGAAGGCATGGCGCGCCTTGCCGCCATTGAGCGTGGCGGACAGGTCTTCGAGTTGCGGCGCGATGAAGTTCCAGTCGTCCAGCGCGCGCTGCAGCGTGGACGCGATGCCGGTGGCGAAATGGGCCAGGGCCAGGTCGCGCGAGACCACGGCCAGCTGGCCGTCGCGCGAACCGTCTTTCAAGGTGGCCAGCTTCATGGGGATGCGGGGTGGGTCGGGGCGACGTTATTGTGGAGCCAGGCGTGGGGCGCCGCCCTGCCGTCGCCGCCCGCGCCTGCCCGCGCCCACCTCCCGATGCCGATGCCGATGCCCGACCGCCGCCAGCGCGCCGCCGTCGCCGTGCTGGCGACCGTGATCGCGGCCCACGGCCTGCTGCTGGGGGCGTGGCCGGGCGAGCCGGCGCCGGGCCCGGGCCGCGGGGTGGATCGCGTCGGCCGCTTGTTGCACGTGCGGGCGGTGGTGCGCGCCGCGCCGCCGCCCGCGGCCGTGACGCCACCGGCGGCGCCGGCGCGGGTGAAGGCCGCGCGGCGCACCGCGGCGCCTTCGACTGCACCTGCCCCCGCCGCTGCCCCTGCACTCGCGGCCCCGCCCCCCGAGTCGCCGGAGGCCGCCGACCCGGGCGGCCTGACCTTGCCGCTGTACCCGGCGCGCCTGCCGGCGGCGGCGACGCTGCACTACGTGCTGCAGCGCGGCGCGGCCGTGGGCAGCGCTAGGCTGGACTGGCAGCCCGGGTCCGAGCGCTACGCGCTGGTGCTGCAGTCGCAGCTGGCCGGGCGGCCGGCACTGGCCTGGGCCAGCGCCGGCGTGATCGGCCCGCAGGGCGTGGCGCCCGAGCGCTACGTCGAGAGCCGGCGCGGGCGCGAGCAGCGGGCGGCCAACTTCGAGCGCGCCAGCGGCCGCATCCGCTTCAGCGGGCCACAGGGCGAGCTGCCCCTGCCGGCGGGCGCGCAAGACCGTGTCAGCTGGCTGCTGCAGCTGGCCGGCGTGCTGGCCGCCGATCCGGCGCTGACGGCGCCGGGGCAGACGGTGACGCTCTACGTGGCCGGCGCGCGCGGCGACGGCCGGGCCTGGATCTTTCGCGTCCTCGGCACCGAAGACCTCGATCTGCCGGCGGGCGCCGTGCGCGCGCTGCGCCTGCGGCGCGAGCCCGAACGCCCCTACGACACGCTGGCCGAGGTCTGGCTCGACCCGGGCCGCGGCCACCTGCCGGTGCGCGTGCGCTGGCAGGCGCCACCGGCCCCCGAAGCCACCGAGCTCAACCTGCAGGCGCCCGGCCCACCTTGAAATCGAGCCTCGGCAGGCCCATCTGCAGCGGCAAGGAGTTCGCTCATGCAGATGCTCTACAACTCGGACAGCTTCGTGGTGGTGCAATTCGACGGCGCGACGGCCACCGACGGCACGCCGGCCGCGCACCCCCACCCGGGCGTCGCCGCACGCGGCGGCTTCGAGATCGTCGACAAGTTCGCGCGCAAGGAAATCTTCCTGCAGGGCGCGCTGGCCGACCGCTTCCAGCAGGGCGTGCAGGCCCTCGTGCAGGACAGCCCCGGCGGCGTGAACCCCGAGACGCTGGACGACTACATCGCCGGGTTCACGGTGATGGCGCTGATGCCGCAGAGCCCGCTGACCCTGCATTAGGCGGCGGCACGCGCGGGCCCAGGCCGGGCCCGCCAGTGGCTCAAGGGCGGCAGGAGACGGCCGATAAGGTCCGGATGGATCTTGCCGCCGCCTCGGCCCTGCTCGTCCGCATCGACCCGCTGTTCTGGCTGCCCATGGCCGGCTTCGCGGTGGCGGTGCTGGGCCTGCTGCTGTACCGCCGCGTCTCGCAGCGCCTGAAAGCGCGGCTCGCGGCGGCGCAGTCGCAGCTGGCGGTGCTGCGCACCCACGACCCTCTCACCGGCCTGCTCACGCGGCAGGCGCTGGAGCTCGAGCTGGATGCGGCCACGCGGGCCTGCGACGACGGCCGGCAATCGCTGACGCTGCTCTACGTCGGCCTGGACAACTTCCGCTCGATCAACGACGACCACGGCCACCGAGCCGGCGATGCCGTGCTGGCGGAGACCGGCCGCCGGCTGGCCGCGCTGGCCAGCCCGCCGCCGGTGGTGGCGCGCGTGGCCGGCGACGAGTTCGCGCTGCTGATCGCCGCCGACCGCGAGCGCGCCTGGATCGCCGCGGCCGAGGTGCTGGCCGCGCTGGCCCGACCCTACCGCATGGACGAGCGCGAGCGCGAGCTGACGGCCTCGGTGGGCATCGCCGTCTATCCCGACGACGGCTCGCGCCCACGCCTGCTGGCGCACGCGGCGCTGGCGATGCGCTCGGTCAAGCGCGGCGGCGGCGGAGCGCATGCCTGCTACGACCCGGCGCTGGCGGTGGACCGGCGCGAGCAGACCGAGCTGCTGCAGGACCTGCGCCACGCGCTGGAGCGCGGCGAACTGCAGCTGTACTACCAGCCCAAGATCGACGCCCGCAGCCTGCAGGTCACCGCGGCCGAGGCGCTGCTGCGCTGGCAACATCCGCGGCGCGGCATGATCAGCCCGCTGATCTTCGTGCCGCTGGCCGAGCAGCATGGCCTGATCGCGGGCATCGGCCGCTGGGTGATCGAGCAGGCCTGCCACCAGGCCGCGCTGTGGCGCAGCCGTGGCCTGCGCATGCGGGTGGCGGTGAACATCTCCAGCCACCAGCTGCGCCAGGACGACCTGGTGCCCTTCATCGAGGCCACGCTCGCGCGCCACGGCATCCCGCCCTCGCGCCTGACCTGCGAGATCACCGAGACGGTGGCGGTGGAGGACACCGAAGTCACGCGGCGCGCCTTCGAGCGCCTGCGCCGCACCGGGCTGCATGTCTCCATCGACGATTTCGGCACCGGCCAGTCGAGCCTCGCCACGGTACGCCGGCTGCCGGCTGCCGAGCTCAAGATCGACCGCGCCTTCGTCGCCGACCTGGCCAGCGCCAAGGCCCGCACCATCGTTCAGACCATCGTCAAGATGGCGCATGATCTGGGTATGCGGGTCGTTGCCGAAGGCGTGGAAACCGAAGCCCAGCGCGACCTGCTGGTCGAGATGGGCTGCGATGAGTTGCAGGGCTTCCTGTTCGCGCGCCCGATGACGGCCACGGCGATCGCGCTGTGGGCCGACGACGACGGCGCCGACGATGACGGCCACCGCGGCTTTCGCGAGTCCCTGTTCGCGCCCACGCTGCCGGCGCCGCTCGACCTGCTGCAGGATGCGGCAGTGCCCATCATCCGCTAGCCGATGCCCGACGTCGCCGCGCCCGCGGCCGAGTCCTCGTGGATCCTGGCGGCGCTGAGCCTGGGGCTGCTGGCGCTGGCGGCCTACGTGGCGCTGGCCTGGATGCGCATCGCGCAGCGCCAACCGCTGCCGCGCCGGCGCCTGCCGGCGCTGGCCCTGGCCGCTGGCGTGCTGGGCACCGCCCTGTGCGCGGCCGGCGTGCTGCTGCCCGCAGCCGAGCCGCTGCTGTTCAAGCTGGGCTACCGCAGCTGGGCCGTGCCCGCGCTGTGGCTGGGTGCGATGGCGGCCTGCCTGCCCGCGGTGGCCGCGCCGCTGGCTGCCACGGGCGGCTGGGGGCGCCGGGCGCGCTGGACCGGGTACGCGGCCGGGCTCTGGCTGGGCGCAGTGGCTGCCGCGGTGCAGGTGGGCTGGATCGTGGCCGCCGGGCTGCGCCCCGGCATCGCGTGGGAGTACGAGCTGCTGTTCGCCGCTCCGGTGCTGGCGGGCCTGGGCGGCGCCTGCGCCCTGCGCCTGCGCTTCGGGCCGGGCTGGTACCCCCGGGGCCCAGGGCGCGCGGCGCGGCGCGTGGTGCTGGGCCTCCTGCTGGGCGTGGGCCTGTACGCCGGCCAGCAGCTCGTCGTGAGCGCGGCCGACCTGCCCACGCAGAAGGAATCGACCCAGTGGCAGCAGGCTTCGGGCTTGACGCTGAGCCTGGTCGCCGGCGTGCTGGTGCCGCTGGCACTGGCCGCGCTGGCCGCCGATGCCGCGCTGCGCAGCGAGCCGGGCTCCGAGCCGCTGTGGCAGCTGCTGCCGCGGCGCCGGCGCCGGCGCCGCGGGCGTGCCTGAGGCGGGCGATGGCGCGCACTCGCGCGGCGCGGAGACCGGCTTCCTACAATACGGGCATGCATTCCGGCCCCCGCCCCCTGCCCTACACCCGCGGCGCCGCGCTGGCGGCCCTGCTGCAGCAGCGCATCGCCATCATCGACGGCGCGATGGGGACGATGATCCAGCGCTACCAGCTGGCCGAGGCCGACTTTCGCGGCGCGCGCTTCGCCGACCACCCGCGCGACCTGAAGGGGAACAACGACCTGCTGGTGCTGACGCGGCCCGACGTGATCGCCGAGATCCACGGCCGCTACCTGGCCGCCGGCGCCGACCTGATCGAGACGAACACCTTCGGCGCCACCTCGATCGCCCAGGACGACTACGGCCTGGCCTCGATCGCGCGCGAGATGAACGTGGCCGCAGCGCGCATCGCGCGCCAGGCCGCCGACGCCCACAGCACGCCCGAGCGGCCACGGCTGGTGGCCGGTGCCCTGGGCCCCACGCCGCGCACGGCCAGCATCAGCCCCGACGTGAACGACCCCGGCGCGCGCAACACCAGCTTCGACCAGTTGCGCGACGCCTACCGCGAGCAGGCCGAAGGCCTGCTGGACGGCGGCTGCGACCTGTTCCTGGTCGAGACCGTGTTCGACACCCTGAACGCGAAGGCGGCGATCTTCGCCCTCGACGCGCTGATGGAAGAGCGCGGCGAGCGGCTGCCGGTGATCGTCTCGGGCACCGTCACCGACGCGTCGGGCCGCATCCTCTCGGGCCAGACGGTGGCCGCGTTCTGGCATTCGGTGCGCCATGCGCGGCCGATCGCGGTGGGCCTGAATTGCGCGCTCGGCGCGGCCGTGATGCGGCCCTACATCGAGGAGCTGTCCAAGGTGGCCGGCGACACCTGGATCAGCTGCTACCCGAACGCCGGGCTGCCCAACCCGATGAGCGAGACCGGCTTCGACGAGACCCCCGAGGTGACGGGCGCCCTGCTGGAGGAGTTCGCGCGCGCAGGCTTCCTGAACATCGCCGGCGGCTGCTGCGGCACCACGCCCGAGCACATTGCCGAGATCGCGCGCCGGCTCGCACCGCTGCGCCCGCGCAGCCGCCGCGACCCGCTGTTCTCGAACCTGCTGGCCGCCTGAGCGGCGGCCGGCTTCAGTCGTAGGTCTCGGCCTCGGGGTCGGTGGCCTCGAGCTCGTAGGCGGCGGCCAGCATCGCCAGGCGCCCGATCACGCCGTACATGTAGAAGCGGTTCGGCGCGCTGGCGCCGGGCCGCGCGCCGGGCCGCGGCAGCTGGCTGCCGCCGGCAAAGGCCAGCGGCACGTAGGTCGAGCCCGGCAGGCTCAGGTCGAGATCGGTGCCGCGGTCGGCGTGCACGCGGTAGAAGCCGCCGACCACGTAGCGGTCGATCATCACCACCACCGGCTCGGCCACGGCGTCGTTGATGCGCTCGCACGAGGGCACGCCCTCCTGGATCAGCACCTCGCTGGGCGTGGCGCCGCCGCGCAGCAGCCCGCGCGCGCCGCGCGCCACGCGCTCGGGGTCGTCGAGCTCCTTCACGTCGCGCAGCGCCATCACGCCCATGCCGGTGGCGTTGTCGGCCTTGACCACGACGAAGGGCTTCTCGTTGATGCCGTATTCCTTGTACTTGCGCCGCACCTTGGCCAGCACGGCGTCGGCCTGCGCCTTGACGCATTCGAGACCCGCCGCGTCGGCGAAGTCGACCTGCCCGCAATGGCCGTGGATGGGGTTGATGAGCCAGGGGTCCATGCCCAGCAGCTTGGCGAACTTCTTGGCCACCTCTTCGTAGCTCTGGAAGTGCCGGTTCTTGCGCCGCACCGGCCAGCCTGCGTGCAGCGGCGGCAGCAGGTATTGCTCGTGCAGGTGCTCCAGCACCCGCGGCACGCCGGCCGCGAGGTCGTTGTTCAGCAGGACGGTGCAGGGGTCGAAATCCTTCAGGCCCAGGCGGCCGCGGCTGCGCACCAGCGGCTCGAGCAGCAGTTCGCCGCCGTCGGGCAGCGGCAGCGGCAGCGGCGTGGTCAGGCTCTCGTCGAGCGAGCCCAGGCGCACGTTCAGCCCGGCCTGCGTGAACACCTCCACCAGGCGCTGCACGCTCTGCAGGTAGAAGCTGTTGCGGGTGCGGGCGTCGGGGATCAGCAGCAGGTTCTTCGCCTCGGGGCAGATCTTCTCGATCGCCGCCATCGCCGCCTGCACCGCCAGCGGCAGCATCTCGGGGGTGAGGTTGTTGAACGTGCTGGGGAAGAGATGCGTGTCCACCGGCGCCAGCTTGAAGCCGGCGTTGCGCAGGTCGGCCGAGGTGTAGAACGGCGGCGTGTGCTCCATCCACTCGAGCCGGAACCAGCGCTCGGTGGCCGGCATCGACTCGAGGATGCGCTGCTCGAGTTCGTTGATCGGGCCGGTGAGCGCGGTGGTGAGGTGGGGAACCATGCGCGGATTCTAGGCAGCCGGCGATGTCCCCGCCGGCCCGCCGGCAGCCCCCATGGAACAAGGGCGCCCGAGGGCGCCCTTCGCGGCGGATGCGGGGGCGGCGCGCGCGCCGCCCCGCCGACTCCTACTGGTTGTAGGCCGTCTCGCCGTGCGAGCTGATGTCCAGGCCCTCGCGCTCTTCGTCTTCGGTCACGCGCAGGCCGATCGTCATGTCCACGATCTTGTAGCAGATGACCGAGACCACGCCCGACCAGACCAGCGTCAGACCCACGCCCTTGGCCTGGATGATGAACTGGGTCCAGATCGGGTTCGAGCCCACCGTGCCGGTGACCCAGTCGGTGACGAAGCCCGGGCCGCCCAGCGACTGCGCGTTGAAGATGCCGGTGAGCAACGCGCCGGTGATGCCGCCCACGCCGTGCACGCCCCAGACATCGAGCGTGTCGTCGGCGCCGATCATCTTCTTCAGGCCGGTCACGCCCCACAGGCAGATGAAGCCCGCGATCGCGCCCACCACCAGCGCGCCGACGATGCCCACGTTGCCGGCCGCCGGCGTGATGGCCACCAGGCCCGCGACGGCGCCCGACGCGGCGCCCAGCATCGAAGCCTTGCCCTTCATCAGCGCTTCGCCCAGGCACCAGGCCAGCACCGCCATCGCGGTGGCCGAGAAGGTGTTGAGGAAGGCCAGCGCGGCGCTGTTGCCGGCTTCCAGCGCCGAGCCGGCGTTGAAGCCGAACCAGCCCACCCACAGCAGCGAGGCGCCGACCATGGTGAGGGTCAGGTTGTGCGGCGCCATCGGCTCCTTGCCGTAGCCGACGCGCTTGCCGATCATGAACGCGCCCACCAGGCCGGCGACGGCGGCGTTGATGTGCACCACGGTGCCGCCGGCGAAGTCCAGCGCACCCCACTGCCAGGCCAGTCCGGCCTTGGCGTTCATCGCGTCCACCACCCCGGCGCTGGTGTAGGCATCGGGGCCCATCCAGAACCACACCATGTGCGCGATCGGCGCGTAGCTGAAGGTGAACCACAGCGCGGTGAACATCAGCACGGCCGAGAACTTGATGCGCTCGGCGAACGAGCCCACGATCAGGCAGCAGGTGATGGCCGCGAACGTGGCCTGGAAGACCACGTACACGATCTCGGGCAGCACCACGCCCTTGCTGAAGGTGGCCGCGGTGGAGAACGCGCCCGACATGGGGTCGAACACGCCGTGCAGGAACAGCCGGCCGAATCCGCCGACGAACTCGTTGCCTTCGGTGAACGCCAGGCTGTAGCCGTAGATGACCCACAGCACGGTGATCATCGAGAAGGTGACGAACACCTGCATCAGCACCGACAGCATGTTCTTGCTGCGCACCAGGCCGCCGTAGAACAGCGCCAGGCCGGGGAT
>JAGWLO010000028.1 GCA_028872015.1 Burkholderiales bacterium | reverse complement strand
ACCCCCGCCGCCGGTGGCCGCGCCCGCGCCGCCGCCGCCGACCATCACCCCGCCGACGCCCGCGCCCGTGCGCGCGGCCGCGGCCGCGGCGCTGCCGCCCGAGCAGGTCTACGCCGAGCGGCTGCTCGCCTACGTCAACAGCATCAAGCGCTACCCCAGCAGCCGCGAGGCCCGCCAGCTGCGCCCGCAGGGCACGGTCAAGGTGTGGCTGGAGATCGATCGCACCGGGCAGCTGCTGGCGTCGGGCGTCGAAGCCAGCGCGGGCGTGCTGCTGCTCGACCAGGAAGCGCTGCGCACCGTGCGCAACGGCCGCTACCCGGCGTTCCCGGCCGACGCCTTCGGCAACCAGCCCAAGCACCGGTTCGTGGTCGCCATGGAATACCTGCGGCCCGGCGAGTGAGCCGCCATCCCCCTTCACCCCCTTCAAACCAAGAGGATCGAGTCATGAGCAAATTTCCCCTCTCCGCCATCGGCCTGGCGCTGCTGACCCTGGGCACCCCGGGGGGCAGCGCCTGGGCGCAGCAGGCCACCGACATCGGCAAGGTCACCGTCACCGGCGAAGGCGACAAGCTGGGCAACGGGCTCCTCATCGACGAGGACACCGCCAAGGCCAAGAGCACGGTGACCAAGGCGCAGATCGACAAGAGCCGCGGCTCGTCCAACCCGTACCAGCTGCTGAGCATGCTGCCGGGCGTCAACGCCGGCAGCTACGACGCCACCGGCCTGTTCGGCGGCAACCTGCGCGTGCGCGGCTTCAACAGCGACCAGATCGGCTTCACGATCAACGGCGCGCCGGTCAACGACTCGGGCAACTTCGCGGTCTACCCGCAGGAGTACACCGACAGCGAGAACCTGTGCGAGCTGTTCGTGACCCAGGGCTCCACCGACACCGAGGCGCCGCACGTGGGTGCCTCGGGCGGCAACATCGGCATGACCACCTGCAGCCCGAAGGACAAGGCCGGCGGCCGGTTCGCGCTCGGTGCCGGGCAGCTGAACTACTCGCGCGTGTTCGTGCGCGGCGACACCGGCCTGATCGGGGCCTTCAAGGGCTTCCTGTCGGCCAGCAAGACGCAGGCGCACAAGTGGAAGGGCCCGGGCAAGGCCGACCGCGACCACATCGACGCCGGCGTCGAATACAAGCTGGGCAACACCACCTTCAGCGCCAGCCTGCTGTGGAACAAGGCGGTCAACAACAACATCCGCTCGCTCACGCTGGCGCAGCTGGCGGCCGAGGGCTACTACGCCGACTTCTCGGCCAACCTGCCGACGCTGAAGACGCCCACGCCCGGCGTGGCCGACGTCGACAACCTGGGCGCAGGGGCCACCTACTACTACGGCTATTCGCTCAACCCGTTCGAGAACTACCTGATCACGTCCAAGGCCAGCATCCAGTTCACGCCCGCCGTGCGGCTGGATATCGCCCCGTACTTCTGGTACGGCTACGGCACCGGCGGCAACGAAGGCTTCACGGTGCGCGAGAGCGCGCCCTCGGGCAGCCTGCTGCACACCGGCGTGGCCGACATCAACGGCGACGGCGACCGGCTCGACACGGTGGCCACCTTCAACGGCGGCCTGACCCAGACCAACCGCCCGGGCGTGAACGCCACGCTGAGCTGGACGCTGGACAACCAGCGCATCCTGGCCGGCCTGTGGTTCGAGCGCGCCCGCCACCGGCAGACCTCGCCGGCCAGCATCATCAACCGCGACGGCACCGTCGGCGACATCTGGGAGAACAACCCCGCGGTGCTGGTGAAGTACAACGACGGCAGCTTCTACCAGTTCCGCAACGTGCTCACCATCTCGACCGCGCAGAGCGCGTTCGTGCAGGACTCGATCGACCTGCTCGACAGCAAGCTGACGGTGGTGCCCGGCGTGAGCTGGCGCTCGATCAAGCGCGACTTCACCAACTACCCGAGCTCGGGTGCCGGCGCGTTCTACCAGCTCAGCCGCACCTACTCCGAGGTGCTGCCCAGCCTGCGTGCCAGCTACCAGTTCACGCCCGAGACCCAGGGCTTCGTGAGCGTGGCCAAGAACGCCAAGGCGCCGGGCAACTTCGAGTACTTCGGCCTGGCCAACGGCATCACCTACACCAACGGCGTGGGCAGCTACACCAGCCTCAGCCCGCTGACGGTGAAGCAGGAAACCTCGGTCAACCTCGACGTCGGCGCGCGCTACCGCAACGAGCTGTTCAAGGCCTCGGCCACCGCCTTCCTGGTGAAGTTCAAGGACCGCATCGCCCGCAGCTACGACCCCCTCACGGCGACCTCGCACGACTACAACGTGGGCAGCTCCACGATGAAGGGCCTGGAGCTGGAGGTGGGCACGGTGCCGGTGCTGGGCTTCAGCGCCTATGCGTCGGCCACCTACACCAAGAGCACGATCGACACCGACCTGCCCTCGGGCGCGACCACGTTCTACCCCACCAGCGGCAAGCAGTTCCCCGACACGCCCACCGGCATGGCGTCGCTGTCGCTGCAGTACGCCACCGGGCCGGTGATGGTCAACCTGGCCGGCAAGTACACCGGCCCGCGCGCCCTGACGCTGGTGAACGACCAGCGCATCGCGGGCTACACCACGGTCGACCTGAACGCGGCCTACCAGCTGCCGAACGTGGCCTTCCTGAAGAACCCGACGCTGCGCCTGAACGTGAGCAACCTCACCAACAAGCAGTACCTGCTGGCCAACAGCGGCAGCGGCTCGAGCATCTCGATCGCCGCCGCCGGCTACCCCGGGGCCTTCGCGCCCAGCATCTACCTGGGGGCCCCGCGCTTCAGCAGCGTGTCGTTCCAGTCCGACTTCTGAGTGCCCCAGGGCCGGGCGGCCCCCAGCACGCCCGGCCCCCAGCCGCCATGATCGACACGTCGATCACCCTGCGCCGCGCACGCCCGGCCGATGCCGCCGAGTACGCGCGCCTGATGGGCGATCCGGCGGTCTTTCCCAACTTGATGCAGCTGCCGCTGCCGAGCGAGGAGCCCTGGCGCACCCGGCTCGAAGCCGGCCTGCGGCCCGGCCTGCCGCGCCTGGCCGGGCCCGGGGCGGGCCCCTGACAATCGCGGCCATGAAATCATCGATGCCCCGTCGCAACAGCCCCGCCGAGCTGCAGGCCTACGACCGCGTGTGCGAGCGCCTGGGCGGCTTCGATGGCCGGCTCTCGTTCGAGTGGATCGACGGTTTCCTGGCTGCCGTCGCCGCCGGCCCGCGCCCGGCGCCGCCCGACGAGTGGCTGCCGGCCCTGGCCGGCGACGCCTTCGACCGCGCCTTCGCCGACCCCGACGACCGGGCGCAGGCGCTGCATGCGCTGCAGACGCGGCTGAAGGTGCTGGCCGACCAGCTCGACCCCGAAGCCCTGCTCGACGCGCCCGACGCGCTGCGGCTGGACCCGCTCATCGGCGAATGGACCGATGCCGACCGGCAGGCCCTGGTCGACGAGGACGGCGTCGACGCCGAGGACGCCGCAGCCCACCAGACCGGCGCCGAGTGGGCGATGGGCTTCCTGGACGGCATCGAGGCCCTGCCCGCGCTCTGGACCGAACCCGACGAGGAGCAGGCCGCCGGCGTCTTCGGCCAGGCGCTTGACCACGTGGCCGCGCTGCTCCTGCCGCCGGGCAGCGCCGAATGGGCGCAGCACCTGGCGCAGTACTGGCCGAAGCAGCCGCCCACGCGCGACGAACTGCTGGCCGAAGCCTGCGCGGCGGTACAGGACCTGCGGCTGTTCTGGGTCGACTTCGCGCCCCGGCCGCCCACGCGGCGGGTGCAGGCGCAGCCCGGCCGCAACGACCCCTGCCCGTGCGGCAGCGGCAAGAAGTTCAAGAAGTGCCACGGCGCCGCGGCCTGAGCGGCCGGCCGCTCAGGCGCCGTGATCAGGCGTACTTCAGCTCGCTGGCCTTGCCGCGGAAGACGCGGTACGAGAACACGGTGTAGCCCAGGATCGCCGGCACGGTGACGGCGCAGCCGATGGCGATCACGGCCAGCGACTCGGTGGCGCTGGCCGCCTGCCACACCGTCAGGCGGTCGATCACCACGTACGGGAACAGGCTGTACGCCAGGCCGATGGCGCCCAGCAGGAACACCGCCACCATCAGCAGCAGCGGCATCCAGCACAGCTTGCCCAGCACGGCGCGCGAATTCAGCACCACGCGCAGGCCGACCAGGGCCGCCAGCGTCATGAGCGGAATCGGCAGCAGCGCGATGAAGGCCGGCAGGCTGAACCAGCGCTCGCGCACGGTGACGCTCACCCACGGGGTGGCCAGCGAGATCAGGCCCATGCCCAGCACCACCGGCGGCCAGGCCTTCTTGGCCCAGGCCACCGCCGCCTGCTGCAACGCGCCCTCGGTCTTCATCACCAGCCAGCCCGCGCCCAGCAGCACGTAGGCGGCCGGCAGCAGCAGCGCGATCACGCCCGCGAACACCTCGTACTGCAGGCCCTGCGCAAAGCCCGTGATGTAGCGGCCCAGCATCCAGCCCTGGCTGATCGCGGCCAGGCCCGAGCCGGCGAAGAAGACGCGGTTCCAGGTCGGCTTGTGGCTGTCCTGCGCCTTGACGCGGAAGTCGAAGGCCACGCCGCGCAGGATGAGGCCGATCAGCATCAGCGCCACCGGCAGGTACAGCGCGGTCAGCACCATGCCGTGCGCCTTCGGGAAGGCGATCAGCAGGATGCCCACGCCGAGCACCAGCCAGGTCTCGTTGGCGTCCCAGAACGGGCCGATGCTGGCGATCATGGTGTCCTTCTGCGCATCGCTGGCGCGGTGCAGCAGCAGGCCCACGCCCAGGTCGTAGCCGTCGAGCACGACGTAGATCAGCATCGCCAGGCCCATCAGGCCCAGGAAGATCACCGGCAGCGCCGTCGCCCAGTCGACGCTCATGCCGCCACCGCCACCGGTCGGGGGCGCGGCGGCTCGGGCAGCTCGAGCGGCTTCTCGGCCATGTACTTCAGCACCGCGATGTAGGCCACGATCAGCGCCAGATACACGGTGACGTAGAGCGTGAGCGTCAGCGCGATCAGCGGCGGCGCCACGTCCGAGGCCACGTCGGCCACCCGCAGCAGGCCGTAGACGATGAAGGGCTGGCGCCCGATCTCCGTCACGTACCAGCCGGCGACGGTGGCGCCCCAGCCCGAGAACGTCATCGCCGTGAGCACCCACAGCAGCGGCCGGGGCAGGCGCTGTGCGACCCAGGCGCGGCGCCGGTACAGCCACAGCCCGCTCCAGCTCGTCAGCAGCATCAGCACGCCGATGCCCACCATGACACGGAAGCCGAAGAACAGCGGCGGCACCGGCGGGTGCGCGTTCGGGAAGGCGTCCAGGCCCTGGATCAGCCCGTCCGGGTCGTGGCGCAGGATCAGCGACGCGCCCTTGGGCACCTCGACGGCGTAGCGGTTGGTCTGGGTCGCCGCGTCGGGCCAGGCGAACAGCAGCAGCGGCGCGCCGCGCTCGGTGTGCCACACGCCTTCCATGGCCGCGATCTTCTGCGGCTGGTGCTCGAGCGTGTTCAGGCCGTGCGCATCGCCGGCCAGGATCTGCAGCGGGATCAGCACCGCGGCCAGCGTCAGGCCGGTGCGCAGCACCTTGGGCGTGGCGGCGTTGGCCTTGCCCTTCAGCAGCTGCCACGCGCTCAGCCCGGACAGCAGGAACGCCACCGTCAGGCCCGAGGCCAGCAGCATGTGCGTGAGGCGGTACGGGAAGCTCGGGTTGAACACCACGTGCAGCCACGAGGTGACGTAGAAGTTGCCGTCGGCGCGGATCTCGTAGCCGGCCGGCGTCTGCAGCCACGAGTTCAGCGCCAGGATCCAGAACGCGCTCATCGTGGTGCCGAAGGCCACCAGGAAAGTGGCCAGCAGGTGCACCCGCTCGCTCACCTTGCCGTGGCCGAACAGCATCACGCCCAGGAAGGTGGCTTCGAGGAAGAAGGCGGTCAGCACCTCGTAGCCCAGCAGCGGCCCGGCCACGTTGCCCACGTGCTCCATGAAGCCCGGCCAGTTGGTGCCGAACTGGAAGCTCATCGTGATGCCGCTGACCACGCCCAGCGCGAAGGTCAGCGCGAACACCTTGGTCCAGAAGCGGTAGGCCCCGAGCCAGGCGCCGTCCTGCGTCTTCAGCCATCGCAGGCGGAAGAACAGCAGGGTCCAGCCCATCGCGATGCTGATGGTGGGAAACAGGATGTGGAAGGTCATGTTGGCCGCGAACTGCATGCGGGCCAGGATGAGGGCGTCCATGGGGAGTGGGCTTCCTTGCTGCGGCGGGCGCATCTGGCGCTCTGGGGCTGAATTATCGCTATCCGGGTTTGCCCTTAGGGCGATGTCGGCCGCGCCGGCCGGCCCTGCTAGAGTCGCGCGCCATGGCGTCCACCCAGGCCCTGCGCGGGCGGCACATCGTCCTCGGCCTGACGGGCGGCATCGCCTGCTACAAGGCGGCCGAGCTGGCGCGCGAGCTGGTGCGTGCCGGCGCCACGGTGCAGGTGGTGATGACCGAAGCCGCGGCGCAGTTCATCACCCCGGTCACGATGCAGGCGCTGAGCGGCCGGCCCGTCTTCACCAGCCCGTGGGACGCGCGCCCGCCCGGCAACATGGCGCACATCGACCTCACGCGGCAGGCCGGCGGGGCCGATGCCGTGCTGGTGGCGCCGGCCAGCGCCGACTTCATCGCGCAGCTCGCGCAGGGCCGCGCCGGCGACCTGCTCAGCCTGCTCTGCCTGGCACGGCCGGCAGCGCGCTGCCCGCTGCTGGTGGCGCCGGCGATGAACCGCGAGATGTGGGCCCACCCGGCGACGCAGCGCAACGTGGCCCAGATCGTGGCCGACGGCGCCGCCGTGCTCGGCCCCGATGCCGGCGAGCAGGCCTGCGGCGAGGTCGGCGACGGCCGCATGCTCGAGGCCGCGGCGCTGTGCGAGGCGCTCGTCGCCCACCTGCAACCCAAGCCGCTGGCCGGGCGCACGGTGCTCATCACCGCCGGCCCCACCTTCGAGGCCATCGACCCCGTGCGCGGCATCACCAACCACTCCAGCGGCAAGATGGGCTTCGCCCTGGCCCGCGCCGCGGCCGAGGCCGGTGCCCGCGTGACGCTGGTGGCCGGCCCCGTGCACCTGCCCACGCCGGCCGGCGTACGCCGCATCGATGTGCACAGCGCCGAGCAGATGCTGGCCGCCGTGCTGCCCGAGGCGCCGCGGCACCAGGTCTTCATCGCCACCGCCGCGGTGGCCGACTGGCGCCCGGCGCAGGTCGCCGCGCACAAGCTCAAGAAGGGCGGCAGCGGCCACCCGCCGCCGCTGGCGCTGGTGGAGAACCCCGACATCCTGGCCACCGTGGCCCGTCTGCCGGCCGGCCAGCGCCCCTGGTGCGTGGGCTTTGCCGCCGAGAGCGAGAACCTGCTGCACCACGCACGCGAGAAGCTGCGCCGCAAGGGCGTGCCGCTGATCGTGGCCAACCTCGGCCCGGCCACCTTCGGCCGCGACGACAACGCGGTGGTGCTGGTCGATGCCGACGGCGAGCACGCGCTGCCGCAGGCCGACAAGTTGACGCTGGCGCGCCAGCTGGTGCACGAGATCGCCGCGCGCCTGCCGGCCGCTGCCCCATGACCGCCACGATCCAGCTCAAGGTGCTCGACGCGCGCATGGCCGACGGGCTGCCGGCCTATGCCACGCCCGGCAGCGCGGGCCTGGACCTGCGCGCCTGCCTGGACGCGCCGCTGACGCTGGCGCCCGGGCAGGCAGCGCTGATCCCCACCGGCCTGGCCGTCCACATCGGCAACCCGCTGCTGGCCGCGATGCTGCTGCCGCGCTCGGGCCTGGGGCACAAGCACGGCATCGTGCTGGGCAACCTGGTCGGGCTGATCGACAGCGACTACCAGGGCCCGCTGATGGTCAGCTGCTGGAACCGCGGCAGCGTGGCCTACACGGTGCAGCCGATGGAGCGCATCGCGCAGATGGTGATCGTGCCGGTGGTGCAGGCGCGCTTCGAGCGGGTGCAGTCGTTCGGCGATTCGGCGCGCGGCGAGGGCGGCTTCGGGTCGACCGGGCTGGCCTGAGGTCGCCGCCGCCGGCGTCACGCCGGCCGCGCGTTGCGCGACACCACGATGCCGCCCACGATCAGCGCGAAGGCGATCAGGTGGTAGGCATGCGGCGCCTCGCCCAGCAGCAGCGTCGACAGCAGCGCGGCGAACAGCGGCGTGAGGTTGCCGAAGAACGAGGCCAGCGCCGGCCCGCCTTCGGCCACCCCCAGGCCCCAGCAACGGTAGGCCACGATCGACGAGCCCAGCGACACGTACAGCAGCGCGGCGGCCACCCCCCAGCCCCAGTGGATGGGCGCGGCACCCAGGGCCTGCTCGGCGCCGCCGAACAGGCCCGCGGCGAACAGGCCGAACACGGTCTGCACCAGCAGGAAGCCGGCCCAGTCCCAGCCCTGCGCGGCGGTGGGGCGCTGCGCGCCGCGCATGCTGGCCGGCGGCCGCACCAGCAGCCAGCTGTAGCACGACCAGCCCAGCACCGCGAGCAGGATGTACAGATCGCCCGGCACCAGGTGCACCTGGCGCAGCGTCTGCCACGAGCCGCGCCCCAGCACCACCGCCACGCCCGCCAGGCTGAGCACCGCGCCCAGCAGCTGGCGCCGAGTGGGCCGCTCGCCGAAGCCCAGCGCGCCCACGGCCAGCATCCACACCGGCATGCTGGCCGCCACCAGCGTCACGTTCAGCGGTGACGAGGTCACCAGTGCCAGGTACTGCAGTGCGTTGTAGGCGCCCACCCCGAACAGGCCGATCGCCATCAGGTAGGGCCAGCGCCGCAGCAGTTGCGAGGGCGGCAGCAGCGCCCGCCAGCGCAGCGGCAGCAGGATCAGCGCGACCAGGCTCCAGCGCAGCAGGTTCAGCGTCAGCGGCGGCACCTGGCCGGCCATCAGGCGGCCCACCACGGCGTTGCCGGCCCACAGCAGGGGCGGCAGCGTCATCAGGCCGGCCAGGCGGGGCGTGAGCTTCATGCGGCGGTCGGCGGCCCCTCAGGCCGGGTTCGGGCGCAGTGCGCCGCAGTTCCAGCATTGCTCGAACGGGCCGTCGACGCTCTCGCCGCAGGCATGGCACAGCCAGTGCACGTGCGGACGCCGGCGCAGCTCGTCCATCAGCGCGCGCGCGCTCGGCAGCTCGGTGTCGTCCAGCACCCACACCTCGGGCAGGGCCTGGTCGGGCGGGATCTCGCCGGCGATGCCGCTGGCGTAGGCGCGCTGCACGCTGGCCGCGATGCCGGCCGCGCAGAGCTGGTCGGCCCACAGCGTGGCCAGGGCGAGGTTGGGGGCTTGCAGCAGGCGCTTCATGGGGCGGGCGGATGCTGCCACGATCCGGGCCCGGCGCCGGCCGCGGCAAGCCGGCGCGGCATCGCTTAACCTCGTCGCCCGATCCACCCCCACACCCACGGAGCTGCCATGCCCAGCGCGATCCAGATCACCGCCTTCGGCGGACCCGAACAGATGAAGCTCGTCGACCTGCCGGTGGGCGATCCCGGCCCGGGCGAGATCCGGATCCGGCACGAGGCCTGCGGCCTGAACTACATCGACGTCTACCAGCGCACCGGCCTGTACGCCAATCCGTTGCCGCTGACGCTGGGCATGGAAGGCGCGGGCATCGTCGAGGCGGTGGGGCCGGGCGTCACCCACCTGGCCGCCGGCGACCGCGCGGCCTACGCCAGCAGCCCGCCCGGCGCCTACAGCGCGGTGCGCGTGATGCCGGCCCGCAACGTGGTGCAACTGCCCGACGGCATCGATTTCGACACCGCCGCCGGCATGATGCTGAAGGGGCTGACGGCCCAGTACCTGCTGAAGAAGACGCTGCCGGTGGAAGGCCTGCAGCCGGGCGACTTCGTGCTTTTCCACGCCGCCGCCGGCGGCGTGGGCCTGATCGCCTGCCAATGGGCCAAGGCGCTGGGCCTGCAGCTGATCGGCACCGCGGGCAACGCAGCCAAGTGTGCGCTGGCCCTGGAACATGGTGCGACCCATGCCATCGATTACTCGCGCGAAGACTTCGTCGCCCGGGTCAAGGACATCACTGGCGGCCAGGGCGTGAAGGTGGTCTACGACTCGGTGGGCCGGGACACCTTCGAGAAGAGCCTGGACTGCCTGCGCCCCTTCGGCCTGATGGCCAGCTTCGGCAATGCCTCGGGGCCGGTGGCGCCGTTCGCGCCCGGCGTGCTGGGCCCCAAGGGGTCGCTGTACGTGACGCGCCAGACGCTGTTCACGCACATCGCCACGCGCGAAGCCACGCAGGCGATGGCCGATGACCTGTTCGCGGTGGTGGGCAGCGGTGCGGTGAAGATCCGCATCGACCAGCGCTACCCGATGGCCGATGTCGCGCAGGCGCACCGCGACCTGGAGGCGCGCAAGACCACGGGTTCCACCGTGCTCGTGCCGTAGGCCGGCGCCGCTGCCAGCCCCGCCAGCCTGCTGGCGGGGCCGGCCGCCGGGGCGGCTACTTCGTGGCGGCCGAGGCGGGCGCCGCGGCGGCGGGGCGGCCGAAGTTGTAGTCGGTCTTGGCGGCCTTGCGCAGCGCCTCCTGGTACTGCTGCATCTCGATCTGCTCCAGCCGCTCCTTGATCTTGTCCTTGACGTCGGCGAACTCGGGGAACTTCACCGGCCGCGTGTCCTCGAGCTCGATGATGTGCCAGCCGAACTGCGTCTTCACCGGCGTCTGCGTCATCTCGCCCTTCTTCAGCTTGGTCAGCGCCTCGGCGAATTCGGGCACGTAGGCATCGGGCTTGGCGAAGTCGAGCTCGCCGCCGTTCGGGGCCGAGCCGGTGTCCTTCGAGTATTTCTTGGCCACGTCGGCGAACTTGGCGCCGCCCTTGATCTCGGCGATCAGCTTCTTGGCCTGGTCCTCGCTGTCGACCAGGATGTGGCGCGCGCGGTACTCGGTGCCCGACGATGCGGCCTTGTACTTGTCGTACTCGGCCAGGGCCTGGGCGTCGGTGATCGGGTGCTTGGCGCGGTAGGCGTCGAACAGGTCGCGGATCAGGATCGCCTGCCGCGCCAGCTCCATCTGCGCCTTGAAGTCGGCGGTGTTCGGGATGCCCTGCTTCAGCGCCTCCTGCGTGAAGATCTCGCGCAGCACCACCTCGTCCTTGGCCCGCGCCTCGAGCTCGGGCGTGATGGCCTGGCCGGCCTTCTTGGCCTGGTCGAGCAGGGTGTCCAGGCGCGCCTTGGGCACCGGCTTGCCGTTGACGATGGCGATGTTCTGCGCCTGCGCCGCCGGCGCCGCCACCAGGGCCGCCATCGGCAGCATCAGGGCGAGCAGGGCAGGGGCCAGGGCCGCGCGCGCGGCAGGAGTCTTCAGCTTCATGGGCAAGGGAGCCTTCGAGGGGTGGATGCCGCCAGGGCTGGCGGCTGGGCGGGGAACGGGGGCGCCGGGGTGGCGCGCCAGGGCTTTCAGGTTTCGTCCGGCGTCTTGGCCACGATGGCCAGCGCGTGCACGCCCTGGGCGGCCAGCGGGCCCAAGGCATCATACACAAGGCGGTGCCGGGCCACCCGGGCGAGCCCGGCAAAGCGCTCGCTGCGCAGCCGCACCGTGTAGTGGCTGCCCTCGCGCGCGCCGGCGTGGCCGGCATGCAGGTGGCTGTCGTCCACGACCGCGATCTCGGCGGGGCGCAAAGCCGCGCGCAGGCAGGCCTCGATGGCGGCCGCGTCCAGGCGCTGCATCACCCCGGCCCCGGCTTGAAGTCGATCGCCGCCGAGTTGATGCAGAAGCGCTCGCCGGTGGGCTCGGGGCCGTCTTCGAAGACATGCCCGAGGTGGCTGCCGCAGCGGTTGCAGCGCACCTCGATGCGCACCATGCCGTGGCTGGCGTCGCGCACGCGCTCGACCACCTCGCTGTTGATCGGCTCCCAGTAGCTGGGCCAGCCGCAGCCGGCGTCGAACTTGGTGGTGGATTCGAACAGCGGCGTGCCGCAGCCCACGCAGCGGTACTGGCCGGCGGCGAAGTGGTCCCAGTACTTGCCGCTGAAGGCGCGCTCGGTGGCGGCGTGGCGCGCCACCTCGTATTGCATCGGGTCGAGGCTGGCGCGCCACTCGGCATCGGACTTGCGGACCGGGTAGCGCGGGTCGTCGTGGTCGTGCGGCTGGGTCATGATGAGCAGGAGACCTCCAGGTGCTGCGCCCAGTCGGGCGGAAAGGCGGCGTCGGCGGCCGTGCCGGCGTCTTCGTCGAACGGCTGCGAGAGCGCCCGACGCAGACGCTCGATCTCGCCGAAATCGCCCGCGGCGGCCCGGCGGATCGCCGCTTCGGCCAGGTGGTTGCGCAGCACCAGCTTCGGGTTGACGCGGTTCATGCGCTGCGCGCGCTCGGCGTCGGTGCCGGGCTCCAGGGCGAGCCGCGCCGCGTAGCGCGCGGCCCAGGCGTCGAAGGCGCCGCGGTCGATGAAGAGGTCGCGCACGGTGTCGCGCGCGGCCCCGGGGGCGGTGCCGAACTGCGCCAGGCGGCGGAAGGTGATCGTGAAGTCGCAGCGGTCCTGCGCCATCAGCCGCAGCAGGTCGTCGCCGAGCGCGCGGTCGGCCTCGTGCTGGCCGTCGAGTTCGCGCAGTCCGAGCTTGGCGCGCCAGGCCGCGAGCATCGCGTCGGCGAATGCCGCCTTGTACGGCTCGATGGCGGCCAGCGCGGCGTCGCCGTCGCCGATCAGCGGCAGCAGGGCGCGAGCCAGCGCGTGCAGGTTCCAGAACGCCACCTGCGGCTGGCGCGACCACGCGTAGCGGCCGCCTTGGTCGGTGTGGTTGCAGATGTGGCCGGGGTCGAAGGCATCGAGGAAGCCGAACGGCCCGTAGTCCAGCGTCAGGCCCAGCACCGACATGTTGTCGGTGTTCATCACGCCGTGGCAGAAGCCCGCGGCCTGCCACTGCGCCATCAGCGCCGCGGTGCGCAGCGCCACCGCCTGCAGCAGCGCGGCGTAGGGCTGGGCGCTGTCGCCGGCGGCGGGGAAGTAGCGCGCGATCGTGGCGTCGGCCAGGTGGCGCAGGGCCTCGGTGTCTTCCGCCGTGTGGGCGAAGTGCTCGAAGTGCCCGAAGCGCAGGAAGCTGGGCGCGATGCGCACCACCACGGCGGCGGTCTCGACCGTCTCGCGCCGCACCGGCAATGGCGAGCCCACCAGCGCCAAGGCGCGCGTGGTGGGGATGCCCAGGCCGTGCATGGCCTCGGAGCACAGGTATTCGCGGATCGACGAGCGCAGCACGGCGCGGCCGTCGCCCCGGCGCGAGTAGGGCGTCGGGCCCGCACCCTTGAGCTGCACCTCGAGCGCGCCCTGCGGCGTGGCAGCCTCGCCCAGCAGCAGCGCGCGGCCGTCGCCCAGCGGCCCGGCCCAGACGCCGAACTGGTGCCCCGAGTACGCGGTGGCCCAGGGGCCCTCGGGCAGCACCCGGTTGCCGGCCAGCAGGGCCAGGGCCGCGTCGCTGTCCAGCCAGTCGGACCAGCCGAGTTCGGCCGCCAGGGCGGCGTTGCGGGCCACCCAGTGCGGGGCCGGCAGCGGCTGCGGTGCCTGCACCGTGGCCAGACCGGGCAGCGCGCCGGCCAGCGCGCGCACCCAGCCGTCGCTGCGCCAGGCCGGGGCGGCCCGCAGATCGGGAGTGGCGAGGTTCATCCGGCCATTGTCCTGCGGCGCGGCGCGCGGCTTCCGCGTCAGGGTCTTGGGCGGGCCCTGTCGCCGCCGGGACAGCGCGTTCGGGGTAGTCCCTGAGCGAAACAGGCACTCACTTCCGCTACCTTCGCGCGGTTCGCAAACATCCTCGGAGACACCCCATGAAATTCACGTATCGGCTGTTCGGCATCCCGGTCACCGCCTCGCTGGCGCTGGTCTCGGGGCTGGCATTCGCCCAGGCCGGGCAGACGGTGAAGATCGCATTCATCGACCCGCTGTCGGGCCCCTTCGCCAACGTCGGGCAGAACCAGCTCAAGTCGTGGCAGTTCGTGGCCGAGAAGTTCAACGCCAAGAACGCCGCCGGCGTGAAGTTCGAGTTCGTGCCCTTCGACAACAAGGCCTCGCCGCAGGACAGCCTGACGGTGCTGAAGGCGGCCATCGACCAGGGCATCCACTACGTCGTGCAGGGCAACGGCTCGGGCGCGGCCGCGGCGATCGAAGGCGCGGTGACCAAGTACAACGAGCGCAACCCGGGCAAGGAGGTGATCTACCTCAACTACGCCGCGGTGGACCCCGACCTGACCAACAGCAAGTGCTCGTACTGGCACTTCCGGCTCGACGCCGACACCTCGATGAAGATGGAGGCGCTGACCAGCTTCATGAAGGACCAGCCCGAGATCAAGAAGGTCTACATCATCGGCCAGAACTACTCGCACGGGCAGCAGGTGTCGCGCTACTTCAAGGAAGACATCAAGCGCAAGCGGCCCGACATCCAGATCGTGGGCGACGACCTGCACCCCATCGGCCAGGTGAAGGACTTCGCGCCCTACGTGGCCAAGATCAAGGCCTCGGGCGCCGACTCGGTGGTCACCGGCAACTGGGGCCAGGACCTCACGCTGCTGATCAAGGCCGCGCACGACGCCGGCCTGAACGCCAGCTTCTACACCTACTACGCCGGCGTCAGCGGCACGCCCACCGCGCTGGCCAGCGGCGTGGGCGGCAAGGTGCGCATGGTGGCCTACAGCTACACCGACCTGCCCGGCGTGGTGAAGTGGGAAGACGAGTTCAAGAAGCGCTTCAACGACGACTGGTACACCCACGCCACCTACAACGGCATCGCGCTGCTGGTGGATGCGATGGCCAAGGCCAAGAGCACCGAGCCGGCCAAGGTGGCCGCCGCGATGGAGGGTCTGACCTTCAAGGGCTTCGACGGCGAGGTCACCATGCGCAAGGCCGACCACCAGCTGCAGATGCCGCTGTACATCTCGGAATGGCGCAAGGCCGATGCCAAGCACCCGTACTCGGTGGAGAACACCGGCTACAACTTCCAGATGGTCAAGGAGATCCCCGAGTACGTGTCGAGCACGCCCACCTCGTGCCAGATGACCCGGCCCTGAGAGACCCGCACGGCAGCGACGCCGGCGGCCCCGGCGTCGCCGTCCCTTGAGCTTCCGACGGCCGATCCATGGATACCGCGTTCTTCCTGATTTCGCTGCTCAACGGCCTGTCGACCGGGCTCTTGCTGTTCATGCTGGCCTCGGGCCTGACCCTGATCTTCAGCATGATGGGCGTGCTGAACTTCGCCCATGCCAGCTTCTACATGCTGGGCGCCTACATCGCCTACACCATCACCCAGGTGCTGGGTTTCTGGTGGGGGCTGGTGCTGGCGCCGCCGCTGGTGGGGCTGCTGGGCGCGGGCTTCGAGCGCTACGCCTTGCGCCGGGTGCACAAGTTCGGCCACGTGCCCGAGCTGCTGATCACCTTCGGCCTGAGCTACATCGTGCTCGAGCTGGTGGCGCTGGTCTGGGGCCGGCAGTCGCTGAACTTCGCCCCGCCGGCGGGGCTGCAGGGGCCCTTGTTCACCGTCGTCGACCTGCCGGCCTCGCTCGGGCTGGCCTGGGGTGCGCCGCCGGCGCTGTGCCAGACCGTGGCGGGCGCCTCGTGCACCCAGTTCCCGGCCTTCCGCGCCTTCGGCATGGGCGTGGCGCTGCTGATGCTGGTGTCGGTGTGGCTGCTGCTCACGCGCACCCGGATCGGGCTCGTGATCCAGGCCTCGCTCACCCACCCCGATGCGGTGCAGGCGCTGGGCCACAACGTGCCGCGCGTGTTCATGCTGGTGTTCGGCGGCGGCACCGCGCTGGCCGGCCTGGCCGGCGTCATCGGCGGCGTGCTGCGCGTCACCGAGCCCTCGATGGCGCAGGCCGTGGGCGCGGTGGTGTTCGCCGTCATCGTCATCGGCGGCATGGGTTCGCTTGCGGGGGCCTTCGTGGCCTCGATCGCGCTCGGCATCATCGACAGCTTCGCCGTCAGCAGCGACCGCTCGCTGGCCGACCTGTTCGCCTGGGCCGGCCTCAAGCTCGGCCCCGACAGCTTCGGCATGGCGGTGTGGACGGTGAAGACGAGCCAGGTCGCCGCCATGCTGCCCTACCTGCTGCTGGTGCTGGTGCTGGTGTTCCGGCCCAAGGGCCTGTTCGGCACGCGGGAGGGCTGACGATGGACACCGCCACCGCACCGGCCCGGGTCGGGGCCCCTGCCCCTGCGCCTGCGCCTGCCCCTTCCATCCGCGCGCCGCGCTTCAACCGCGGCCGCTGGGCCGTGTGGGGCGGCTATGCGCTGGTGATGCTGCTGGCGCCGCTGGCCTGGCACAGCGGCCTGGCGCTGACCATGCTGTCGCAGATGGGCATCGCCATCATCGCCTGCCTGGCCTACAACATGCTGCTCGGACAGGGCGGCATGCTCAGCTTCGGCCACGCGGTCTACTCCGGCATGGGCGCCTTCTTCGCCATGCATGCGCTCAACCTCATCGCCGCCGGCAGCCTGCCGCTGCCGGTCAGCCTGGTGCCGCTGGTGGGCGGCGTGTTCGGCATGCTGGTGGCGGTGCTGCTGGGCTACGTGACCACGAAGAAGTCGGGCACCCCGTTCGCGATGATCACGCTCGGCGTGGGCGAACTGGTGGGCGCGATGGCGCTGATGTTCCCGGGCTTCTTCGGCGGCGAGGGCGGCATCAGCGGCGACCGCACCTCGGGCGGGCCGCACCTGGGCATCACCTTCGGGCCGCAGATCCAGCTGTACTACCTGATCGCGGTCTACACCTTCGTCTGCACCGCGGCCATGTACGCCTTCACCCGCACGCCGCTGGGCCGCATGCTCAATGCCGTGCGCGACAACCCCGAGCGGGTCGAGTTCGTGGGCTACAACACGCAGTACGTGCGCTACTTCGCCTTCATCGCCTCGGGCTTCTTCATGGGCATCGCGGGCGGGCTGGGCACGCTCAACTTCGAGATCGTCACGGCCGAGGTGGTGGGCGCCGCGCGCTCGGGCAGCTACCTGCTGTTCACCTTCCTGGGAGGGGCGCTGTTCTTCTTCGGCCCGATCATCGGTGCGGTGCTGCTGGTGCTGGCGCTGGTGCTGCTGTCCGAGCTGAGCCAGGCCTGGCTGCTCTACCTGGGCCTGATCTTCACCTTCATGGTCATGTTCGCACCCGGCGGCATCGCCAGCCTGGTCATGATGAACCTGCGCCTGGCCTCGTACGGCCGGCTGCGCCCGCTGCTGGCTTCGTACCTGGCGCTGGCCGGCACGGCGCTCACGGCGCTGGTGGGCCTGACCGCGATGATCGAGATGGTCTACCACCTGCAGCTCAACGAGTCGATGGGCCCGCACATGCGGTTCATGGGCGTGTCGCTCCATGCCCATGCCTTCGACACCTGGTTCGGGGCCGCCTTCCTGCTGGGGGTGGGCGCGGCCCTGTTCGAGCTGGTGCGGCGCCATTTCGTGCACCAGTGGGGCCAGGCGCAGGACGCCATCGAGCGCGAAGTGCGCGCACGCGAGGCCGCATGACGGCGCCCCACGATGCGGCGCGCGGCGAGTTCGCGCTCGAGCTGCGCGGCGTGCACAAGCGCTTCGGGCGCACCGAGATCATCCGCGGCGTCGACCTGGGCGTGCGGGCGGGCGAGCGCGTGGCCGTGATCGGCCCCAACGGCGCCGGCAAGAGCACGTTGTTCAATCTCATCAGCGGCCGCTTCGCCAGCAGCAGCGGCGACATCCTGCTGCACGGGCACAAGATCGACGGCCTCACGCCTTACCAGATCAACCGCCGCGGCCTGGCGCGCAGCTTCCAGGTCAGCAACCTGTTCACGCGGCTGTCGGTGTTCGAGAACCTGCGCTGCGCCGTGCTGTGGAGCCTGGGCTACCGCTACGCCTTCTGGAAGTTCCTCGCCGACGCGCAGGACGCCAATGCGCGCGCCGAAGCGGTGATGGCCATGATCAAGCTCGACCGCCGGCGCGACGTGCTGGCCATGAGCCTGACCTACGCCGAGCAGCGCGCGCTCGAGATCGGCATCACCATCGCCGGCGGCGCCAGCGTGGTGCTGCTGGACGAGCCCACCGCCGGCATGAGCCGCAGCGAGACGGCGCGCTTCGTCGAGCTGATCCGCGAGGTGACGGTGGGCAAGACGCTGCTGACGGTGGAGCACGACATGGGCGTGGTGTTCGGCCTGGCCGACAAGATCGCGGTGCTGGTGTACGGCGAGGTGATCGCCTTCGACACGCCCGACAAGGTGCGTGCCGACGCGCGCGTGAAGGAGGCCTACCTCGGCTCGGTGCTGGCCGAGGCGCAGGCGCAGGCGGCGGGGCACTGAGCATGCTCACGCTGACCGACGTTCACGCCTACTACGGCAAGAGCCACGTGCTGCACGGGGTGCATTTCGATGTCGGCCCGGGCGAGATCGTGGCGCTGCTCGGGCGCAACGGCTCGGGCCGCTCGACCACGGCCAAGGCCATCATGGGCCTGGTGCAGGGCAGCGGCTCGGTGTGCTGGAAGGCGCGCGAGCTGCTCGGCCGCCCGGCGTTCGAGATCGCGCAGGCCGGCATCGGCTACGTGCCCGAGAACCGCGATATCTTCCCCACCCTCACGGTGCACCAGAACCTGCTGCTGGGCTGCAAGCGCGGCGCGAAAAGCCCGCGCTGGGGCTTCGATGACATGTACCGGATGTTCCCGCGCCTCAAGGAACGCCAGCACACCGAGGCCGGCGTGCTGTCGGGCGGCGAGCAGCAGATGCTGACGCTGTGCCGCGCGCTGATGGGCGACCCCGAGCTCGTCATCATCGACGAGCCCACCGAAGGCCTGGCGCCCAAGATCGTGGAGCTGGTGGCCGAGTACCTGCGCGAGCTCAAGCGGCGCGGCATCGCGGTGCTGCTGGTCGAGCAGAAGCTGACGATCGCGCTCGAGGTGGCCGACCGCTGCCTGGTGATGGGCCACGGCCAGATCGTGTTCGAGGGCACGCCGGCCGACCTGCGGGCGAACGGGGCCATTCGACGCGAGTGGCTTGAGGTGTGAGAGGCTTCGTGCGACAGTGACCGACCGCCGCTGCGGCCTCCGACCCGCCCCGGGCCTGTCACGCCAGCGACACGTGGCCGTGATTTCGGCCACCTAGAATCGAACGACCGTTCTATTTCTTGCCTGCAAGAACCGCCTGACTGAGGAGACGCCATGGGCGCCAAGTACGAACTGCGCGGCAACGTTGCCGTCATCACGCTCGACAACCCGCCCGTCAACGGCCTGGGCTACGACACCCGGCGCGAGTTCGCCGCAGGCATCGACCGTGCGATGGCCGATGCCGCGGTGGTGGGCGCGGTCGTCACCGGCGCGGGCAAGGCCTTCTCGGGCGGCGCCGACATCAAGGAGTTCGGCAGCGTCAAGGCCGGCGCCGAGCCCAACCTGCTGTCGCTGATCAAGATGGTCGAGGATGCACCCAAGCCGGTGGTGGCCGCGATCCACAGCGTCTGCATGGGTGGGGGGCTGGAACTCGCGCTCGGCTGCCACTACCGCCTCGCCGCGCCGGGCACCAGCGTCGCGCTGCCCGAGGTCAAGCTCGGCCTGGTCCCGGGCGCTGGCGGCACCCAGCGCCTGCCGCGCGTGCTCGGCCTGGAGACGGCGCTGAACATGATCGTCAGCGGCGAGCCGGTCAAGGCCGAGATGCTGGCCGCGTTGCCGGGGCAGAAGCTGTTCGACGCCCTCGAGACCGGCGACCTGCTGGCCGCGGCCTGCAAGCTGGCGGCCGAGAAGGCCGGCCAGCCGCTGCCGCGCGTGCGCGACCTCAAGGTGACGCACCCGAACGCCGACGGCTACTTCGGCTTCGCGCGCAACACCGTGCGGGCCATGAGCAAGAACTTCCCGGCGCCGCTGAAGTGCATCGACGCGGTGGAAGCCAGCGTCAAGCGCAGGTTCGACGACGGCCTGGCGTACGAGCGCGAGATCTTCCTGGCCCTGATGCTCACGCCCGAGTGCAAGGCGCTGCGCCACGCCTTCTTCGGCGAGCGTGCCGCCAGCAAGATCCCCGACGTGCCCGAGGACACGCCGCAGCGCAAGATCGAGAAGGTGGCCGTGATCGGCGCCGGCACGATGGGCGGCGGCATCAGCATGAACTTCCTCAACGCCGGCATCCCGGTGGTGCTGCTCGAGATGAAGCAGGAAGCGCTGGACCGCGGCGTGGCCACGATCCGCAAGAACTACGAGGCGCAGGTCAAGAAGGGCAAGCTCAAGCAGGACAAGCTCGACGCCCGCATGGCGCTCCTGAGCACGACGCTGAACTACGCCGACATCGCGCAGGCCGACATGGTCATCGAGGCCGTGTTCGAGGAGATGGGCGTCAAGGAAAAGGTGTTCAAGACGCTGGACGAGGTGATGAAGCCGGGCGCGATCCTGGCCAGCAACACCAGCACGCTGGACGTGAACAAGATTGCCGCGTTCACCAAGCGTCCGCAGGACGTGATCGGCACCCACTTCTTCAGCCCGGCCAACGTGATGAAGCTGCTGGAGGTGGTGCGCGGCGAGAAGACGGCCAAGGACGTGCTGGCCACCGTGATGGCCTTGGGCAAGAAGATCAGGAAGACGGCGGTCGTCTCGGGCGTCTGCGACGGCTTCATCGGCAACCGCATGATCGAGCAGTACAGCCGCCAGGCCGGCTTCCTGCTGGAGGAAGGCTGCACGCCCGAGCAGGTCGACAAGGCGATCGAGAAGTGGGGCATGGCGATGGGCCCGTTCCGCATGGGCGATCTCGCCGGCAACGACATCGGCTGGGCCATCCGCAAGCGGCGCTACCAGGAGAAGCCGGCCATGCGCTACAGCAAGACCGCCGACCTGCTGTGCGAGCTGGGCCGGTATGGTCAGAAAACGCAAATGGGCTGGTACGACTACCAGGCCGGCAAGCGCGACGCGATCCCCTCCAAGGCCGTGGTCGAGATGATCGAGAAGCACCGCGCCGAACTCGGCATCAAGCCACGCAAGATCGGCGACGAAGAGATCGTGCACCGGCTGGTGTATGCGCTCGTCAACGAGGCCGCCAAGATCCTCGAAGAAGGGATTGCGAGCAAAGCAAGTGACATCGACATGGTCTACCTCACCGGCTACGGCTTCCCGCTGTTCCGCGGCGGGCCGATGTGCTATGCCGACCAGCAGGGCTTGTTCAACGTCGTGCACCGGATGAAGCAGTTCGCCGCCAACCCGCACGATGACGCGAGCTTCTGGCAGCCGGCGCCGCTGCTGGCGAAGCTGGCGGCCGAGGGCAAGAGCTTCACCTGAGATGCTGGCCGACGCCGGCCACAACGAGCAGGAGACGACCATGGGCCACCGCGCCAGCTTCACCCGCATGGAAGAGAGCACGGCCGAGGACTGGCGCGCGATCGGTGCCGAGGTCATGGTCGCGGCGCGCACGCTGCCCGACCGCGTGCTGGCGCACCTGAAGCTGCTCGAGGGCGACTACGGCGGCTTCCCGATCGACCGCTACCAGCACAGCCTGCAGACCGCCACGCGCGCCCTGCGCGACGGCCGCGACGACGAATACGTGGTCTGCGCGCTGCTGCACGACATCGGCGACACGCTGGGCAGCTACAACCACTTCGACATCGCCGCGGCCATCCTCAAGCCCTTCGTCAGCGACGCCAACCTGTGGATGGTGCAGCACCACGGCATCTTCCAGGGCTACTACTTCTTCCACCACATCGGGCTCGACCGCAACCTGCGCGAGCAGTTTCGCGGCCAGCCGCACTTCGCGCGCACCGAGGAGTTCTGCGCCGTCTACGACAACCCGGCCTTCGACCCGAAGGCCCAGACGCTGCCGATCACCGAGTTCGAGCCCATGGTGCGCCGCGTGTTCTCGCAGGTGCGCAGCAGCGTCTACAAGACCTCGACCGCCCTGGCCGCGGCCTGAGCGGTCAGAACGCAGCGTCTCGCACACCGACATTTCGCCGACCGATTCCCAGGAGCTTTCCATGACCGCAGCCGTCATCGTTTCCACCGCCCGCACGCCGCTTTGCAAGAGCTGGAAGGGCGCCTTCAACATGACCCACGGCGCCACGCTGGGTGGCCACGCGGTGCAGGCCGCGGTGGCGCGCGCCGGCATCGAGCCGGGCGAGGTCGACGACGTGATCATGGGCTGCGCCACCCCCGAGGGCGCCACCGGCAGCAACATCGCGCGCCAGATCGCGCTGCGCGCTGGCCTGCCCATCACCACCAGCGGCATGACCGTCAACCGCTTCTGCAGCAGCGGCCTGCAGACCATCGCGATGGCGGCCCAGCGCATCATCGCCGGCGAGGGCGACGTCTACATCGGCGGCGGCGTGGAGAGCATCAGCTGCGTGCAGCAGGAGGCCAACACGCACATGCTGCACGACAGCTGGCTGCAGGAGCACAAGCCCGAGATCTACTGGAACATGCTGCAGACCGCCGAGCAGGTCGCCAAGCGCTACAAGATCAGCCGCGAGCGCATGGACCACTACGGTGCCGGCAGCCAGCAGAAGGCCACCGCGGCGCTCGAGCGGGGACTGTTCAAGGACGAGATCGCGCCGATCACGGTGACCGCCGGTGTGGCCGACGCGGTGATGGGCTTGCGCAGCAAGCAGGTCACGGTCGAGAACGACGAGGGTATCCGCCCGGGCACCACCTACGAGGGCATCTGCAACATCCGCCCGGCCATCCCCGGCGGCGTCATCTCGGCCGGCAACGCGAGCCAGTTCAGCGACGGCGCCGGGGCCTGCGTGCTGATGCACGAGAAGCTGGCCGAGCGCAAGGGCCTGAAGCCGCTGGGCCGCTTCCTGGGCTTCGCGGTGGCCGGCTGCGAGCCCGACGAGATGGGCATCGGCCCGGTGTTCGCGGTGCCCAAGGTGCTCAAGCGCCTGGGCCTGGGCGTGGCCGACATCGACCTGTGGGAGCTGAACGAGGCCTTCGCGGTGCAGGTGCTGTACTGCGCCGACACCCTGGGCATCCCGATGGACCGCCTGAACGTCAACGGCGGCGCGATCGCCGTCGGCCACCCTTACGGCGTGAGCGGCCAGCGCCTGACCGGCCATGCCCTGATCGAAGGCAAGCGCCGCGGCGCCAAGAAGGTGGTGGTCACCATGTGCATCGGCGGCGGCATGGGCGCCGCGGGCGTGTTCGAGGTGCTCTGACCGCGCCGGCCATGCAGGCCTTGCGCACGCCCGAGGCGCGCTTCGACGCGCTACCCGGCTACGGCTTCGCGCCGCACTACCTGGACGGCCGCGCCGGGCATGCCGGCCTGCGCGTGCACTACCTGGATGAAGGCCCACGCGACGCCGCGGTGACCGCGCTGTGCCTGCACGGCAACCCGAGCTGGAGCTACCTCTGGCGGCAGATGATCCCGGTGTTCACGGCCGCCGGCCTGCGCGTCGTGGCGCCCGACCTGATCGGCTTCGGCCGCTCCGACAAGCCGGTGGACGAGGCCGTCCACAGCGTCGATTTCCATCGCCGCCTGCTCGTCGATGTCATCGAGCGGCTGCAACTGCGCAACCTCATGCTGGTCTGCCAGGACTGGGGCGGCATCCTGGGCCTCACCTTGCCGTTGGCGCTGCCCGATCGCTTCACGCGGCTGCTGGTGATGAACACGACGCTGGCCACGGGCGAGGTCACCGAGGGCTTCCGCCAGTGGCGGGCCTATTCCAACGCCAACCCCGACCTCGCGGTCGGCAAGCTGATGGCGCGCGGCAAGCGCGACCTGACCCCGGCCGAGGCCGCGGCCTACGACGCGCCGTTCCCCGACGCCCGCCACAAGGCTGCGCTGCGCGCGTTCCCGAACCTCGTGCCCGATGGTGCCCACGCTCCGGGCGCCGCGATCGGTCGCGAGGCGGCGGCGTTCTGGCGCGAGCGCTGGGCCGGCGACAGCTTCATGGCCATCGGCGAGGCGGACCCGGTGCTCGGCGGCGACGCGATGCGCGCGCTGCACGCGACGATCCGCGGCTGCCCGCCGCCGCTCTCGCTGCCCGAGGCCGGCCACTTCGTTCCCGAGTGGGGGGCGCCGATTGCCGCCGCCGCGCTGCGGCAGTTCGGTCTCGCATGAATCTCGACCTCGAAGCGCTGCGCGGCTTCTTCCGCCTCGCGCCGTTCATGGTCGACCTCGGCGTCGAGCCGGTGGCGCTGGGCGAAGGCCGCGTCACCGCCGTGCTGCCGATCGCGCCGCGCCTGCTGCAGCACACCGGCCAGGTCCACGCCGGCGTGATGGCCAGCCTGGCCGACCACGCGATGGGCTCGGCGGCCCAGGCCCTGGCGCCGGCCGGGCGCTGGGCGATCACGGCCGAGCTCAAGACGAGCCAGCTGCGACCGGCGCGCGGCACGCGCCTGGTCTGCGAGGCCGTCGTCATCAAGCCCGGACGCAACCTCAGCTTCACGGAGGCCGAGGTCTTCGCCGAAGGCGAGGGCGAGCGGACCCTCGTGATGAAGGCCTCGGCGACGATGGCCCTGGTGCCGCAGGCCTGACCCGAACCCGATCCGCCGCGAGAGACCCCGAGAGACCCCATGCGCGAGACGCTCGACTTCCTGCTTCACGACTGGCTGCGCGTGACCGCGCTGCTCGACCGGCCGCGCTTCGCCGATCATTCGGACGAGACCTTCGCCCAGGTCCTCGACACCTGCGAGCGCATCGCGCGGGAGAAGTTCGCGCCCTTCAACCGGCTGGCCGACACCGAGGAGCCCCGTTTCGACGGCGCGCAGGTGCACCTGCCCCAGGCCACCCACGATGCCATGGCCGCCTTCGTCGAATCGGGCATGCTCGCCGCGGCGCAGGACTATGACTGGGGCGGCATGCAGCTGCCCTGCGTGATCCAGATGGCCGCCAAGTCCTTCTTCAGCAAGGCCAGCGTCGCGATGGGCGGCTATGCCATGCTGACCAGCGGCAACGCCAACCTGCTGATGGCGCACGGCACGCCGCTGCAGCGCGAGGTCTTCGCGCGCAACGAGTTCGCCGGCCGCTGGTTCGGCACCATGTGCCTGAGCGAGCCGCAGGCCGGCTCGTCGCTGAGCGACGTGGCCACGCGGGCCGTGCCGGATGGCGCAGGCTTCGAGGCCGACCCACTGGGCCCGCGCTACCGCCTGCGCGGCAACAAGATGTGGATCTCGGGCGGCGAGCATGAACTCACCGAGAACATCATCCATCTGGTGCTGGCCAAGATCCCGGGGCCCGATGGCAAGACGATCCCGGGCACGCGTGGCATCTCGCTGTTCATCGTGCCGAAGAAGCTGGTCGATGAGCACGGCCAGCTCACGGGCGAGCGCAACGACGTGGCCCTGGCGGGCCTGAACCACAAGCTGGGCTACCGCGGCACCACCAACACGTTGCTGAACTTCGGGGAGGGCAGGTTCCCGGTGCGCGGCGGATCGGGCGAGGGCCTCGACGGCCACGGGGCCGGTGCGATCGGCTACCTGGTGGGCCAGCCCGGCGAGGGCCTGCGCTGCATGTTCCACATGATGAACGAGGCGCGCATCGGCGTCGGCCTGGGCGCCGTGATGCTGGGCTACGCCGGCTACGAGGCGAGCCTGGACTACGCCAAGCAGCGGCCGCAGGGCCGGCCGATCACCGGCAACGGCAAGGACCCGACGCAGCCGCAGCGGCCGATCATCGAGCACGCCGACGTCAAGCGCATGCTGCTGGCGCAGAAGGCCTACGTGCAGGGCGGCCTGGCGCTCGAGCTCTACTGCGCGCGCCTGGTCGACGAGCAGGACACAGGCGGCGCGACCGCCGCCGCCGAGGCCGGGCTGCTGCTGGAGATGCTCACGCCGATCGCCAAGAGCTGGCCCAGCGAATGGTGCCTGGAGGCGAACTCGCTCGCGATCCAGGTGCTGGGCGGCTACGGCTACACGCGCGATTTCCCGGTCGAGCAGTACTGGCGCGACAACCGGCTGAACATGATCCACGAGGGCACGCACGGCATCCAGGCCCTGGATCTGCTGGGCCGCAAGGTCGTGATGCAGGGCGGTGCGGGCGTGAAGCTGCTGGCCGGGCGCATCAACGCGACGATCGAACGCGCCGGCCAGGTCGCCGGCCTGGCCGAGCCGGCGCAGGCGCTGGCCGCGGCGCTGCAGCGCCTGGGCGCGGCGACGAAGGCCGCCTGGGCCACCGGCGTGCCCGAGGAGGCGCTGGCCAACGCCACGCCTTATCTGCAGGCCTTCGGCCATGTCGTGCTGGCCTGGATCTGGCTCGACGTCGCGCTGGCCGCGCAGGCTGCCGGCGAAGCGGCGTTGACCGCGGGTCTGCGCTCGGCGATGGGCTATTTCTTCGACTACGAGCTGCCCAAGATCGACGCCTGGCTGGGCGTGGTCGCCAGCCGCAACGCGGTCTGCCGCACGATGCAGGAGGAGTGGTTCTGAGCATGTCGAATGCCGCACTCGAAAAGCTGATCTGGGTGCTGATCTACGGCGGTCTGTTGCTGCTCTGCCTGGGCCTGTTCATCGGCCGTCAGGACGTCGGTTTCGGTTGGGCCGTGGGTCTGGTCGGCGCGATCACCGCCTTCGCCGGCGCGGTCCTCGTCGCCGTCCGGGCGCGTCGCCCGCAATAGCGCCTTCTCAATCTGAACCCATCACCGGAGACCCGCCATGAGCACCCCGATCCAGAAACTCTTCGACCTCAGCGGCCAGACGGCCCTGGTCACCGGCGGTTCACGCGGCCTGGGCCTGCAGATCGCCGAGGCTTTGGGCGAGGCCGGCGCCACGCTGATGCTGTGCTCTCGCAAGGCGGCCGACCTGCAGGAGGCGGTCGCGCACCTGGCCCAGCGCGGCATCCAGGCGCAGTGGATTGCCGGCGACGCCAGCGACCCGGCGCAGGTGAATCATGTCGTCGACGAGACCATGCGGCGCCTGGGCCGCATCGACATCCTGGTCAACAACGCCGGCGCCACCTGGGGCGCGCCGGCCGAAGACCACCCGCTGGAGGCCTGGGACAAGGTCATGAACCTGAACATCCGCAGCCTGTTCCTGTTCGCGCAGGCGGTGGGCAAGGCCAGCATGATCCCGAACCGGCACGGCCGCATCATCAACATCGCGTCCATCGCCGGCCTGGGCGGTTCGATGGGCGTCAAGTTCATCGCCTACGGCACGAGCAAGGGCGCGGCGGTCAACTTCACCCGCACCCTGGCGGCCGAGTGGGGCGCCTACGGCATCACCGTCAACGCGCTCGCACCGGGCTTCTTCCCCAGCAAGATGACCAAGGGCGTGCTGGCGCAGATCGGGGTCGACAAGCTGGCTGCCGGCGCGCCGCTCAAGCGCATCGGCGACGACGACGACCTCAAGGGCGCGGCGCTGCTGTTCGCCAGCGCCGCCGGCAAGCACATCACCGGGCAGATCCTGGCCGTGGACGGCGGCGTGAGTTCGGTCCACGGCGGCTGAGCTCGCGATGACCGCCCGCTGAGCATGGCGCCACTGCCCTTTCCGCGCCGCATCCCCTTCGTCGAGCAGCTCGGCTTCGAGCTCTGGGCCTTCGAGGGGGGCCAGGCCGAGCTGCGCGTGGACCTGGCCGAGGGCCACCTCAACAGCTGGCGCGTGGCGCACGGCGGCGTGTTGATGACGATGCTGGACGTGGCCATGGCGCACGCCGCGCGCAGCGCCAGCGGTGCGGCCGAGTCCGCGGCCGGCGACGGTGCCACGGCCGCCCCCGACGCGCCGGACGCCGTGCGCGGCCCGGGCGTGGCCACCATCGAGATGAAGACCAGCTTCGTGCGCGCCGCCGAAGGCCGCCTGCGCGCCGTCGGCCGGCTGCTGCACAAGACCACCACGCTGGCCTTCTGCGAAGCCAGCGTCACCGATGACGAGGGCCGGCTGTGCGCCCACGCCACCGGCACCTTCAAGTACCTGCGTGCATTGCCCACCCGGGGCCGGCACGCCAGGCCGCTGCAAGCTGCAGCGCTCCACCCGAACCAGGAGTCCTCATGATCAACCACCGCATCGTGCTCGCCTCGCGCCCCGCCGCTGAAGCCGGCGTCAGCAACTTCCGCCTCGAGGCCGTGCCGGTGCCTGCGCTGGCCGACGGCCAGGTGCTGGTGCGCCACCACTACCTCAGCCTCGACCCCTACATGCGCATGCGCATGAACGACGCCAAGAACTACGCCGCACCCCAGCCCATCGGCGAGGTGATGATCGGCGGCACCGTGGGCGAGGTGGTCGATTCCAAGCACCCGGGCTTTGCCGCCGGCGACCAGGTCGTGGGCATGGGGGGATGGCAGGAATATGCCGTCGTGGATGCCGGCCAGCCCGGTGCGCTGCGCAAGGTGGACGCCACGCGCATCCCGCTGTCGGCCTACCTGGGCGCGGTCGGCATGCCCGGCGTCACCGCCTGGGTCGGGCTCATCCACCTGATCCAGCCCAAGGCCGGCGAGACCATCGTCGTCGACGCCGCCAGCGGCGCCGTGGGCAGCGCGGTCGGACAGCTGGCCAAGTCGCGTGGCTGCCGCGCAGTGGGCATCGCCGGCGGCGCCGACAAGTGCGCCTATGTCGTGGACGAGCTCGGCTTCGACGCCTGCATCGACTACAAGGCGCACCGCGATTTCGAGTCGCTCACCGCAGCGCTGGACCGCGCGGCGCCGCAGGGCGTGGACGGCCTGTTCGAGAACGTGGGCGGCATGATCTTCGACGCCGTGCTCTCGCGCATGAACGCCTTCGGCCGCGTGGCGCTGTGCGGGCTGATCTCGGGCTACGAGGGCGAATCGCTGGCCATCAGCAACGGCCGCTTGTTGTTGACGCAGCGCCTGAAGCTGCAGGGCTTCATCGTCAGCGAGCACATGCAGCTCTGGCCGCAGGCCCTGCAGGAACTGGGCGGACTGGTCGCCACCGGCAAGCTCAAGTACCGCGAGAGCGTGGCCGCCGGCATCGCCGCCGCGCCCGAGGCCTTCCTGGGCCTGCTGAAGGGCCGCAACTTCGGCAAGCAGCTGGTCAAGCTGATCTGAGAACCCGGTCGCATGTCGCGCCTGAGCTGGACCTGGCTGCGCTTCGAGGCCCTGGGCGTGGACCGCCTCTACGACCTGCTGGCGCTGCGCAGCCGCGTCTTCGTGCTCGAGCAGGGGCCGTACCTCGATGCTGACGGCGTCGACCGCGAGGCCGGCCATCTGCTGGGGCATGACGGGGCGGGCACGCTGCAGGCCTACCTGCGCGTGGTCGACCCGGGCGTGAAGTACGCCGAGCCGTCGATCGGGCGCGTGGTGGTCGCCCCCGAATGGCGCGGCACCGGCGCCGGCCGTGCGCTCATGGCCGAGGGCCTGGCGCGCTGCGCGGCGGCGTGGCCCGGGCAGGGCATCCGCATCAGCGCGCAGGCGCACCTGGAGCGCTTCTACGGCAGCTTCGGCTTCGCGCGCGTCGGCGAGCCCTACCTCGAAGACGAGATACCGCATCTGCAGATGCTGCGGGCGGCCTGATGGGCGCGACGCACGAGGTCACGAACCAGAGCACGCCGCTGGCGGGCCTGAACCTGCTGCGCGTCAACCGGCCGCTGCGCGATGCGCTCGCGCTGCACGCACCGACGCTGGACCTGGCCCCCCTGGCGGCCCTGGGCGCCGAGGCCGGCTCGGCCGCCATGCAGGCCGAGGCGCGGCTGGCCAACGCGCACCCGCCGCAGTTGCACACGCACGACCGCAACGGCTGCCGCATCGACGAGGTCGAGTTCCATCCCGCGTACCACGCGCTGATGACGCGTGCGCTGGCGCAGGGTCTGCATGGCACGCCCTGGGTCGGCGGGCCGGGCTCGCATGTCGAACGCGCCGCGGCCTTCATGCTCTACACCGAGGCCGAGCCGAGCGTGCTGTGCCCGGTGTCGATGAGCTATGCGGTCACGCCCGCGCTGCGCGCCAATCCGGCGTTGCACGCGGCCTGGGGCCCGAAGCTCGCGAGCCGTGCCTACGACGGCCGTTTCGTGCCCTTCGAGCAGAAGACCGCGGTCACCATGGGCATGGGCATGACCGAGAAGCAGGGCGGCTCGGACGTGCGCGCCAACACCACGCGGGCGGTGTTCGTCGAGACCGATGCCTGGGGCCGGCGCCATGCCGTCACCGGCCACAAGTGGTTCTTGTCGGCACCGATGTGCGACGCCTTCCTGATCCTGGCGCAGACGTCTGCGGGGCTGAGCTGCTTCTTCCTGCCGCGCTGGCTGCCCGAGGGCGGCCGCAACGCCATCGCCATCCAGCGCCTGAAGCACAAGCTGGGCAACCAAGCGAACGCGAGTTCCGAGGTCGAGTTCGAGGGCGCCAGTGCCTGGCTGGTGGGCGAGGAAGGCCGCGGCGTGCCGCAGATCCTGGCCATGGGCGCGCTCACGCGGCTCGACTGTGCGTTGGGCACCGCCGGGCTGATGCGCCAGGCCCTGTCGCTGGCGCTGCACCACACGGCCCAGCGCCAGGCCTTCGGCAAGGCGCTGATCGAGCAGCCCCTGATGAAGAACGTCCTCGCCGACCTGGCGCTGGAAAGCGAAGCCGCGACCGCGCTCGCGCTGCGGCTGGCGGTCGCGGTGGACCGCACCGAGCACGGCAGCGATGCGCACGAAGCGGTCTTGCGCCGTCTGCTCACGCCGGTGGCCAAGTTCTGGGTCTGCAAGCGCGGCAGCGCCTTCGCGCAGGAGGCCATGGAATGCCTGGGCGGCAACGGCTATGTCGAGGCCGACGGCGCCGGCGTGATGGCGCGCATCTACCGCGAGATGCCGCTCAACAGCATCTGGGAAGGCGCCGGCAACATCATGGCGCTGGACCTGCTGCGCGCCCTGCGGGGCGCCGATGTGGCGCCGGCGCTGGAACACGAATGGGCCGGCGCCCGCGGTGCCCATGCCGCCTTCGACCGCGGTGCCGATGCGGTGCTGCGCCAGATTGACGGCGTCACCGACGAAGCCCAGGCGCGCCGCCTGGCGCGCGACCTGGCGCTGCTGTTGCAGGCCGCGCTGCTGCAGGCCCAGGCGCCGACGGCGGTCTTCGATGCCTACTGCGAATCGCGCCTGGCCGGTGCCGCCGATGTCTTCGGCCTGCTGGCCGCGCGCCACGATCTCGACGCGCTGATCGCGCGGGCCCGACCCCTGGAGACTGCCTGATGAACGACCTGATCCTGCACCACTACGACGGCTCGCCGTTTGCCGAGAAGGCGCGCCTGATGCTCGGCTTCAAGGGCCTGGCCTGGCGCTCGGTGAAGGTGCCGTCGATCCTGCCCAAGCCCGACGTGGTGGCGCTGACCGGCGGCTACCGGCGCACGCCCTTCGCGCAGGTCGGGGCCGACATCTACTGCGACACGGCGCTGATCGCCCGGCTGCTGGAGCAGCGTGCACCCGCGCCCACCTTGTTCCCGGCCGACGCGCCGCTGGCGCCGCTCTTCGCGCAATGGGCCGACTTCACCCTGTTCTGGACCGTGATCCCGTACACCATGCAGCCGGCCGGGCTGGCGCATCGCTTTGCCGGTGCGCCGCCCGAGGTGATGAAGGCCTTCGCCGCCGACCGCGCGCCCTTCACCGCCGGCATGACGCGGCAGACCCCGACCGATGCCACGGCCAACCTGCGCGCACAGCTCGCCGCGCTGGAGGCGCAGCTGGCGCGCGGCACCGGCTTCCTGTTCGGCGAGGCAGCGTCGATCGCCGACTTCGCGGTCGCCCACTGTCTCTGGTTCGTGCACAGCGGCGGGCCGGTGGCGGCGATCCTGGCACCGTATGCCGCGCTCAACGCCTGGTTCGCGCGGATGCAGGCTTTCGGCCATGGCCGGCCCGAGCCGCTGGACAGCGGCGATGCCCTGGCCATCGCCGCCGCGGCCACCGGCCACGCGCCCTGCGCGGTGGCCGCGGGCCTGGGCTTCGAGGCCGGCCAGGCGGTCACGGTCACGCCCACCGACTACGGCCGCGACCCGGTGGCCGGCACGCTGGTCGGGTTGACCGGCGACGAGGTGGTCGTCCGCCGCAGCGACGAACGCGCCGGCACCGTGCACGTGCACTTTCCACGCGCCGGATTCCAGATCAAACAGGAGCAGCAATGACCTCATGGCAAGGCGGCACGGCCGTCATCACCGGGGCGGCCTCGGGCTTCGGCCTCGAGACCAGCCGTATCGCCGCCCGGCGCGGCATGAACGTGGTCATGGCCGACGTGCAGGCAGAGGCGCTCGACCGCGCCGCCAAGGAGATCGAAGGCCTGGGCGCAGCGGTGCTGCCGTTCCGGCTCGACGTCTCGAAGGCGGCCGAGGTGGAGGCGCTGGGTGCGGCGACGATGGCGCGCTTCGGGGCGCCCTGCTTCGTCTTCAACAACGCCGGCGTCGGCGCGGGCGGGCTGATCTGGGAACAGTCGGCGCAGGACTGGGAATGGGTCATCGGCGTCAACCTGCTGGGCGTGGCGCATGGCGTGCGCGTGTTCACGCCGCTGATGCTGGCCGCTGCCGCGGCCGACCCGGCCTGGCACGGTCACATCGTGAACACCGCCAGCATGGCGGGCCTGCTGAACGCGCCCAACATGGGTGTCTACAACGCCAGCAAGCACGCCGTGGTCTCGATCAGCGAGACCCTGTACCAGGACCTGGCCCTGGTCAGCGAACAGGTGCATGCGCATGTGCTGTGCCCGTTCTTCGTGCCCACCGGCATCCACCAGAGCGAGCGCAACCGGCCGGCCGAGTTCAGGCGCAGCGAGGCGCCCACGCGCAGCCAGGTCATCGCGCAGGCGATGAGCGACCAGGCGGTGACGCGCGGCAAGGTCAGCGCGGCCGACGTGGCGCAGTTCGTCTACGACGCGATGGATGCGAACCGCTTCTACATCTACAGCCACCCGAAGAGCCTGGCCAGCGTGCAGACGCGGCTGGAAGACATCATGACGCCGCGCAACCCGACCGACCCCTTCGTGGCGCGGCCCGAGATCGGCGCGCAGCTGCGGCAGGCGCTGCGCGGGGCCTGAGGCGCAGGCTCAGCAGCCCAGCGCCAGCGCCTGCAGCGGCCGGCCGCTGGCGGCATCGGTGACGACGAAGACGACGCGGCGCGGGTGCCCGGCCACGCCGGGCGAGACCTGCAACTGCAGTCGCTGGCCTGCCGCAGCCGACCAGGCGGCGACGGGCTCGACCAGGCGCACGACGTCGTCGTGGTGCAGCGTGGCGCCGGCGTTCTCGCCCGCGCGCACCGGGCTGTCGTACCCGTCTTCGACCACGGCCCAGTAGCCCGCGAGTCGCGCCGGCGCGCCCGGGCCGCGGCCGACCTGGGCCGTGACGGTCTCGCCCTCGCGCGTCAGCGCGATGCGCACCGGGCTGGCGGCAGCGCCGGCCGCGAGCCCGGGCCCGCCGCGCCAGCCGCGCCAGTCCTGCCCGTTGAGCAGCACCTGCGGCGTGTACACCGTGCCGTTGCCGGCCTGGCGTGCCCACGCGTGCTGGCGCGCGGTGTTCTCGGGGCTGGCGAAACGATCGGCCCAGCCGAGGCGGTCCCAGTAGTCGACGTGGAAGGCCAGCGCAATCACGCCCGGCCTGCCTGTCAGCGACGAGAGCCAGCGTTCGGCCGGCGGGCACGCGCTGCAGCCTTCCGAGGTGTAGAGCTCGACCACGGCCGGCGGCATCGGGCCCGAGGTGGCCCGGCAGGCCGGGGCGGCGCCGACGTTCGTGGCCAGGGTGGAGGCCAGCGCGGCGACGGCTGCGGCGGCTGGGAGGGTGGTGTGGCGCATCGCAGCGGGCTCCTCGGTGACGGCACGCCTTGGGTCGGTCGGCCGGCGCCGGCCTTACAGTGCCGCGCCATGCACAGCGTCGCCGTGATCGGGGGTGGGCCGGCCGGCCTGATGGCGGCCGAGGCGCTGGCCGGGCGTGGGCTGGCGGTCGATGTGTACGACACCATGCCCTCGGTCGGGCGCAAGTTGCTGCTGGCCGGCAAGGGCGGGCTGAACCTGACACACGGCGAGGATGCCGCCACCTTCGCCACGCGCTACGGCGCGCGCCAGCCGGCCCTGGCCGGCGCGCTGCAGCGGCTGGACACCCAGGCGCTGCGCGCCTGGGCGGCGGGGCTGGGCATCGCCACTTTCGTCGGCAGCTCCGGCCGCGTCTTCCCCACCGACCTGAAGGCCGCGCCGCTGCTGCGGGCCTGGCTGCACCGGCTGCGCGGGCAGGGCGTGCGCTTCCACATGCGGCACCGCTGGCTGGGCTGGGCGGACGACGGCGCGCTGCACTTCGCCACACCCACCGGCGAGCTGCGCCGGCGCGCCGATGCCACGGTGCTGGCGCTGGGCGGCGCGAGCTGGCCGCGGCTGGGCTCGGACGGTGCCTGGTGGCCGCTGCTGGCCGCGCGCGGCGTGGCGCTGGCGCCGCTGGCGCCGTCCAACTGCGGCTTCGACATCGCCTGGAGCGCGCATCTGCAGGCGCGCCATGCCGGCGCGCCGCTCAAGTCGGTGGCGATCGAGTTCGCGGGCGTGCGCCGGCTCGGCGAATGCGTGCTCACCGCGGGCGGCATCGAGGGCAGCCTGGTCTATGCGTTCTCGGCCGCGCTGCGCGACGCGATCGCGCGCGACGGCTCGGCGCGGCTGCACCTGGACCTGCTGCCGGCGCGCAGCGTGGCCGAGGTGGCGCGCGAGATCGGCCATCCACGGGGCCCGCGCTCGCTGGCCACGCACCTCAAGTCGCGCCTGCACCTGGCCGGGGCGAAGGCGGCGCTGATCTGGGAGTTGGTGCCGCGTGCGGACCAGACCGACCCGCAGCGGCTGGCCGCGGCGATCAAGGCCTTGCCGCTGCGGCTGCTGGCGCCGCGGCCGATCGCCGAGGCCATCAGCAGCGCCGGCGGCGTGTGCTTCGAGGCGCTGGACGAGCGCCTGATGCTGCGCGATCTGCCCGGCGTGTTCTGCGCCGGCGAGATGCTGGACTGGGAGGCGCCCACCGGCGGCTACCTGCTCACCGCCTGCTTCGCCACCGGACACCTGGCGGGCGAGGGCGTGGCCGACTGGCTGTCGGGCCCGCCCACCGCCGGCCGCCGCTGAGCCGCTGGCGGGCCGCCGGCCCGGCCCTCAGAGGCCCGGCAGGGCGTGGAAGGTGACCGCGCCGCTGGCCACCGGGTCGTAGCTGCTGGTGTCGACCCGGTAGCCCATGGCGCCGGCCTGGCGCGGAGCTGCGTAGAGCTTGGCGAAATCGATCACCGCCAGGCACTGGCTGTCGCCCGAGACGAACAGGCCCAGCGCATTGCCGGCGGTGGTGACGGCGTAGCCCTGCGCGTGCGGGTCGACGCCGCCCACCGGGGCGGCTGCGCAAGGCCCGTGGTTGACCAGCGTGGACAGGTCGAGGTAGATCGGGTTGGGCGCCGGCAGCAGCACCGGCCCGGTGGCGGGCACCGAATCGGCCATGCGCTGCACGCCGATGATGGCGTTGCTGTACTCGGCCACCGAGTAGCCCCAGTGGCCGATCGCGCTGGCCAGCAGGCCGGCCATGTCGCCCAGGCCCGAGCCGTCCAGCACCGACAGGTCCGAGAACGCGTAGGGCGCGCTGAAGGTGGCACTGGCATCGTCGAACACGGCGCGGCTCATGTCGACCGTCATCTGCGCGTTGCCGGTTTCGCCGTCCATGGTGAGCAGGCCGGTGTCGTCGGCGAAGGCCACCGAATCCACCTCCTGGCTGGCGAACTTGGTGCAGGCCGGGCCGTCGGTGGACAGGCACAGGTTGGTCACGCCGATCCAGGTGTAGGCCACGCCCTTGGCGAGGTCGATCACGCGCAGCTGACGCGGGTTGCTGCCCGTCACCTTGTAGTCGGGCGAGATGAGCCAGACGTGGCCGTTGGAGAGCGCGAAGTTCTCGGTCACGGGCACGGCGTAGATGCGGGCCGGCACCAGCGGCGAGGCAGCGCCGGCGGCCGGGTAGTCGTAGACGCGGTAGCCGTCGTAGGCGGCGACGACGAAGGCCTGGAGCGACGGCACGGCCACCAGGCCGCACAGGCGGCAGCCCGGGCTGCCCGAGAACTGCGTGCTGAGCGTGGCCGGCGCACCGGTGTCGAACTCGCGCACCGTGATGTCGGCCGTGTTCAGGCTGGTCGCGAACCGCGACAGATCGAGCAGCGCGACCGTGGCGCTGGCGTAGTTCATGCACACGGCCACCAGATTGACCGAGTCGGTGCTGCACGACTGGATGGGGAACGAAGTGGCCACGGGGCCGCCCGTGACGACCGTGCTGCCGTCGATGGCAACCGGCATGATGCCGCTGCCCACGTTGACGGCCCGCGGCAGGTTCAGCGGCACCAGGGCCACGCGCGCGTCACCCGCGGACAGGGCCGACAGCGCCGTCGAGCCGGTGGTGGCGGTGCTGGCGGCGACCGTGGTGCAAAGGATGCTGACCGCCGTGATGTTGGCATTGCCGACGCTGCCGTTGCCATCGGCCACGCTGCACAGGCCGCCCTGGGGCTGGGCCGACACCGCGATGCTGTAGGTGGTGCCCGCAGGCAGGAGCGCGGCGAAGGCGAAGGCCCCGTTGGACGACACCGGCAGCGTGGCGGCGCCGTTGAGCTGCAGCGAGACGCTGCTGCCCGCCGGCAGGCCGCTGACGTTGCCACCGACGCTGAAGCTGCCGGCGTTGATGCCGCCGCTTGCGCCGCTGACCGGCGTGCTGCCACCGCCACCGCCGCCGCTGCAGGCCGCCAGCGTCACCGCGATCGCCAGCGACAGGGTCCGCCAGCCCAAGATGCGCAAACAGGTTTCCATCACTGCCGGTTCCTTCCTGCGGGTCTGGGTGGCCGCTGGCAGCGGCTCGATCCACTGCCATTTCACCCCACTTTCGCCGTCGGCGCCTGTGCGTTAGCGAACAGTCCGTGCGCCCCGCTTACACTGCCGCGCCTTTCTGCCCATTGCCTGCCTTCTTGGACCACATCGTCAGACAGATCGCCGCCGAGCTGCAGGCCCGGCCGGCGCAGGTGCAGGCCGCCGTGGACCTGCTCGACGGCGGCGCCTCGGTGCCCTTCATCGCCCGCTACCGCAAGGAGGCCACCGAGGGCCTCGACGACATCCAGCTGCGCCAGCTCGAAACGCGCCTGGGCTACCTGCGCGAGCTCGAGGATCGCCGCGCCGCGGTGCTGAAGAGCATCGGCGAGCAGGGCCGGCTGACCCCCGAGTTGAGGGGGCTCGTCGAGGCGGCGCCGACCAAGCAGGAGCTCGAGGACCTGTACGCGCCCTACAAGCCGCGCCGCCGCACCAAGGGCCAGATCGCCCGCGAGGCAGGGCTCGAGCCGCTGGCCGACCGGTTGTGGGCCGACCCCGCGCTGACGCCGCTGCACGAGGCCGCGGCCTGGTTGAACGCCGAGGCCGGGTTCGCCGACGCAGCGGCCGTGCTGGACGGCGTGCGCGACCTGCTGGCCGAGCGCTGGGCCGAAGACCCGGCGCTGGTGGGTCCGCTGCGCGAGTGGCTGTGGGCCGAGGGCCTGCTGCACAGCCGCCTGGTCGAGGGCCAGGACGGCACGCAGGCCGAGGTCGCCAAGTTCCGCGACTACTTCGACTACGCCGAGCCCATCCGCCAGGTGCCCAGCCACCGCGCGCTGGCGGTATTCCGCGGCCGCTCGCAGGCATGGCTGGACGCGAAGCTGGTGCTGGACGAGCCGGGCGCGTCCGGGCCGGCCGCCGGCGCTGCCGGCACCCCGGCGGTGTCGCTGGCGGAGGGCCGCATCGCACGCCACCTGGGCTGGCGCCATGCCGGGCGGCCTGGCGACGAGCTGATCCGCAAGACCATCGCCTGGACCTGGAAGGTCAAGCTCAGCCTGAGCCTGGAGCGCGACCTGTTCGCACGCCTGCGCGAAGGCGCCGAGGCGGTGGCGATCAAGGTCTTCGCCGACAACCTGCGCGACCTGCTGCTGGCCGCACCCGCCGGCAAGCGCGTGGTGATGGGACTCGACCCCGGCATCCGCACCGGCGTCAAGGTGGCCGTGGTCAGCGACACCGGCAAGGTGCTGGCCACGCACACCGTCTACCCGCACGAGCCGCGCTGCGACTGGGAAGGCGCGCTGCACGCGCTGGCCCGCCTGGTGGCGCAGCACGGCGTGAACCTGATCGCCATCGGCAACGGCACCGCCAGCCGCGAGACCGACAAGCTGGCGGCCGAACTGGTGCAGCGCGTGCAGGCGCTGGCGCCGGGGCTGAAGCTGGACAAGGTGGTGGTCAGCGAGGCCGGCGCCTCGGTCTACTCGGCCAGCGAGTACGCCAGCCAGGAGCTGCCCGAGTTGGACGTGAGCCTGCGCGGCGCGGTGAGCATCGCCCGGCGCCTGCAGGACCCGCTGGCCGAGCTGGTGAAGATCGACCCCAAGAGCATCGGCGTCGGCCAGTACCAGCACGACGTGAACCAGAGCGCCTTGGCCCGCACCCTGGAGGCGGTGGTCGAGGACTGCGTCAACGCCGTGGGCGTCGACCTGAACACGGCCTCGGCACCGCTGCTGGCCCGGGTGTCGGGCCTGTCGCCCGCCGTGGCGGCAAGCATCGTGCGCTGGCGCGATGCGCAGGGCGCCTTCCGCGACCGGCGCCAGCTGCTCGAGGTGGCGGGGCTGGGCCCGCGCACCTTCGAGCAGGCGGCGGGCTTCCTGCGCATCCGCGACGGCGACAACCCGCTCGACGGCACGGGCGTGCACCCCGAGACGTATCCGGTGGTCGAGCGCCTGCTGGCCGCCACCGGCCGCCCGGTGGCCGAGCTGATGGGCCGCGCCGACGTGCTGCGCGCGCTGCGGCCCGAGGCGTTGGCCGACGCCCGCTTCGGCGTCATCACCGTGCGCGACATCCTGGCCGAGCTCGAGAAGCCCGGGCGCGACCCGCGGCCCGATTTCCAGGTGGCCCGGCTGGCCGATGGCGTGAGCGAGATCGGCCATCTGCAGCCCGGCATGGTGCTCGAAGGCACGGTCAGCAACGTGGCGCAGTTCGGCGCCTTCGTCGACCTCGGCGTGCACCAGGACGGCCTGGTGCACGTGAGCCAGCTGGCCCGCAAGTTCGTGGCCGATGCGCGCGAAGTGGTGCGCACGGGGCAGGTGGTGAAGGTGCGCGTGCTCGAGGTCGACCTGGCGCGCAAGCGCATTGCGCTGACGATGAAGCTGGACGCGCCGGTGCCGGCCGCGGGCGCGTCCGGCGGCAACGCCTACAAGCCGGCGGGCCGCGACGAGCGGGCGCGGCGCGAGCCGGCGCAGGCGCAGGGCGCGATGGCGGCGGCCTTGGCGCGGCTGCAGCTCAAGCGGCCCTGACCGGCCCGCGGCCAGGCCAGGCACCGGTCAAGCCCGAGCACGATGCAGGCCCTGCAGATCTACGCCGGCCCGCGTGCGCAGGCGCTGCTGCGTGAGCGCGGGCTGCGCGCCTGCGACGTGCGCGTCATTCCCGCCGCGGCGGGCGGGCCCAAGGGCCTGGCGCTGAACCCGCTGGACCGCTTCCTGTTCGGGCACTGGCTGAAGGATGCGCCGCAGGTCATCCACCTGCCGGGGGCGTCGATCGGCGCCTGGCGCCTGGCCTGCGCCTGCCTGCCCGATGCCGACGCGGCGCTGGCGCAGCTGGCCGAGGACTACATCACGCAGCAGTACGAACACAGGCCGGGTCGCGCCCCGACGCCGGCGCAAGTGAGCCTGGCCTTCGGCCGCAAGCTCGACGAGCGGCTCGGCGCCCGCGCAGCCGAGGTGCTGTCGCACCCGCGCTGGCGGCTGCACGTCTTCACCAGCCGCGGCCGTCACCTGCTGCGGCGCGACGGCCGCTGGCGCACGCCCCTGGGCTACCTGGCCGCCTTCGTCAGCAACGCGGCCCGCCGCCGGGCACTGGGCCTGTGGCTGGAGCGCGTGGTGTTCAGCGACCCGCGCCATCCGCTGCCGGTGCCGCTGGCCGACTTCCGCAGCCGCACCGTGGCACTGACGGCGCAGAACCTGGCCCCGGCGATCCTGGCCAGCTGCTCGATCCCGTTCTGGCTCGAGGCCGTGCACGACGTGCCGGGCGCGCCGCGCGGCGCCTACTGGGACGGCGGCATCACCGATTACCACCTGCACCTGGACTACGCGGCGATCGACGACGGCCTGGTGCTGTACCCGCATTTCCAGGGCCGCATCGTGCCTGGCTGGCTGGACAAGCCCTGGCCGCGCCGGCATCGCGCCAGCCCGGCCCTGGCCAACGTGGTGGTGCTCGCGCCCAGTCGCGAGTGGCTGCGGACGCTGCCCCGGGGCAAGCTGCCCGACCGCAGCGACTTCAAGGCCTACGGCGACGACCACGTGGCGCGTCAGAGCGCCTGGCGCCGGGTCCTGGCCGAGAGCCGGCGCCTGGCCGACGAGTTCGCGCAGCAGGTGGCCGGCGGCGGTGCGGTGCAGGCCTTGCCGCTGCCTTGAGCCGCCGCGCGGCCCATCGGCTAAAATTCCGGCTGAGTGGCCCACCACCCCAGCAAGAGCGAGAAAGGCGAGCCGGTTATGACACCGCGGACTACCTGCTTCACCGCCTGGGCCCCTGCATCGGCCCAGGCCTAGCCCCCCGCGCCCGTCGTTTCCATCCCCCTCGACACCAAAGCGCGGCTCACCCCCGCGCTTTGCTGCTTTTTGGAGTGCCCGCCCATGATCCACATCCGACTGCCCGACGGCTCGTCGCGCGAGTACCCGGCGCCCGTGACCGTGGCCGAGGTCGCTGCCTCGATCGGCCCCGGCCTGGCCAAGGCCGCCATTGCCGGCAAGGTGGACGACCGGCTGGTCGACAGCAGCTTCCGCATCGAGCGCGACGCCCGCCTGGCCATCGTCACCGACAAGAGCCCCGAGGGGCTGGAGATCATCCGGCACTCCACGGCGCACCTGCTGGCCTATGCGGTGAAGTCGCTGTTCCCCGAGGCGCAGGTCACCATCGGCCCGGTGGTCGAGAACGGCTTCTATTACGACTTCGCCTACCAGCGCCCGTTCACCACCGACGACCTGGCCGCCATCGAGCAGCGCATGGCCGAGCTGGCCAGGCTGGACGAGCCGGTGCTGCGCCGCGTGCTGCCGCGCGACGAGGCGGTGGCGCACTTCAAGTCCCTGGGCGAGGACTACAAGGCCGAGATCATCGGCAGCATCCCGCCGGGCGAGGACGTCTCGCTGTACCGCGAAGGCGGCTTTGAAGACCTGTGCCGCGGCCCGCACGTGCCCAGCACCGGGCGGCTGAGGCACTTCAAGCTGATGAAGGTGGCCGGCGCCTACTGGCGCGGCGATCAGGCCAACGAGCAGCTGCAGCGCATCTACGGCACCGCCTGGGCGTCCAAGGAGGAACTGCAGGCCTACCTGCACATGCTGGAAGAAGCCGAGAAGCGCGACCACCGCAAGCTCGGGCGCGAGCTCGACCTGTTCCACCTCGACGAGCACTCGCCGGGCACGGTGTTCTGGCATCCCAAGGGCTGGGCGGTGTGGCAGGCGGTCGAGCAGGCCATGCGGCGCGTCTACCGCGACAACGGCTACCTGGAGGTGAAGGGGCCCCAACTGCTCGACCGCGCCCTGTGGGAGCGGACGGGGCACTGGGACAAGTACGGCGACAACATGTTCACCACGGAGTCGGAGAAGCGCGAGTACGCGATCAAGCCGATGAACTGCCCCGGCCACATCCTGATCTTCAAGCAGGGCATCAAGAGCTATCGCGACCTGCCGCTGCGCTACGGCGAGTTCGGCCAGTGCCACCGCAACGAGCCCAGCGGCGGGCTGCACGGCATCATGCGTGTGCGCGGTTTCACGCAGGACGACGGCCACATCTTCTGCACCGAGGCCATGATCCTGGACGAGTGCGTGGCCTACACCGCGCTGCTGCAGCAGGTGTACCGTGACTTCGGCTTCACCGAGATCATCTACAAGGTGGCCACGCGGCCGGCGGCGCGCATCGGCAGCGACGCGGTCTGGGACCAGGCCGAGCACGCGCTGATCGAAAGCCTGCAGCGCAGCGGTTGCGCCTTCGAGATCGCGCCCGGCGACGGCGCCTTCTACGGCCCGAAGATCGAGTACACGCTGAAGGACGCGATCGGCCGGCAGTGGCAATGCGGCACGATGCAGGTCGATTTCTCGATGGCCGAGCGGCTGGACGCGGTGTACGTGGCCGAGAGCGGCGAGCGCCGCCACCCGGTGATGTTGCACCGGGCCATCGTGGGCAGCCTGGAGCGCTTCATCGGCATCCTGATCGAGCAGCATGCCGGCGCCCTGCCGGTGTGGCTGGCGCCGGTGCAGGTGGTTGTCTCGGCGATCACCGACGGCCAGGCCGGATATGCGGCCGACGTGACGAAAGCGTTGCAAAAACAAGGGGTTAGAGTCCTGCACGATTTGCGCAACGAGAAGATCGGCTATAAAATCCGCGAGCATTCGATGCAGAAGGTTCCGTTCATCCTGGTCGTCGGCGACAAGGAGAAGGCAGACGGGGCCGTTGCCGTGCGCGCCCGGGGCAATCAGGATCTCGGCGTGATGCCGGTGGCCGACTTCCTCCAGAAGCTCGACCGCGACATTGCCGCCAAGGTCTAGCGACCCCTCGGCGCGCGTTCGTTTTTTCTGTGGCCCGGGTGCCTTCGGGCTGCAACAGGAGCTGGAACCATCGCTACTTTCATGGACCGCCGCGTGCCCAACGCGGAGCGCAAGCACAGGCTGAACCGGGAGAT
>JAGWLO010000027.1 GCA_028872015.1 Burkholderiales bacterium | reverse complement strand
GGCGCCGGCCGCCGCGGTGGCCGCGGCGGCTTCGGCGCCGGCCGCTGCCGCTTCGGCCGCGGCCAAGCCCGAACCCGGCGCCCCCAGGCCGTTTGCCGAGGTGATCAAGGGCGCCCAGCGCCAGGACGGCTTCGTGCCGGTGTGGCGCAAGGACGAGAAGGTCTGGCTCGAGATCGCGCCCGGGCGCATCGGCCAGCCGATGCTGTTCTCGGTCAACGTCGCCTCGTCGGTGGGCGAGCGCGGCCTGTACGCCAGCCAGATGGGCCCGCACTGGCTGGTCGAGTTCCGCCGCATCGGCAACCACCTGCAGCTGGTGGCGCTGCAGGAAGGCTTCCGCGCCGACCGCGACCGCGCCGCCGCCCATGCCGTGCGCGAGGGCTTCAGCGACAGCCTCATCGGCAGCGCGCCGCTGGCCAGCGCCGAGGCGCCGCAGGGCCGGGCGGTGCTGGTGGATGCGAGCTTCCTGCTCGGCGACCTGGCCGGCTACAGCACCGCGCTGGAAGCCGCGTACCGGCTGCCTTTCGGGGCCGACCGCACGAACTCGTTCTTTGAGAGCGCGCGCGCCGACACCGAGCTCACCACGCTGTCGGCCCAGGTGCACTACGCGGTGCCGCGCATCCCGGCGCCGCCCGTGCTGCCGCCCGGGGCGACACCCTCCCCGGTGCACCTGCCCTCGACCACGCCCGACCCGCGCAGCCTGTTCGTGGGCTTCGTCTACAACTTCCGCGCCCTGCCGGCCCAGCCCATGCCGGCGCGCGCGGCCGACCCGCGCGTGGGCTACTTCACCGACAGCTACACCGATCTCTCCGACGACCTGCGCGCCAACCCGCGCGTGCACCTGATCCGGCGCTGGCGGCTCGAGAAGAAGGACCCGGCGGCGGCCCTGTCCGAGCCCGTCAAGCCCATCACCTACTGGCTGGACAAGAACATCCCCGAGCGCTACCGGGCCAGCATCCGCGCCGGCATCCTGGTGTGGAACCAGGCCTTCGAGCGCATCGGCTTCAAGAACGCGATCGTGGTGCACCAGCAGGGCGAGGACGCCGGCTTCGACGACATGGATGCCGAGCACGCGTCCGTGCGCTGGTTCGTCGGCGCCGACGTGGGCTTCGCCATCGGCCCCTCCGACAGCGACCCGCGCACGGGCGAGATCCTGGACGCCGACATCGGCATGAGCGACGTCTTCGGCCGCGGCGCGCGGCGCCTGGTGCACGAAGACCTGGACAGCCTGGGCCTGTCGGCCAGCGCCGCCGACAAGGTGGGCGCGGCCTTCGCCGCGCTGTGGTCGTCGACCAACCCGCCGGGCTGCAGCTACGCCGCCGCGGGCGCGAACGAGCTCGACTTCGCGCGCGACATGCTCGAGGCGCGCGGCGACCTGGCGCCCGACAGCCCCGAGGCCGAGGCCTTCGCCCAGGCCTACGTCAAGGCCGTGATCACGCACGAGGTGGGCCACACGCTGGGGCTGCGCCACAACTTCAAGGCCTCCACCGTCGTCACGCCGGCCGAGTTGCGCGACCGGGGCTACGACCAGGCCAACGGCATCTCGGGCTCGGTGATGGACTACAACCCCTTCAACCTGCCGCTGAAGGGCGAGCGCAAGGGCGAGCCGGTGATGACGGGCCTGGGGCCCTACGACTACTGGGCCATCGAGTACGGCTACAAGCCGCTGGACGCCGGGCATGAGCGCGAGGAGCTCCGGCGCATCGCCGAGCGCAGCCGCAGCGACCCGCGCCTGGTGTTCGGCGACGACGGCGACGCCGGCGGCTACGGCGGCAACGCCGGGCTCGACCCGCTGATCAACCGCTTCGACCTCGGCGACGACCCGCTGGCCTGGTACGAGCGGCGCTTCGCGCTGTCCGAGGAGCTGTGGGCGCGCGTGCAGCAGCGCGGCCCGCAGCCCGGCGACGGCGCCGAGCGGCTGCGCCGCAGCGTGCTGGCCGGCCTGCGCCAGGTGGCCGGGCTGCCCGAGCTGGCGGCCAAGTACGTGGGCGGCATGAGCATCGACCGCGACCTGCCCGGCAGCGGCAAGCCGGGCTTCCGCCCGGTGCCGCCGGCGCAGCAGCGCCAGGCCCTGCGCTTCCTGGCCGAGCGGGTGTTCAGCAGCGAGAGCTTCCGCTTCAAGCCCGAGTTCCTGGCCGACGTCACGCCCGACTACATCGAGTTCGCGCGCCCCGGCCCGCTGTCGGTGCCGCGGCTGGTGCTGCAGCTGCAGGGCGCGGCGCTCGACCGGCTGCTCGACGCCGGCACGGCGCAGCGCCTGCTCGACCTGCCCAACTACCTGCCGGCGGCGCAGCGCGCCCGCGCGATCTCGCTCGACGAGGTCTACGGCACGCTGCAGGACGCGGTGTGGAGCGAGCTCAAGACCGGCCGCCCGATCGATCCGCTGCGCCGCAACCTGCAGCGCGAGTACCTCAAGCGCCTGCAGGCGATGCTGACCCGGCCCTCGCCGGCGCTGCCGGCCGATGCGCTGAGCCTGGCGCGGCTGCACGCGGTGGCGCTGCAGCAGCAGCTGCGCCAGGCGCTGGCGCGCGGCGGCCTGTCGGTGGAGAACCGCGCCCACCTGCAGGACGCGTTGTCGGCGCTGACCGAATCGCTGCGCGCGACGGTGATCCGCAGCAGCTGAGCGGCGCAGGCCTCGGCCCGGCGCGGCGCCCAGCCCTGCTGCCGCTGCTGCTCCGGCGCTACGCGGCCAGGGCCGCCAGCAGCCGGGCGTGCAGGCCGCCGAAGCTGCCGTTGCTCATGCACAGCACGTGGTCGCCCGGCTGCGCCACGCGCGCCACGGCGGCCACCAGCGCCTCCACCGTGTCGGCGACGACGGCGCTGCGCCCCAGCGGCGCCAGCGCCTCGCGTGCGCTCCAGCCGTAGTCGCCCTGCAGGCAGAACGAGAGGTCGGCGCCTTCCAGCGCCCACGGCAGCTGGGCCTTCATGGTGCCCAGCTTCATGGTGTTGGAGCGCGGCTCGAACACGGCCAGGATGCGCTGCGGCCGGCCGCTGGCGGCGCTGTCCTGCAAGAGCTTGCGGCGCAGGCCGTCGATGGTGCTGCGCATGGCGCTGGGGTGGTGCGCGAAGTCGTCCCACACCTGCACGCCCGCGGCCTGGCCGCGCAGCTCCATGCGCCGGCGCACGTTGCGGAAGCCGGCCAGTGCGGCGCAGGCCGCCTCGGGCGCCACGCCCACGTGCTCGGCCGCACCGATCGCGGCCAGCGCGTTCAGCTGGTTGTGCTCGCCCAGCAGGCTCCACTCGACGCGGCCCAGCCGCAGGCTGCCGCGCAGCACGTCGAAGGCCTGCGCGTCGCCGCGCGCGCACAGCCCGCCCGGCTCCTCGCGCTTGGTGCCGAAGCGCTGCACCTCGCTCCAGCAGCCGCGCGCCAGCACGCGCGCCAGCGCCGCGTCGCGCGCGTTGACGATGAGCCGGCCGGTCGCAGGCACGGTGCGCACGAGGTGGTGGAACTGGGTCTCGATGGCGGCCAGGTCGGGAAAGATGTCGGCGTGGTCGAGCTCGAGGTTGTTCAGGATCGCGGTGCGCGGCCGGTAGTGGACGAACTTGCTGCGCTTGTCGAACAGCGCGGTGTCGTACTCGTCGGCCTCGATCACGAACGGGCTGCGCGGCATGCCACCGCCCAGGCGCGCCGACGTGCCGAAGTTCAGCGGCACGCCGCCGACCAGGAAGCCCGGCGCCAGCCCCGCCTGCTCGAGGATCCAGGCCAGCATCGCGGTCGTGGTGGTCTTGCCGTGGGTGCCGGCCACGGCCAGCACATGGCGCGGCTGCAGGACCTGTTCGGCCAGCCATTGCGGCCCGCTGGTGTAGGGAACCCCGGCGTCGAGGATGGCCTCCATCAGCGGGTTGCCGCGGCTGACCACGTTGCCCACCACGAACACGTCGGGCGCGATCGCCAGCTGCTCGGCACCGAAGCCTTCGATGAGCTCGATGCCCAGCGCCTGCAGCTGCTCGCTCATTGGCGGGTAGACGCCGGCATCGCAGCCGGTCACGCGGTGCCCGGCCTCGCGCGCCAGCGCCGCCAGGCCGCCCATGAAGGTGCCGCAGATGCCGAGGATGTGGAGGTGCATGCGGGGCATTCTAGGAGCCGCCTGCCACCGGCTTCCCCCATTCGACCGGGCCGCGGCCGGGCCACCGCGGCGCAGAATGCCCGCCATGGCGTCCTCGCACGCGCCGGCGCTGCCCGCCTCGAACCTGGCCCGCGTCCTGGGCGGCATCGCGTTCGCGTTCGGGCTCGCCGTGCTCGTCCTCTACACCGCCACCGGCGATCGAGCGGGCGCCGGGTCGCTGGTCCCCATCGAGAGCGCCGAGTTCCTGCGTGACGGGCTGGCCCCGCGCACGGTGTCGCTGCCGCATACCTGGGCCCTGGACGGCCTGCCCAATGCGGGCCGCGCGCGCTACCGCATCCGCTTCCGGCTCGACGCCGTGCCGGCCGTGCCCTGGGCGCTGACGGCTGCGCGCCTGCCGTCGCGCCATGCCCTGTGGGTCAACGGCGCGTGGACCCACGGCACCCCGCTGGACGGTCCGGCCCGTCATCGCAGCACACCGGTCGTGACCTGGGCCGACCTGCCGCCGTCGCTGCTGCGCGCAGGGCTCAACGAGATCGAGCTCGACGCGATGTTCGACCTCCGGGCCGGCCTGTCGCCGATCCTGATCGGCAGCAATGAGGCGCTGCGGCCCGCCTATCTGCGGGCCTACACGCTGGCGGTGACGGTGCCGCAGGCGCTGAACGTCTTCTGCGTCGGCCTGGCGCTGTTCATGCTTTCGATCTGGTGGCGACGTCGCAGCGAGCGGGCGCTTGGCACCTTCGCCGGCCTGCTGCTCCTGATCGCAGTGCGCAACGTGGCCTACACCGGCACCGGCAGCGCCACCCATACGCCCGCGGCCGACCTGCTGTTCTACCTCGCGCAGGTGCTCAGCGCGATGCTGCTGGCGCGCTTCGCCCTCGACTGGTCCGGCCGCGACTGGGCCGGCTTCCGGCGTGCCGTGCACGTCGGCGCACCGCTGTTGGCGGCGGTCGGCCTCGTCGCCAGCCGCTTCGACGCCATCCAGGCACTGCGCGTCGTCACCTACCCGCTGCTGATCGCATCGCTCGTGCCCTCGCTGTGGCTCATGGTGCTGGGCGCGCGGCGCGAGGCGGGCGCGACGCGTCTGGCGCTGGTCTTCGGCGTGATCCAGCTGTGCCTGGCCCCGGTGCACGACTACTTCTACCTGCGCGGCCTGAGCTCGGTGATGGACAGCTACTGGACGCCGTACGCGACCCCGGTGGCGATGCTGATCTTCGCCTGGGCCGTCCTCGACCGCTTCGTCGGCGCGCTCGATGCGGTCGAGGGTCAGGCGGCCGAACTCGAGCGCCGGGTCGCCGCCCGCACGGCCGAGCTCGCCACCGCCAACGCGACCAAGTCGCGCTTCCTCGCCGCCGCGAGCCACGACTTGCGCCAACCGGTGGCCAGCATCGGCCTGCTGGCGGACCTGCTGCGCGACCAACCGCTCCCGGCGCCGACGCACCGGGTGCTGGACCGGCTGGGCGACTCGGTCCATGCGCTCAACGCGCTGCTCAACGGCCTGCTCGACCTCTCGCGCTTCGATGCCGGCGTCGTCCCGGTCCGCACCACCGCAGTGGCGTTGCGACCGCTGCTGCAGGCCGTGCTGGGCGACGAACGGGAAGCCGCGCGCCGCAAGGGCATCGAGCTGCGGCTGCGGACCGAGGCCCTCGAGGTCCGCTCCGACCCCTTGCTGCTGGAGCAGATCCTGCGCAACCTGGTCGGCAACGCGGTCCGCTACACCGAGCGTGGCGGCGTGCTGGTGTCCGCGCGCCGGCGCGGCGGGCAGGTCCTGGTCCAGGTCTGGGACACCGGCGTCGGAATTCCCATCGACCGCCAGTCGCTGGTGTTCGAGGAGTTCGTGCAACTCGACAACCAGGCCCGCGACCGGGCCCGCGGCGTCGGGCTGGGCCTGTCGCTGGTCAGCCGCGCTGCCGCACTGCTGGGCGTACCGCTGACGCTGCGTTCGCAGCCGGGGCGCGGCAGCTGCTTCGCCATCGCCCTGCCGCTCGTCGGCCGCAAGGCCCCGGCCCCGGTCGCCGCCGACGCCCCGCCACCTGACCTGCGCGGGCTCGCGGTCTGGCTGGTCGAGGACGACCCCGAGCTGCGCGAGGCGATGCGCCTGCGCCTGGCCGGCTGGGGCGCCAGCGTCAGCGTCTTTGCCGGCGCGGCGGCCGCGGACGCCGCGATCGACGGCGAGGTCGGCCGTCCTGAGCTCTTGATCACCGACCAGCGCCTGCCCGACGGCAGCGGACTGGCCGTGGCGCGGCGGCTGCGGGCGCGCTTGCCCGCAACGCCGGTGCTTGTCGTGACCGGCGACACGGCGCCGGCCGACCTGCGGACCCTGCGCGACAGCGGGCTGCCGGTGCTGCACAAGCCCTTCGCGCCGCAGGAGCTGCTGGCCGCCGTGCGCCGGCTGGTCGCCAGCGACGGCGTCAAAGCCGCAGTCCCAGTCTCGCCGCCGCCACCACCGCCTGCGTCCGCGAATTGACCTGCAGGCGTTCGAAGATCGCTTCGAGGTGGGACTTCACCGTCGACGGCGACAGCGCCAGCGAACGCGCGATCCGCTTGTTGCTGTGGCCCCCGATCAGCATCCACAGCACCTCGGCCTGACGGGGCGTCAGGCCCAGCCGCTCCGCCGACGCGGGCTGGTTTGCGGGCGGCGGCTGCTGCGCCAGGGTCGTCGCCGGCACATACACGCCGCCGCCGAGCACGGTGCCCAGGGCCAGGCGCAGCTGCCGCGATTCGGTGGCCTTGGGAATGAAGCCGGCCGCGCCGGCCTCGATGGCCGCGAGCACGGTCTCAGGGCGGTCGTCGGCCGACAGGATCACCGTGCGCGCGACAGGCGCTGCATGGCGCAGCGCTGCCAGCGTCGCCAGGCCCTCGCTGTCGGGCAGCGCCAGGTCGAGCAGCACGAGCTCGACGTCGGGCTCGCGCTGCAACGCAGCCAGCGCCTCGCGCAGACGGCCCGCATGGCGCAGGTCCACCCCGGGGTGCTCGACCGCGATCAGCAGGGCCAGCGCGTCGCGCACCAGGGCATGGTCGTCGACCAGAAGGCACTTCATCGGCGAACGATTCTGCCCAGCCCGGCCGGTCTCCGCCATCCGGCCGATGGCGCCGAAATGCGGGGGTTCGGACACTGGCGGCGGCCGTCGAAGCGAGCCCCTGCGACCGCGGCGGCGCCCGGCCCCACCAGGAGGAAGCATCATGACCGATCGCAGCAAGCTCGCCGTCCTGCTCGCACTGACCAGCCTCGTGGCCGCCTGCGGGCCCGGCGACAGCAGGCCTGACGCGAGCCCGTCGCCGGCACCCGCACCGGGGCCTTCGGCATCGCCCGCCCCAGCGCCGTCGCCTGCGCCTGGGCCAGCTCCCGCGCCGACGCCCAACGCGACCGGCAGGTTCGTGGACAGCGATGTCGTGGGCCTGAACTACAACTGCGGGGGCGTGACCGGCGTCACCGACAACCTGGCGCAGTTCCAGTACATCAGCGGCCAGAGCTGCAGCTTCTCGATCGGGGGCATCGACCTGGGGAGCGCGGTCGGTGCGCCGCTGATGACGCCCGTCGACCTGGTGCCTGGCGCCAGCCCGGGCGTGGCCAACGCCGCCGTGACCGACATCGCGCGGCTGCTGCTCAGCCTCGACGACGATGGCGACCCGGGCAATGGCATCACGATCTCGGCCGCGGTGCGCACCACGCTCGGCGGCATGAGCCTGGGTTCGGCCTTCGGCAGCGGCGGGTTCGCCGCCGCGGCCCAGATGATCGTGAGCGCGGCGTTTCCCGGGCGACTGCTGGTCGACGCGACGACGGCGGCCAACCACCTGGACCTGTCGCTCGTCGGTCTGTTCAGCGGCCCCTACCACTGCACCTACAGCGCGCTGGTCGGCGGCGTCAACACCGCGCTCGGTGGTGTCGTGATCTCGATCGCCACCGGTGTGATCACCGGCGCCGGCACGCCCACCGGAGGCGGCAGCACCTTCACGGTGGCCGGGACGGTCAGCGCCAACGGGGCCGCGACGATGAGCGCGGGCACGACGTCCACCGGTGCGACTTTCCAGGGCACGTTCCTGAGCGACGGGACCGCCGCCCACACCAGCGCCAGCGGCACCTGGAACGACCCGGCCCTGGGGTCCGGCACCTGGACCTGCCAGCACGACTAGGGTGCGTCCGCGCGGTGCGGGCGCGACGGCCCGGACCGCACGCGGCTGAGGCTCAGGCGAGGGCTTCGACGGCGGCAGCCGCCGTGGCCGCGATGTCCTGGGCGCTGTGCGCGGCGCTGACGAAGCCGGCTTCGTACAGCGCCGGCGCGAGGTAGATGCCGCGCCCGAGCATGGCGTGGAAGAAGCGGTTGAAGCGCGCCTGGTCGGTGGCCATCACGACCCCGTAGTTCTGCGGCAGCGCGCTGGCGAAGAAGAAGCCGAACATGCCGCCCTCGGAGTCGCCGACCAGCGCCACGCCGGCCTCGCGCCCCGCCTGCTCCAGCCCCGTGACCAGCGAACGTGTCTTCGCCGACAGGGCATCGAAGAAGCCCGGCCGGGCGATCTCCTTCAGCGTCGCCAGACCGCAGGCCGTGGCCACCGGGTTGCCGCTCAGCGTGCCGGCCTGGTAGACCGGGCCCAGCGGCGCGAGCTGGCTCATCACGTCCTTGCTGCCACCGAACGCCGCCAGCGGCATGCCGCCGCCGATGACCTTGCCGAACACGCTCATGTCGGGCCGGAAGCCCGGGATCAGCCTGGCGTAGACGCTCTGCGCGCCGCCGAGTGCGACCCGAAAGCCCGTCATCACCTCGTCGAACACCAGCAGCGCACCATGCTTCGTGCAGAGCTCGCGCAGCCGGGCCATGAACGGCACCGAGGCGCGCACGAAGTTCATGTTGCCGGCGATGGGCTCGATCATCACGCAGGCGATCTCGCTGCCCTGGGCCGCGAAGGCCTCGTCGAGCTGGGCGAGGTTGTTGTACTCGAGCACCAGCGTGTGCCTGACCACGTCGGCCGGCACGCCGGCGCTGGTGGGATGACCGAAGGTCGCCAGGCCCGAGCCGGCCTTGACCAGCAGCGCGTCGGCGTGGCCGTGGTAGCAGCCCTCGAACTTGACGATCTTGTGGCGCCCGGTGGCGCCGCGCGCCAGCCGCAGGGCGCTCATGGCGGCCTCGGTGCCGCTGCTCACCAGCCGCACCTGCTCGACGCTGGGCACCAGGCCGATGATGGCCTCGGCGAGCTCGATCTCGCGCTCGGTGGGCGCGCCGTAGCTGAAGCCGTCGGCGGCCGCCTTGAGCACCGCGTCGAGCACCGCCGGGTGGCCGTGGCCCAGGATCATCGGGCCCCAGGAGCCGATGTAGTCGATGTAGCGGCGGCCCTCGGCGTCCCAGAGGTAGGCGCCCTGCGCACGCTCGATGAAGCGCGGCGTTCCGCCGACGGCGCGGAAGGCGCGCACCGGCGAGTTGACGCCCCCGGGGATGACTTGCTGGGCGCGGGCGAACAGCTGCTCGTTGGACTTCATGGTGCGGCGGGATCAGTGCACGCGCCGTGGCGCGCTCTTGCCTTTGGGGTCTTCGGGCTCGGGCTCGGGCAGGGGGCCTTCGCCTGCTTCGCCTTCCTCGGGCGGCGGCAGGGCCCAGAAGAAGCGGTCGGGCACGACGTTGCCCATGCCCGGGCGGAAGCCGGCGTCCAGCGCCTGGTCCAGGAACGACAGCGCCTCGCCGACGGCGGCCTGCAGCTCGCTGCCGGCGGCCAGCAGGGCGGCCAGCGCCGCCGCCAGCGTGTCGCCGGCGCCGATGAAGCCGGTGTCGAAGCGCTCGAACTTCTCGCCCGTGATCGCGCCCTGCGGCGAGGCCAGCACGTTGTCGATGAACTGCTCGGGGCCCTTGCCCGCGAGCATCACGCCCGTGACCAGCACGTAGCGCGTGCCGTGCTCGCCGGCGGCCACCGCGAGCTCGCGCGCCGAGGGCGGGCGCTCGCTGTCCCAGTCGGGCAGCAGGAAATCCTGCAGCGTCTTGTGGCTGCCCACCAGCACCTCGGTGGCCGGCAGGATGAGCTCGCGGAAGGCCTCGAGGTAGGGCTGCAGCTGGTCCTCTTCGAGCCAGCCCAGGTTGGGCAGGTAGGCCACGAGCGGGATGTCGGTGTAGTCGGACAGCACCTCGGCCACGGCGCTGACGTTGTCGGCGCTGCCCAGGAAGCCGACCTTCCAGCCCGAAAGCGTCACGTCTTCGAGGATGGTGCGCGCCTGCTCGGCCACGGCATCGGGATCGACCGCGTGCTGGTCGAACACGTCGGCCGTGTCGCGCATCACGATGCTGGTGACGATGGGCAGCGCGTGCGCGCCCATCGCGGCGATGGTGGCGATGTCGCCGGCCAGCCCGCCGGCGCCGCTGGGGTCGCTGGCGTTGAAGCACATCACGCTGGCGGGGGGCGTCTCTGCCGTGGGGTCGTCGGTGGCCGGGGCCGGGGTGGTATCGGGGGTCATGGGCGGGCCTCGGGCGCTACGGTTCCGGCGGTCGCAGCGTGCGCAATTTGGGCTTCGTGCGGACTTCCAGCGGAATCTTAGAAACGGGCTGTAGGTCCTCACAATTCCTCGCTTTTCACGAGGGGGCGGTGGCTACAATCCTGCTCCATTGTAGTGAGGTGACCGTCTGACCGTGAGCGAGCCGCGTAGCTGGATGTGCCTGATCTGTGGCTGGATTTACAGCGAAGCCGATGGCGACCCCGAGCACGGCATCGCGCCGGGCACCGCGTGGGCCGACGTCTCGATGAACTGGACCTGCCCGGAGTGCGGCGCGCGCAAAGAAGACTTCGAGATGGTGCAGATCTGATCCGCGGCCGGGCGGCGACCCGGCCGCACCACGGGATCCCTGGGGAGAACAGCGCTTGGAACTACGCGAGCCCGACGCCGCCGGCGGCGTTGCCGATCCGGAGCCCGAAGCCACCGGCGCCCGGGTGCTGGTGATCGACGACAGCAACACCATCCGCCGCAGTGCGGAAATCTTCCTGCGCCAAGGCGGGCACGAGGTGGTGCTCGCCGAGGACGGCTTCGATGCCTTGGCCAAGGTCGTCGACCACGCCCCCGAGCTGATCTTCTGCGACATCCTGATGCCGCGGCTCGACGGCTACCAGACCTGCGCCATCATCAAGCGCAACCCGCGTTTCGCGCATGTGCCGGTGATCATGCTGTCGTCCAAGGACGGGCTGTTCGACAAGGCGCGCGGTCGCATGGTGGGCTCGCAGGACTACCTCACCAAGCCCTTCACCAAAGAGCAGTTGCTGCGGGCGGTCGAATCGCACCGCCGCGACGCGCCCTGACCCGGTCACGCAAGGATGCCTTGATGCCGATCCAGAAGATCCTCGTCGTCGACGACTCGAAGACCGAGCTGCACCACCTGTCCGATCTGCTGGGCAAGCGGGGCTATGCGGTGCGCACGGCCGAGAATGGCGAAGAGGCGATGCGCCGGCTGGCCGAAGACAAGCCCGACCTGATCCTGATGGACGTGGTGATGCCGGGCCAGAACGGGTTCCAGCTCACGCGCAGCATCACGCGCGATCCCCGCTTCGCCGACGTGCCGGTGATCATGTGCACGAGCAAGAGCCAGGAGACCGACAAGGTCTGGGGCATGCGCCAGGGCGCGCGCGACTACATCGTCAAGCCCGTCAACGGCGACGAGCTGATCGCCAAGATCAAGTCGTTCGACTGATCCAGCCCGCCGCGCATGTCCAACCGAGAAGCGCTGCGTGAACTGCAAGGCCGGCTCGCCCGGCGGCTGCAGCAGGCGCGCACCGAGACCCGGGTGCAGTCGTGGCTGGCGGTCGAATGCGCCGGCCTGGGCCTGCTGCTGCCGCTGCCCAGCGCCGGCGAGATCTTTCCCTACAGCCCGCTGCTGCCGGTGCCGCACACGCGGGCCTGGTTCCTGGGCGTGGCCAACCTGCGCGGCGGCCTGCACGGCGTGGTCGACCTGGCCGCCTTCCTCGGGCTGCGCGCGCCGCTGGCCGCCGATGCGGTGCGCGAAGGCGCGCAGCTGCTGGCATTCAACCCCGCGCAGGGCGCGCACTGCGCGGTGCTGGTCGACCGCCTGGCCGGCCTGCGCAGCCAGGGTCAGCTGGCCGCGCTGCCCGACACCGAGGCCGACACCGATGCCGCCGCGGGCCCTGCGGGGGCGATGCGGCCGGCTTTCGCCGGCGCGCGCTGGCGCGACGAGTCCGGCCGGGCGTGGCAGGAGATCGACCTGGCCGCGCTCGCGCGCAACGAACATTTCCTGGCCATTGCGGCATGACGGCGCCGCGCGTATCCGCACCGCGCCTGCCCTGACCAGGCCGCCAACCCAGAGGACGACATGAGCCTGCTTGACCGGATCAAAGGCGCCACCCGGCCAGCCGGCGGCGCCCCCGCCGCGGCCACCTTCGACGAAGCCGCGCCGCCCGCGAACCCGATGGAAGCCACGGTTCGGCTGGGCGTCGGTCGCTCGCGCTTCGCGCCCGAGGCGGCGCGCGACGCCGACTCGTCCATCATCTCCGAGGCCGCGCCGTCGGAGATGGCAGCCGAATACGGCGAGACCCGCCTGCCCGAGCGCGATGCCGGGCCCGACACCGTCTTCGGCAGCGGCCTGCCGGTGATCGGCGGCTGGCCCCTGGCGCGCCAGCAGCGCGCGCTGGTGTGGCTGTTCGCGATCGGCCTGGCCGGCTTCCTGGCCGTCACCGTGCTGGCCGTCCTGGCCAGCGCCCGCAGTGCGGCGCAGGTGGCCGCGGCCGGCCAGGCCAGCACGCAGTCGCAGCGCCTGGCCAAGTCGGTGTCGCAGGCCCTGGTGGGCAACGCCGCGGCCTTCGCCGAGGTCAAGGACAGCATCGGCGTGCTGGCGCGCGACGTGCGCAGCCTGAAGAACGGCAGCGGCGCAGTGGCCGCGGCGCCGGGCGCGCTGCAGGGCCAGGTGGATACGCTGCTGCCGCTGGTGGACCGCGCCGAGAAGAACGCCGGCGTGGTGCTGTCGCAGGAGAAGACGCTGACGCAGGTGGGCCAGGCGCTGCGCGCGATCAACCGCCAGAGCGCCGATCTGCTGGACACCGCCGAGACCGTCTCGTCGCTGAAGCTGCAACGCGGCGCCTCGGCCGCCGAGCTGTCGGCGGTGGGCGAGCTGGTGATGCTGACGCAGCGCATCGGCAAGAGCGCCAACGAGTTCCTGACCACCGAGGGCGTGAGCGCCGAGGCCGTGTTCCTGCTGGGCAAGGACCTGAACTCGTTCCGCGAGATCGCCAAGGGCGTGATGGACGGCAATGCCGACCTGCGCCTGCCCGGCACCAAGGACCCCGAGGTGCGCGCCAAGCTGCAGGACCTGCTCAAGCAGTACGAGCAGACGCGCCAGCAGGCCAGTGCCATCCTGGGCAACCTGCAGGGCCTGGTGGCCGCGCGCGAGGCCCAGACCGCCATCGTGGCCGACTCCGAGCCGCTGCGCCGGGGCCTGGACACGCTGCAGCAGTCGCTCACCGGCGAGGGCGGCCTGGGCATCCCGCGCCTGGTCGCGGGCGCTCTGTCGCTGCTGCTGCTCGGCGCGGCCGCGTTCGGGCTGCTGCGCGTGTTCGTGCTCGACCAGACCAGCCGCTCGAAGATGGCCCAGGCGCAGCGCCTGGAGGCCGAGCGCCAGGAGCAGGAGGCCAAGCGCGTGAACGACGCCAACCAGGCCGCCATCCTCCGGCTCATGAACGAGCTGCAGACGGTGGCCGAGGGCGACCTGACGCAGCAGGCCACGGTCACCGAAGACATCACCGGCGCCATCGCCGACTCGGTGAACTACACGGTGGAAGAGCTGCGCAACCTGGTCACGCAGGTGCAGGACACCGCCGGCCGCGTGACCGACACCACGCAGCAGGTGGAGCAGACCTCCACCGAGCTGCTCGCCGCCTCGACCGAGCAGCTGCGCGAGATCCGCGCCACCGGCGACTCGGTGCTGCAGATGGCCGGGCGCATCAACGAGGTGTCGGCCCAGGCGCAGCAGACGGCCCAGGTGGCGCGCCAGTCGCTGCAGGCCGCCGAGTCGGGCCTGACCGCGGTGCAGAACGCGATCGGCGGCATGAACTCCATCCGCGACCAGATCCAGGAGACCTCCAAGCGCATCAAGCGCCTGGGCGAGAGCTCGCAGGAGATCGGCGAGATCACCGAGCTGATCTCCGACATCACCGAGCAGACCAACGTGCTGGCGCTGAATGCCGCCATCCAGGCCGCCAGCGCCGGCGAGGCCGGCCGCGGGTTCAGCGTCGTGGCCGAGGAAGTGCAGCGCCTGGCCGAACGCTCGGGCGACGCGACGCGGCAGATCGCGGCCATCGTGCGCACGATCCAGACCGACACCCAGGACGCCGTCGGCGCGATGGAGCGCAGCACCCAGGGCGTGGTCGAGGGGGCACGGCTGTCCGACGCCGCCGGCGCCGCGCTGGGCGACATCGACCGCGTCACGCGCGAGCTCTCCGAGCTGATCGCGCGCATCTCCCAGGAGGCCGCGCGCGAGGCCGATTCGGCCAACGTGGTGGCGGCCAACATCCAGCACATCTTCGCCGTCACCGAGCAGACCTCGGAGGGCACGCGCTCGACGGCGCAGATGGTGCGCGAGCTCTCGCGCACGGCCGAGGAATTGCGGGCCTCGGTCTCGCGCTTCAAGATCGCCTGACGCGGTGGCCCTGCAGGACGCACTCCCCATGGACAGCCCCGAGATCCGGGCCGGCGACGACCTCAGTGCCCTGGCCTGGGTGCACGGCGAGCTGCGCCGCTCGCTCGAGGCGGCGCACAAGGCGCTGCGCCGCTACCTGAAGGAGGCCGAGGCCGCCCGCGGCTCCGACCTCGACGCCGTCGATCCGGCCGTGCTGCGCACCGCGCGCACCCACCTGCACCAGGGCGTGGGCGCGCTCGAGCTGGTGGGCCTGCCGGCGCCGGCCGACGTGCTGCGGGCCAGCGAATCGGCGGTGCAGCGCATGGCCGCGCGGCCGGCGCTGCTCGACGCCGCGGCGGTGGACACGGTGGAACGCGCGTCCTTCGCGCTGCTCGACTTCCTGGGCCGCCGGCTAGCCGGCAAGCCGGTCTCGCCGCTGATGCTGTTTCCGCAGTACCGCGCGGTGCAGCAGCTGGCGGGGGCCGATCGCATCCATCCGGCCGACCTCTGGAAGCCCGACTGGCAATGGCGCGCGCTTCCGCCCGACCCCGCGGCCCGGCCGCGCCCCGCTGACGACGCCGCGCGCGGCGAGATGGAGACGCTGGCGCTGGCCCTGATGCGCGAACCCGGGCGCGCCGCGCTGGCGCGCATGAGCGAGCTCTGCGCGAGTCTGGGCGCCGGGGCGCGCGACGCTGCCGCGCCGGCGCCGCACCAGGCCACGTTCTGGCAGCTCGGGGCGGCCGTGTTCGAGGCCCAGGCCGAGGGCCTGCTGGCGTCCGACGTGCACGTCAAGCGCGTCGCCTCGCGCCTGATGGCGCAGCTGCGCGGCCAGGTGCGCGGCGGCGCCGAGGTCTCCGAGCGCCTGGCGCAGGACCTGCTGTTCTTCTGCGCCCAGTCGCAGCCGCCCACGGCCGAGGTGCCGGCGCCGCGCCTGGCCGCGGTGCGCCGCGCCTGGCACCTGGACGACGGCCTGCCGGTCGACTACGAGACCGCGCGCCTGGGCCGTTTCGACCCGGCGCTGCTGGCGCTGGCGCGCAAGCGCGTGGCCGCGGTGAAGGACTCCTGGTCGGCGGTGGCCGGCGGCGAGCTGCACCGCCTGGGGGGGCTGGCCGAGCAGTTCAGCCTGGTCGGCGACTCGCTGCAACGCCTGTTCCCGCACGGCGATGTTCTCGCCGCCTCGCTGCAGGCCGCGGCGGCGCAGACGGTGGGCGCCGGTGCGGCGCCCGCGCCGGCGCTGGCGATGGAAGTCGCCACCGCCGTGCTGTACCTGGACGCCTCGCTCGAGGACGGCGAGTTCGACCACCCGGCCCTGGCCGAGCGCGTGCAGCGTCTGGCCGCGCGCATCGACGAGGTGCGTGGCGGCGCCGAGCCGCACCCACTCGACGGCTGGATGGAGGAGCTGTACCGCCGCGTCTCCGACCGCCAGACCATGGGCAGCGTCGTGCAGGAGCTGCGGGCCTCGCTGTCCGAAATCGAGAAGCAGATCGACCAGTACTTCCGCGATCCGGCGCAGCGCCAGCTGCTCATTCCGGTGCCGGCGCAGCTGTCGGCCATGCGCGGCGTGCTCTCGGTGCTGGGCCTGGACCAGGGCTCGGCCGCCGTGCTGCACATGCGCGACGAGGTCGACGCGCTGGTGCAGACCGAGGTCGAGCCGCAGCGCGCCATCCAGACCGGCACCTTCGACCGCCTGGCCGACAACCTGGGCGCGCTCAGCTTCCTGATCGACATGCTCAGCGTGCAGCCGGGGCTGGCGAAATCGCTGTTCCGCTACGACCCCGCCAGCGGTGCGCTGAGTGCGGTGATGGGCCAGAGCGAGCGCGTCTCGGTGTTCGCCGCCCTCGACCCCGCCGCCGACCCCGCAGCGGTCGCGCCGGCGCCGTCCGCGGCCGCCCCTGCGGCCGGTGGCGCGACGCTGCTCGAGCAGTTGCAGGCCCTGGCCACCGCGCCGGGGCTGACCGACGCCGCGCTGGCCGAGCGCCTGGCGCCGCTGGCGCAGCGCGCCGTGGCCGCCGACCAGGCCGACCTGGCGCGCCTGCTGGGCCAGGCCCGCGCCGCCCTGCTGGGCCCGGACGAGGCCGCCCGGCACGCCGTGCGCGCCGAGCTGGCGCAGGCGGTGGCGGGGCTGGCGCCCCCGGCACCGCCAGCGGTGCCGGTGTCGGCACCGATCCCGCCGGCCCGGACCGCGCCGCCCGGCGACACCGGGCTCGAAGACGACGCCGAGATGCGCGAGATCTTCATCGAGGAAGCGCGCGAGGTCGTCGCCGAAGCCCACGCCGCGCTGCAGCGCCTGGCTGAAACGCCCGACCACGCGGGCGACCTGACGGCCGTGCGGCGCGCCTTCCACACCCTCAAGGGCAGCTCGCGCATGGTCGGCCTGCGCGACTTCGGCGACGCCGCTTGGGCCTGCGAGCAGCTCTACAACGCGCGCCTGGCGGCGGCGCCGCGGCTCGACGGCCCGCTGCGCCAGCTCACCACCGAGGCGCTGGCCTACCTGGGCGACTGGACCGAGGCCATCGCCAGCGGCGCCCCGCGCGGCCACCGGGCCACCGACGTGGTGCGAGCCGCCGACGCCTTGCGCGACGGCCAGCTCGCCCCTGCCATCGTGCTGCCGGCGGTGCCGGTGCAGGCCGCGGCTGCGGCCACGGCCGCGCCGCACCCCGGCGCGGGTGACGGCGCTGCGCCGGGCATCATCGGCCTGGGCTTCGAGCTGCCGCCCGAGTTGCCGCCGCAGCCGGCACCTGAACCAGGGCTGGAACCGGACTTCGAGCCGGCGCTCGACGCAGCGCCGGCGCCGATGTTCGAACCCGGGCCCGGCGCCGAGCCGTCGCTGGCCGCCTCCGGGTTCGACGCCAGCACCGATTTCGCCAGCACCGACTTTCTCATCCGCGGTTTCGAGCCGACGCTGCCGCCCGAAGCGCCGGTGGAGGCCGGCCTGGCGTTCGAGTTCGACCTCGGCCCGCTCGATCCGCCGCCGTCCGATCTGCCGGCGCTGGACCAGCGCGTGCCCGATCTGCCCAGCCAGGCCGATCTCGAACTCGGCCCGCTGCCGCTGCCCGAGCTGCCGGCTGAAATGCCGTCCCAGGCCCCGGCCGAACCACCCTCCGCGGCGTCGCCCGTGCCCGAAGGCGAGACGCACGAGATCGACCTCGCCGATCTGCCCGGCCTGTTCGACGCCCCCGCGGCGCCCGAGGCGGCGCCTGCGGCCCCGCCAGCCCCCGACCCCGAGTTCGCGACCGAGCCCGTCCTGGGCGACGAAGAGCAGGTCAAGCGCATCGGCCCGCTGCGCATCAGCATCCCGCTGTTCAACATCTACCTCAACGAAGCCGACGAGCTGTCGCGCCGGCTCGGCATCGAGCTGGCCGAGTGGGCGCACGAGCACGAGCGCCACCCCGTGCCCGAGAGCAGCGAGGCGCTGGCGCATTCGCTGGCCGGCAGCTCGGCCACGGTCGGCTACGGCGAGCTGTCGGCGCTGGCGCGTGCGCTCGAGCACGCGCTGCAGCGCTCGCGCAGCCAGGGCGTGGGCCGCGCCGGCGAGCCCGCGCTGTTCAGCGCTGCGGCCGACGAGATCCGGCGCCTGTTGCACCAGTTCGCGGCCGGCTTCCTGCGCCAGGTCGAGCCGGGCTTGATGGACCGGCTGGCCGCGCACGAGCGGCTGCCGCTGGCGCCGCTGGCCGAGGAGCCGGCGGCGGACGACCAGCTCTCGCCCGGGCCGGCGGCCCCGCTGTCGGCACCCGAGGCTGCGCTGCCCGAGGCCGACGCCGATGTCGCAGCCGATGCCGCGGCCCAAGCCGGTGCCGACGACATGGATGCCATCGACGCCATCGACGTCATCGACACCGAGCTGTTCCCGATCTTCGAGGAAGAGGCCGAAGAGCTGCTGCCCCAGCTGCAATCGCGCCTGCGCGAGTGGCACGGCCGGCCGGGCGACCCCGGTGCGGCGATGGCCTGCATGCGCACGCTGCACACGCTGAAGGGCGGCGCCCGCCTGGCCGGCGCAATGCGGCTGGGCGAGATGGCGCACCGGCTGGAGACCGAGATCGAGGCCCTGGCGGCCCGCGGCGACGCGCTGGCGGCCGACATCGATCCGCTGCTGGCGCGCTCCGATGCCATGGGCGCTGCGTTCGATGGTCTGCGCCGGCGGCCCGCGCCGTCCGTGCCGCCCGCCACGCCGCTTGCCGCCCCGGCTGCTGCCCCGGCCGCCGAGGCGGTCGAGCTCGACGCCGAAGCCGCCGTGGCACCGTCCGCGTCTTCGGTGGCCGTGCCGGTCGCAGCCGTCCCGCCCGCCGAGCCCGCCGAGCCTGCAGAGGTCGCGGAGGCGGCAGAGGCCGCAGCGCTCCCAACGGAGGACGAAGCGGCCCCCAAGGCGGCGCTGCCCGTCATCGACTGGCGCCGCTTCGCCGGCGACGGCGCGACCGCAGCGGCGGCGGCCGAGCGCGCCAGCCCCGGCAACGCGGTGGTGCGCGTGCGCGCCGGGCTGCTCGACCGCATGGTCAACCAGGCCGGCGAGGTGAGCATCGCGCGCGCGCGCATCGACAGCAACGTCAAGCAGCTGCAGGGCTCGCTGGGCGAGCTCAGCGACAGCCTCGAGCGCCTGCGCCGCCAGCTGCGCGACATCGAGCTGCAGGCCGAGACGCAGATCAGCTCGCGCATCGAGGCGGCCAAGGCCTCGGCGCAGGGCTTCGACCCGCTCGAGATGGACCGCTTCACGCGCTTCCAGGAGCTCACGCGCTTCATGGCCGAGTCGGTCAACGACGTCGCCACGTTGCAGCGCAGCCTGCAGCGCACGCTGCAGTCGGCCGAGGACGAGCTGGCGGCGCAGGCGCGGCTCACGCGCGAGCTGCAGGACGATCTGCTGCGCACGCGCATGGTCGAGTTCGAGAGCCTGGCCGAGCGCCTGTACCGCACCGCACGCCAGGCCGCCAAGGACACCGACCGGCCGGTGCGCGTGGACATCGTCGGCGGCGCGATCGAGATCGACCGCGGCGTGCTCGAGCGCATGGTCGGCGCCTTCGAGCACCTGCTGCGCAACTGCGTGGCCCACGGCATCGAGCCGGCGCCGCTGCGCGCCGAGCGCGGCAAGGACGCCACCGGCCGGATCACGATCACGGTGGCGCAGGTGGGCAACGAGGTCGCGATCGAGTTCGCCGACGACGGCGGCGGCCTGGACTTCATGCGCATCCGCCAGCGCGCGGTCGAGCGCGGCCTGCTCGCCGCCGACGCCAGCATCGGCGAGGCCGCGCTGTCGGAGTTCATCTACGCGCCCGGCTTCAGCACCGCCAGCGCGGTGACCGAGCTGGCCGGCCGCGGCGTCGGTCTGGACGTGGTGCGGGCCGAAGTCCAGGCCCTGGGCGGCCGCATCGAGACCTTCAGCGAGCCGGGCCGCGGCACGCGCTTTCGCCTGCTGCTGCCGCTGACGACAGCGGTGACGCAGATCGTGATGCTGCGCTGCGGGTCGATGCAGGTGGCGCTGCCGGCGCCGCTGGTGGAGATCGTGCGCCGCGTGCCGGCGGCCGAGATCGCGGCCGCCTACGCCAGTGGCCGGTACGCGTACGCGGGCGAGTCGATGCCGTTCTTCTGGCTCGGCGCGCTGCTGCAGGCCGGCGGGCCGGCGGCGCCCGGCGAGCGGGCGCAGAACGTGATCGTGGTGCGCAGCGCCGCCCAGCGGGTGGCGGTGCATGTCGACGAGGTGCTGGGCAACCAGGAGGTGGTGGTCAAGAACGTCGGTCCGCAGCTGGCGCGGCTGCCGGGCCTGGTGGGCGTGACGCTGCTGCCGTCGGGGGCCGCGGCGCTGATCTACAACCCGGTGGCGCTGGCCACGCTGTACGCGCAGGCCGCGCGGGGCGGGCCGGCCGGCGCCGGTGCCGAGCCTGCGCCGGCCGCGCCCGAGCTGCCCGTCGCGCCGCCGGCGGCGCTGGTGATGGTGGTCGACGACTCGCTCACCGTGCGCCGCGTGACACAGCGCCTGCTGCTGCGCGAGGGCTACCGCGTCGTCACCGCCAAGGACGGGCTCGAGGCGCTGGAGCGTCTGGCCGGCGAGCGGCCGGCGGTGCTGCTGTCGGACATCGAGATGCCGCGCATGGACGGTTTCGACCTCGTGCGCAACGTCCGCGCCGATCCGGCGCTGGCGGGCCTGCCGGTGGTGATGATCACCTCGCGCATCGCGCAGAAGCACCGCGACTACGCCGCCGAATTGGGCGTGGCCCATTACCTCGGCAAGCCGTATGCCGAAGAAGAGCTGCTGGCCCTGGTGGCTCGCTTCGCCGGGGCCGACATCCCGGCCTGAGCGCCTGTGACGCGCTGAGCGGCGGCTGCGGGCAGACCCGCGGACCGACCGACCCCTGCGGCGGCGACAATCCTCGGGTTCGTTGGGGCAGGGTGCAAAGGATCGGGGCGGGCGAACTGCGATGTCTCGGGTGGTGGAACATCTGGCCGAACTCACGGGCTGCCGCGACCGTGATCTCGTCGACGTCACCCTCGTCGGCGCGCTGAAAGACCTGCTGCGCCCGCACGCGGTGGGCATCTACCGCTGCGTGGGCGAGCCCGGTGCCCAGCACTGGCTCACGCGCGCCCGGCTCGGCCCGGGCGACGGCACGCCGGTCGCCGACCCGGTGTGGACGCCGCTGGACCGCCTGCCCCCGCTGGCGGCGCAGCCCGACCGCCTGGCCTGCTGGCAGCGCCAGCGGCCGCTGACCGTCGCGGGCATGCCGGCGCTGGCCTACTTTCCGCTGGCCAGCGATCGCGAGCCGCTGGGCGTGCTCGAGATCGCCACCCGCCAGCCGCTGGCCTTGCCCGAGATGCGGCTGGTGGGCAGCATCCTGCGCATCTACCGCAACTTCGCCGGCCTGCTGGACGCCGGCGAGCGCGACCCGCTCACCGGCCTGCTCAACCGCAAGACCTTCGACGAGTACTTCCTGCGCACGGCGCTGCGCGAGCCGGCGCCGGCCGACGATGCGCCGGCTGGCGACCAGGCGCGACGCGGCTACACCCGCGGCGACCCCTGGCTCGGGCTGATCGACATCGACCACTTCAAGCGCGTCAACGACACCTGCGGCCATCTCATCGGCGACGAGGTGCTGCTGCTGATGGCGCGCCTGATGCGCAGCAGCTTCCGCTTCCAGGACCACCTGTACCGCTTCGGCGGCGAAGAGTTCGTGGTGCTGATGCACTGCGGCAGCGACGTCGACGCGGCGGCCGCCTTCGAGCGCCTGCGCGCCAACGTGGCCGGCTATGCGTTCCCGCAGGTGGGCCGCATCACGGTCAGCGTCGGCTTCACGGCGCTGCGGCCTGGCGAGGCGCCCACCGTGGCCTTCGACCGCGCCGACCGCGCCGTCTACTATGCCAAGCAGAACGGCCGCAACCAGGTGCAGAGCCACGCCGCGCTGGTGGCCGCGGGCCTGCTGGCCGAAGCCGACCGCGGCAGCGACGTCGAGCTGTTCTGACCGGCCTGGGCGCCCGGTCGGGTTCCCGACGCCGGCCTGCTCACCCGCCCTTGACCACGGCGTAGCGTGCCAGCGTGGCGGCACGGGCCGCTTCGTGCTGCACCACCGGCAGCGGGTAGTCGGTGCCCAGCGTCAGGCCGGCCGCGGCCAGGTCCACCGGACGGGCCAGCCACGGCGCGTGGACGAGCTTGTCGGGCAGCCGCGCCAGCGCCGGCAGGTAGCGCCGGATGAAGCGGCCCTCGGGGTCGAACTTCTGGCTCTGCGTGACCGGGTTGAAGATGCGGAAGTAGGGCTGCGCATCGCAGCCGCTGGAGGCAGCCCATTGCCAGCCGCCATTGTTGGCAGCGAGGTCGAAGTCGTTCAGGTGACGCGCGAAATAGGCCTCGCCGCGCCGCCAGTCCAGACCCAGGTCCTTCGTCAGGAAGCTGGCCACCACCATGCGCAGCCGGTTGTGCATGTAGCCGGTCTGGTTGATCTGGTGCATCGCGGCGTCGACCAGCGGGTAGCCGGTGCGGCCTTCGCACCAGGCCGCGAACCGCGCGTCGGCGGCCTGGCCGTGCTCCCAGCGGATGCGGTCGTACTCGGGCTTGAAGGCCTGCGTCACGACGCGCGGATGGTGATGCAGCACCTGGTGGTAGAAATCGCGCCAGATCAGTTCGGACAGCCAGACCTCGGCGCCGCGCGAGCCGGCGCGGGCGCGCTGCGCCGCCTCGCGCGCCAGGCGCCGGACCGAGACGGTGCCGAAGCGCAGGTGCGTGCTCAGGTAGCTCGGGCCCTTGACCGCGGGCAAGTCGCGTGCCTCGTGGTAAGCGTCGATGCGGCCCAGGAAGTCGGCCAGCAGCTCGCGCGCGCCGGCCGGGCCGCTGGGCAGGCGCAGCTGGTGCAGGTTGGTCGGCGCGAAGCCGAGCGCCGCCAGCGCCGGCACGCCGCCGGACCGTTCGGCGGGCAGGGGCGCCAGCGCCGCGGCATGCCGGGCCACCGGGTAGGCACCGAGAAAGAAGTCGTCGGCGCGACGCAACCAGGCGTTCTTGTAGGGCGTGTAGACCGAGAACGGCGTGCCGCCCTGCGTCAGCAACTCGGCGCGCTCGAACACCACGTGGTCTTTCGAGGTGTGCAGCGCCACGCCGAGGTCGGCCAGCCGGCCGCGCACCCGGGCATCGCGCGCCAGTGCCGCCGGCTCGTCGTCGTGGTTGGCGTACACCGCCTGCACGCCCAGCGCTGCCGCCAGCGCCGGGATCTCGTCGTGCGCCCAGCCGTGGCGCACCAGCAGGCCGGCGCCGGCGACGCCGTGCGAGGCCGCCAGCGCGCGCAGCTCGGCGTCGACGCCCACCAGGCTGTCGCGGATGAACTCCACCCGGCGGTCCCGGGCGCCGCCGGCCACGGCGAGCAGGGGGTCGAGGATCGCGCGGTCGAACACGAAGGCGCACCACACCTGGCGTGCCGCGCGCAGGGCGTGATGGAGCGCCGCGTGGTCGTCGGTGCGCAGGTCGCGGCGCAGCCAGACCAGGGCCTTGTCGAGGGGTTTGGGCATGGCCCCGAGTTTGGGCCCGGAACTACAATCCCGCCATGCCCGCCGGCTCCCGCATCGATCTCACGAACCAGTTCCTGATCGCCATGCCGGGCATGGTCGACGAGACCTTTGCCGGCACCGTGGTCTACCTGTGCGAGCACAACGACAAGGGTGCGCTGGGGCTGGTCATCAACAAGCCGATCGACATCAAGCTGCGCAGGCTGTTCGAGAAGGTCGAGCTCAGCCTGGACCGCGAGGAGCTGGCCGAGCAGCCGGTGTTCTTCGGCGGCCCGGTGCAGACCGAGCGCGGCTTCGTGCTGCACGAGAAGCTGGGCGACCCCGACGCGCACTACAACTCCACGCTGTCGGTGCCGGGCGGGCTGGAGATGACCACCAGCAAGGACGTGCTCGAGGCCCTGTCCGAGGGCACGGGCCCCCGGCGCGTGCTCATCACGCTGGGCTACAGCGGCTGGCAGGCGGGCCAGCTGGAGGACGAACTCGGGCGCAACGGCTGGCTCACCGTGAATGCGGATCCCAAGGTCATCTTCGACACCCCGATCGACCGCCGCTACGACACCGCGCTGTCGCTGCTGGGCATCGATCCGCACATGCTGTCGCAGGAGGCGGGGCACGCATGACGGGCGAGGGGTCGTTCCTCGCCTTCGACTACGGGGCACGCCGGGTCGGCGTCGCCTTCGGCAGCACCCGGCTGGGCGTGGCGCAGCCGCTGAAGACCCTGGCGGTCGCCGGCGACGCGCGTTTCGCCGCCATCGCCGCCCTGGTGGCCGAGTGGCAGCCCGATGCGCTGGTCGTCGGCGTGCCCTTCCACCCCGACGGCGCGGCGCACGAGAACACGCAGCGGGCGCGCCGCTTCGCGCGCCAGCTGCACGGCCGCTTCGGCCTCGTGGTGCACGAGGTCGACGAGCGCTACACCACCACCGAGGCGCTGGCGGCCGGGGCCGCCGATGCCGATGCGGCCGCCGCGGCCCTCATCCTCGAGCAGTTCCTGCGCACGGCCGGCGCCCATGCTGCAGCTTGACGCCGAAGCCCTGTACGACGAGCTGCAGCAGGGCGTGCGCGGCCTGCTGCGGCCGGGTGGCGTGCTCGTGGGCATCTGGTCGGGGGGCGCCTGGCTGGCCGAGCGGCTGCAGTGCGAGCTGCAGCTGCCGGGGGCGCCCGGCGTGATCTCGAGCACGCTGCACCGCGACGATTTCTCCGCCCGCGGCCTGGCCGCGGGCACCGGCGCCACGCAGCTGCCGTTCGCCATCGACGGCCGCCACATCGTGCTCGTCGACGACGTGCTCTACACCGGCCGCACCCTGCGCGCCGTGCTCAACGAGCTGTTCGATTTCGGCCGCCCGGCCAGCGTGCAGCTGGCGGTGCTGGTCGACCGCGGCGGGCGCGAGCTGCCGGTGGCCGCGGCGTTCGCCGCGGCGCGCCTGGTGCTGCCGGCGGCCCAGCGGCTGTCGCTGGCGCGCAGCCCGGCCGGCCGCTTCAGCTTCACCCTCGAGCCCGAGGCCGCCGCCTGATGCTGTCGCGCCGCAACCCGCAGCTCAACGCGCATGGCGAGCTGATCCACCTGCTCTCGATCGAGGGCCTGCCGCGCGCCGTGCTGACGCAGATCCTGGACACCGCGGGCACCTTCCTCAGCGTCAACGATCGCGACGTCAAGAAGGTGCCGCTGCTGCGCGGCAAGAGCGTGTTCAACCTGTTCTTCGAGAACAGCACCCGCACCCGCACCACGTTCGAGATCGCGGCCAAGCGCCTGAGCGCCGACGTCATCAACCTCGACATCGCGCGCAGCAGCACCGCCAAGGGCGAGAGCCTGCTCGACACCATCGCCAACCTCTCGGCGATGCATGCCGACATGTTCATCGTGCGCCATGCCGAGAGCGGCGCGCCCTACCTGATCGCGCAGCACGTGGCACCCCACGTGCACGTGGTCAACGCCGGCGACGGCCGCCACGCGCACCCCACGCAGGGGCTGCTCGACATGTACACGATCCGCCACTACAAGCGCGACTTCACGCAGCTCACGGTGGCCATCGTGGGCGACATCGCCAACTCGCGCGTGGCGCGCTCCGACATCCACGGCCTGACGACGCTGGGCGTGCCCGAGATCCGCGCCGTCGGCCCCAAGACGCTGGTGCCGGGCGATCTGGCCGCGATGGGCGTGCGCGTGTGCCACGACCTGGCCGAAGGCATCGCCGGCGCCGATGTCGTGATCATGCTGCGGCTGCAGAACGAGCGCATGGCCGGCGCCGTGCTGCCCAGCGCGGGCGAGTACTACAAGAGCTTCGGCCTCACGGCCGAGAAGCTGGCGCGCGCCAAGCCCGACGCGATCGTGATGCACCCGGGGCCGATCAACCGCGGCGTCGAGATCGATTCGGCGGTGGCCGACGGCCGCCACAGCGTGATCCTGCCGCAGGTCACCTTCGGCATCGCGGTGCGGATGGCGGTGATGAGCACGATCGCGGGGAACCAGGCATGAAGCTGCTCATCCGCGGCGGCCGCGTCATCGACCCCGCCTCGGGCCGCGACGGGGTGGCCGATGTCGCCATCGCCTCGGGCCGCATCGTCAGTCTCGGCGCAGCGGGCGAATTTGCGGCCGAGCGCGTGATCGAGGCTGCCGGGCTGGTCGTCGCGCCGGGACTGGTCGACCTCTCGGCGCGCCTGCGCGAGCCCGGGCGCGAGCACGAGGGCATGCTCGAGAGCGAGCTGGCCGCGGCCGCCGCCGGCGGCGTGACGAGCCTGGTCTGCCCGCCCGACACCGACCCCGTGCTCGACGAGCCGGGGCTGGTGGAGATGCTGAAGTTCCGCGCCCGCAAGCTCAGCCGCTGCCGCGTCTTCCCGCTCGGCGCGCTCACGCGCGGGCTGCTCGGCCAGGCGCTGACCGAGATGGCCGAGCTCACCGAGGCCGGCTGCATCGGCTTCTCGCAGGCCGACGTGCCGGTGGCCGACACGCAGGTGCTGCAGCGCGCGCTGCAGTACGCGTCCACCTTCGGCTACGGTGTGTGGCTGCGGCCGCAGGACGCCTGGCTCGGCCAGGGCCTGGCGGCGCAGGGCGCGGTGGCCACGCGGCTGGGCCTGGCGGGCGTGCCGGTGCTGGCCGAGACGATCGCGCTGCACACGGTGTTCGAGCTGGTGCGGGCCACGCGCGCGCGCGTGCACCTGTGCCGGCTGTCCAGCGCCGCCGGCGTGGCGCTGCTGCGCGCGGCCAAGGCCGAGGGGCTGCCGGTGACGGCCGACGTCAGCATCAACAGCCTGCACCTCACCGACGTCGACGTCGGCTACTTCAACCCCGACATGCGCCTGGTGCCGCCGCTGCGCCAGGGCGCCGACCGCGACGCGCTGCGCGCGGCGCTGGCCGACGGCACCATCGACGCCCTCACCTCCGACCACAACCCGGTGGCCGACGACATGAAGCAGCTGCCCTTCGGCGAAGCCGAGCCCGGCGCCACCGGCCTGGAGCTGCTGCTGAGCCTGGCGCTGCGCTGGGGCCGCGACAGCGGCCTGCCGCTGACGACGGCGATCTCGCGCGTGACGCTCGACCCGGTGCGCGTGCTCGGCGACGCCCTGGGCTCGCTGGCCAGCAGTGCCGGGCGCCTGGTCGAAGGCGGTGTGGCCGATGTCTGCGTCTTCGACCCGGCCGCCGAGTGGACGGTCTCGGCGTCGGCCCTGGCCAGCCAGGGCAAGCACACGCCGTTCTCCTTCGCCGCCACCGGCATGGCGCTGCCGGGCCGCGTGTGCGCCACGCTGGTGGCCGGCACGATCGCCTACGAGGCGCCGCCGGGTCGCGCCGGCGTCGCCTGATGGCGGCCCTGCGCGGCGCTTGGCGCCTGTTGCGCGCCGTGCTGCACGTGCTGCACGGCATGGCGGTGATGCTGCGGTTTCCAGCGCTGGATGCCGCCGGCCGCCACGAACGCATCCGCTGGTGGTCGGCCGGTCTGCTGCGGGCCGTGGGCATGACGCTCGAAGTGAGCGGTACCCCGCGGCCCGGCTCGGCCCTCATCGTGGCCAACCACGTCTCGTGGATCGACATCGCTGCCCTGCACGCCGCGGCGCCGCACGCGCGCTTCGTGTCCAAGGCCGAGGTGCTGCACTGGCCGCTGCTGGGCTGGATGATCCGCGGTGCCGGCACGCTGTTCATCGAGCGCGAGCGCAAGCGCGACGCAGTGCGCGTGGTGCACGCGATGGCGCAGGCGCTGCAGGCGGGCGAGACGGTGGCCGTGTTCCCCGAGGGCACCACCGGCGAAGGGCCGGTGCCGCTGCCCTTCCACGCCAACCTGCTGCAGGCCGCGGTGGCCACCGGCACGCCGGTGCAGCCGGTGGTGCTGCGCTACGCCGACGCGGCGCAGCCCTACAGCCCGGCCGTGGTCTACGTCGGCGCCACCACCTTGCTGCAGAGCATCTGGCGCGTGGTCTCGTCCCATGGGCTGCGCGTGCACGTCGAGCTGCTGCTGCCGGTGGGCACGCGCCACGCCGACCGGCGCGCGCTGGCCGCCCACCTGCGCGAACTGATCGCCGAGCGGCTGCCGTGACGCTGCTGCTGGCCTTCGACGACGAAGCCGGCCTGGCCGCGCGGCTGGCCGCGGCGCTGGGCTGCGCGCTGTCGATCGTCGAGCGCCACGCCTTCCCCGACGGCGAGACCCGGCTGCGCCTGCCGGCGGCGCTGCCGGCGCACGTGATCGCGCTGCGCGGCCTGCAGGACCCGAACGCGAAGCTGACCGAGCTGCTGCTGGCAGCCGGCGGTGCGCGCGAACTGGGCGCGCGCCGCCTCACGCTGGTCAGCCCCTACCTGGCCTACATGCGGCAGGACATCGCGTTCACCCCCGGCGAGGTCGTCAGCCAGCGCCTGCTGGGGCGGCTGCTGGCGGCGCAGTTCGACACCGTGATCACGGTCGATCCGCACCTGCACCGGGTGCCGACGCTGGACGCGGTGCTGCAGCGCCCCGGCGGCATCGCTCTGTCGGCGGCCACGCTGCTGGGCGGGTACGCGGCGCAGCAGGTGCCGGGCGCGCTGCTGGTGGCGCCCGACGAGGAAGCCGGCCAGTGGGTGCGTGCCGCGGCGCAGGCGCACGGGCTGGCGCATGCGGTCTGCACCAAGCAGCGTCAGGGCGACCGCGAGGTCACGGTCACCCTGCCCGCGGCAGACGTGGCCGGCCGCGCCGTGGTGCTGCTGGACGATGTGGCCAGCACCGGGCGCACGCTGGCCGCCGCTGCGCGTGGCGTGCTGGCCGCCGGCGCGGCCACGGTGGACGTGGCGGTCACGCACGGCCTGTTCATCGGCGATGCGCTGGCGCAGATCCGTGCCGCCGGCGTGCGCTTTGTCTGGAGCAGCGACTGCGTGCCGCACGCCACCAACGTGGTGTCGGTGGTGCCGCTGCTGGCGGCGGCGCTGCGGGGCCTGGCGTAGACCGGCGCGGCGCCGGCGTTCGACGTGCCGCCGCCCGGGCGGAATTCGACAAAGTGGGCGCGCGATCGCAGACTCGGGTCTCGCCGCCCGACAGGAGTCGACGTGATTCCCCAGTCCGCTGCCGCTTGCACCACCCGCCGCCCGCAGGGGACCGGCCGCCGGCGCCCGGGCGCGGCGCGAGGCGCCGGGGCCGCGCCATGACCCCGGCCCGCTGGGTGCCGCTGGCCGAGCTGGGCGACGTGGTCCTGCCGGGCGAGCCGCTGCCGTTCCGCATCATCGACGGCCACGGCCGGCTGCTGCTGGCGCGCGGCCACGCGGTGCAGGACGCGCGGCAGCTGCAGACCCTGATCGAGCGCGGGGCCTGCGTCGAGCTCGAGGAAGCCGCCGCGGCGCGCCGGGCCCGCGAGGGCGTGGCCGAGCCCGGCCCCGCGATTGCCCGCATCCGCACCTGGTTCGACCGTTTCGAGCGCCATGTGTGGCAGCTCGACGCCCTGCTGCGGGCACTGCCCGTTGGCACACCCATCGCCACGTCGCTGGCCGCCTTCGGCCGCGAGCATCAGGCCCTGATCGAGCGCCAGCCCGACGCCGCGCTGTTCGTCGCCGTGCGCCAGGACGACCGCCGCTTCGCGCTCTATGGCCTGACCCACGCGCTGCACACGGCCACCGTGGTGCTGCTGACGGCGCGGCTGCTGGACTGGCCGGCCGGCCGCATCCGCTCGGTCTTCATGGCGGCGCTGACGATGAACGCCGCGATCGTCGAGCTGCAGGCCCGCATGGCCGAGCAGCGCGAGCCGCCCACCCGGCGCCAGATCGAGCAGGTGCGCGCCCATCCCGCGACCTCGGCGCAGTGGCTGCGCGCCGGCGGCGTCGACGACACCGCGTGGCTGGCCGCGGTCGAAGACCACCACGAGCGGGCTGGCGGCAGCGGCTACCCGCGCGGCCTGCCGGCGGTCGGCGAAGAAGCGCGGCTGCTGCGCGCCGCCGACGTCTACGCCGCCAAGATCAGCCCGCGCGTAATCCGGGCCGCGATGCTGCCGCAGCGCGCCGCACGCGAGCTCTTCCAGGACGAGCAGGGCAGCCCGCTGGCGGCGGCGCTGATCAAGGCCGTGGGCGTGTACCCGCCGGGTGAGTTCGTGCACCTGAAGAACGGTGAGACGGCGGTGGTGGTGCACCGCGCGGGCGGCGGCCGGGCGGCGCAGGTGACGGCGTTGTTCGACGCGCCGGGGCGGCCGCTGCTCAGCGCATCCCGGCGCGACACCGCCACGCCGGCCTATGCCATCACCGGCGCGCTGACCGAGGCCGAACGCAGCGGGCTGCCGCGCGTGCTGCCCGAGCAGGTGTTCGGCCTGCTCGAGGCCGAGTCAGCCGCCTGAGGCCGGCCGCCCCTGCGCCGCCACCGCGGCCGCGGCACGGGCCACCGCCTCGGGGTCGCCCAGGTAGTGGCGGCGGATCGGCTTGAGCGCGGCATCGAGTTCGTAGACCAGCGGGATGCCGTTGGGGATGTTGAGATCCACGATCTCGGCGTCGCCGATGCCGTCGAGGTACTTCACCAGCGCGCGGATGCTGTTGCCGTGGGCCGCGATCACGAGCCGCTGCCCGCCCCGGATCGCCGGCGCCAGGCGCTGGTTCCAGCACGGCAGCACGCGTGCCACGGTGTCCTTCAGGCATTCGGTGAGCGGGATCTCGTCGGCGTCCAGCCGCGCGTAGCGGCGGTCGCCGCGCTGGCCGCGCGGATCGTCGGCCGTCAGCGGCGGCGGCGGCGTGTCGTAGCTGCGGCGCCAGGCCAGCACCTGCGCGGGGCCGTACTCGCGCGCCATGTCGGCCTTGTTCAGGCCCTGCAGCGCGCCGTAGTGGCGCTCGTTCAGGCGCCAGTCGTGCAGCACCGGCAGCCAGGTGCGGTCCATCTCGTCCAGCGCATGCCACAGCGTCCACACGGCGCGCTTGAGCACCGAGGTGTAGGCCAGGTCGAACTCGTAGCCCGCCTCGCGCAGCAGCCGGCCGGCCTGCCGCGCTTGCGCCACCCCGGTGTCGGTCAGCGGCACGTCGGTCCAGCCGGTGAAGCGGTTCTCGCGGTTCCAGGTCGATTCACCGTGGCGGATCAGGACGAGCTTGTGCATGCGCCGGATTCTATAATTCGCGGTTTTGCGCCCCCGGCTGCCTTTCTTCATGAAGTTCCTTCTGGACAACTGGATCCTCGTCTTCGCGGCGCTCGTCTCGGGCACGCTGCTGGCGTGGCCGATGCTGAAGCGGGGGGCGGGCGGCGGGGGCATCAGCACCACCGAGGCAGTGCGCCTGATCAACCGCGAGAAGGCGGTGCTGGTCGACGTGGCCGAGCCGGCCGAGTTCGCTGCCGGCCACGCCGGCGGCGCGCGCAACATCCCGCTGGGCAGCCTGGAAGGCGCCAAGGGGCTGCCCACCAACAAGGCGCTGCCGGTGGTGCTGCTGTGCCCCAGCGGCGCGCGCGCCGCGCGCGCCGCGGCCCTGCTGCGCAAGCTCGGGCACGAGCAGGCGGTGGCGGTGGCCGGCGGCACGACGGCCTGGCGCGAAGCCGGCCTGCCGGTGGACAAGAGCGCTTGACGGGGCAGGGCACAAGGCCTTTGGGCGCGGCCGAAAATCAGGATCGGCGGGGACGGAGGAACACGCGATGAGCGCGGTGAAGATGTACACGACCGAGGTCTGCCCATTCTGCGTGCGGGCCAAGGCGCTGCTCAAGCAGCGCGGCGTGGAGGCGATCGAGGAGATCCGCATCGACCTGCTGCCGGGCGAGCGCGACCGCATGATCGAGCTCACGGGCCGGCGCACGGTGCCGCAGATCTTCATCGGCGCCACCCACGTCGGCGGCTGCGACGACCTGATCGCGCTCGACCGCAGCGGCGGCTTGCTGCCCCTGTTGGGCGGCTGAGGCGTAGCGGCCCTCGGCCATAATCGCGGGCTGCGGTTCGGCGCCACCGGGTGCCGGGCTTTGCCTCATTGGAAACCCAGCATGTCCGACGCGACCCCCGTCTTCCAGATCCAGCGCATGTACCTCAAGGACCTGTCGCTGGAGCAGCCCAATTCGCCGCAGATCCTGCTCGAGCAGGCGCAGCCGCAGGTGGACATCAACCTGGCCATGGGCGCCGAAGCCGCGGGCGAGGGCATCTTCGAGGTCACCGTCACCGCCACCGTCACGACCAAGGTCAACGACAAGGTGCTGTTCCTGGTGGAGGCCAAGCAGGCCGGCATCTTCGAGATCCGCAACGTGCCCGAAGACCAGATGCAGGGCATCATCAGCATCGTCTGCCCGCAGATGGTGTACCCCTACCTGCGCGCCATCGTCTCCGACGTGTGCACGCGCGCCGGCTTTCCGCCGATCCTGCTGACCGAGGTCAACTTCCAGGCCATGTTCGAGGCCCAGCAGGCGCAGGCCGCGGCGCAGGGCAACGGCGGCTCGCAGATCATCACCTCGATCAACTGATCGGCGTCGCCGCGGCGGCCGGCATGAAGATCGCGGTGCTCGGCGCCGGTGCCTGGGGCACGGCGCTGGCGGCCGCCGCAGCCGCCGCGCCCGGCCGCCACGACACGCTGCTGTGGGCGCGCGACGCCGAGCAGGCGCTGGCGTTGCAGCGGCAGCGCTGCAACGCGCGCTACCTGCCCGCCATCGCACTGCCCGCGGCGCTTGCCATCAGTGGGAACCTGGCGCAGGCGCTGGCCCATGGCCGCGACGGCCTGACCGTGATCGCCACGCCGATGGCGGCCCTGCGCGAGCGGCTGGCGGCTCTGCCCGACGCGCGCCCGGTGCTGTGGCTGTGCAAGGGTTTCGAGGCCGGCACCGGCGCGCTGGGCCACGAGATCGCGCGTGCGCTGCGGCCGGGTGCGGCCTGCGGCGTGCTGTCGGGCCCGAGCTTCGCGCTCGAGGTGGCGCGCGGCCAGCCCACCGCGCTGGTGGTGGCCAGCACCGATGCCGCGCTGGCCGCGGCCGCGGTCGATGCCTTCCACGGCCCGGCGCTGCGCGTCTACACCAGCCCCGACGTGGTCGGGGTCGAGATCGGTGGCGCGGTGAAGAACGTGCTGGCGATCGCGGTCGGCATCCTCGATGGCATGGCGGCTTCGGCCAACCCCGGCGACGTGCCCGCGCCGGGGCTGAACGCGCGCGCGGCGCTGATCACGCGCGGCCTGGCCGAGATGACGCGGCTGGGCGTGGCGCTGGGGGCGCAGGCCACCACCTTCATGGGGCTGTCGGGCCTGGGCGACCTCGTGCTCACGGCCACCGGCGATCTGTCGCGCAACCGTCGCGTCGGCCTGCTGCTGGCCGCCGGACGCACGCTGCCCGAGGTGCTGGCCGAACTGGGCCATGTGGCCGAGGGCGTGCCCAGCGCGGCCACCGCACTGGCCCGCGGGCGGGCCTGCGGCGTGGCGATGCCGATCACCGAGGCCGTGGCGGCAGTGCTGGCCGGCCGCACGGCGCCGCGCCAGGCGCTGCAGGCGCTGATGACGCGCGGGCCGGGTGCCGAATCGCAGCTTCAGGCCCCACCGGCGTAGCCGTTCTGGCGCCAGGCCTCGAACACCGCCACCGCCACCGCGTTGCTGAGGTTCAGGCTGCGCTGGCCCGGCCGCATCGGCAGGCGCACGCGCTGCGGCAGTGCGAAGCGTTCGCGCAGCGCGGGCGGCAGCCCGGCGGTTTCGCTGCCGAACACGAGCCAGTCGCCGGGCCGCCAGGCCACATCGGCGAGCGGGCGGCTGCCCTGGGTGGTGAAGGCGAAGCAGCGCTCGGGCGTCGGCCGGGCCGCGGCCCGCAGCGCGTCCCACGAGGCGTGGCGCAGCACGGTTGCGGTCTCGTGGTAGTCGAGCCCGGCGCGGCGCAGCAGCTTGTCCTCCATCGCGAAGCCCAGCGGCTCGACCAGGTGCAGCGTGCAGCCGGTGTTGGCCGCCAGCCGGATCACGTTGCCGGTGTTGGGCGGAATCTCGGGCGCGACGAGGACGATGTGGAACACCGCGCTCAGCCCGCGTCCGCGTCGGCCGGCGTGCGCGCCACGACCCAGACGTCGACCGCGGCCGCGCCGGCGCGCAGCAGCGCCGAAGCGGCCTCGCGCACGGTGGCGCCGGTGGTCATCACGTCGTCGACGAGGGCGATGCGCTGCCCCTGCACGGCCGGACGTCGCCGCGGGTCGACCATGAAGGCCGCGCGCAGGTTGCGCTGGCGCGCGGCGCGGTCGAGCGTGGCCTGATGCACGGTGGCCAGCGGCCGCTGCAGCAGCCGGGCCTCGGCCGGCAGGCGCAGGGCCCGCGCCAGCACCCGCGCGAGCGCCCAGGCCTGGTCGTAGCCGCGCTCGCGCAGCCGCGCGTCGGCCAGTGGCACCGGCAGCAGCAGCGCGGGCCGCGGCACGGCGGCCCGGCACACGGCGGCGGCGAGCAGCCGACCCAGCGCCGCGGCCAGCTCCACGCGGCCCTGGAACTTGAACTCGGTGATCAGCCCGTCCCAGGGGAAGCGGTAGTCGGCCCCGCAGACGGTGCGCTCGAACGGCGGCGGCTCGCGCAGGCAGGCGCCGCAGGCTGCAGAGGCCGCGCCCAGCGCGAGTCCGCAGCGCGCGCAGCGCGGCCGCGGCGCGCCGAAGCGGGCCACGCAGTCGGCGCAGAGCGCCGCTGGCGACCAGCGCCGGCAGACCTCGCACGGGCCGAGCAGCCGCGGCCATGCGCCGGGGTGGGCGGACGGGGCCACGGGCCAGGCGGTGGGCATCGCCTCAATATACTGGCCGGGATGGCCGCCCCCGAGCGCAGCACCGCGCGACCGATCGACGCCGTGGCACTGGCCCAGGTGCGGCGCCGCCTGCAGCGTGCGCCGCAAGCGCCCTGGCTGCACGGCGAAGTGGCGCGACGCATGGCCGAGCGGCTGCCGGTGATCCTGCGCCAGCCCCGCACCGTGCTCGACTGGGGGGCATTCCTCGGCGCCGGCGGCGCCTTGCTCCAGCGGGCCTACCCGCAGGCGCGGGTGCTGGCCGTCGAGCCCGACGCGGCGCGCCGTGCCGCTGGCGCCCGTGGGATCCGGGGCGCTGCCAGCGCCGTCCCGGGCCCTGCCCCGGCGCGGCCCTGGTGGTCGCTGCGCCTGCGGGGCCGCGCGGCGCCGCAGTCCCCGGTCGAGATCGGCGACGGGCAGGGCGAGCTGCTTTGGGCCAACATGGCGCTGCATGCCGTGGCCGATCCGCTGGCGCTGATGCGGGAATGGCACCGCGTGCTGGCTGTCGACGGCTTCCTGATGTTCTCGACCCTGGGCCCCGGCTCGCTCCAGGCGCTGAGCGCGCTGTACGCCGCGCAGGGCTGGCCGGCGCCCTACGCGCCCTTCGTCGACATGCACGACCTGGGCGACATGCTGGTCGAGGCCGGCTTCGCCGACCCGGTGATGGACCAGGAGACCGTCACGCTCACCTGGGCCTCGGGCATGGCGCTGCTGGCCGAGCTGCGAGCCCTGGGCGGCAATGTCGATCCGCGGCGGGCGCCGGGCTTGCGCACGCCGCGTTGGCGGCAGCGCCTGGCAGCGCTGTGCGACGGTCTGGCCGGCGCCGACGGCCGCGTGGCGCTGCAGTTCGAGATCGTCTACGGTCACGCCTTCAGGCCGCTGCCGCGGCCGCGCCTGGCGGCCGAGACCGCGGTGCCGCTGGCCGACCTGCGCACGATGGCTCGCGGTGGTCGTCGCCATGCCTGAGCCCGCCGCGAGGGCACGCGGTGCTGCGATAGAATCTAGGGCTTGCATGGCGGTCGGCGCGGCAGGCCCTTCGAGGGCAGGTAGCCGTCGCCCGAGCCGCCGTCCCGTCCTTCGTCGCCCCGCCCTGGTTTCTCCCGCCGCCCGCGTCCGACCGCATGACCGCCGCCCTCGCCCCCAGCCCGTGGCCGACACTGCCGGGCAACGCCGCCGGCCGACCCTGGCTGTTCGGTCGCGAGGTGGTGATGACCGGCCTGCCGGGCGCGCCGCGCGGCCTGCAGTGGCTGCTGGGCCGCAACTGCTCGATCTCGCCGCGCCAGCTGGGTGCCGTCTACCTGCTTCTGTGCGGCGTGTCCTCGCTCATCGCCACCTTCTTTTTCCTGAACGGTGCCACGCTGATCCCCATGTTCACCGGGCTGGAGCTGGCCGCGGTCGGACTGGCGCTGCTCGCCTTCGCGCGCCACGCGGCCGACCGCGAGGTGCTCACCCTGGTGGGGCCGTCGCTGCGCGTGGAGCAATGCTTCGGCAGCCAGGTGGCCTGCACCGAGTTCGCAGCCGACTGGCTGCGCGTGGAGCCCGCCGCCGGCCAGGGCTCGCTGGTGCAGCTGAGCGCGCGCGGCGCGCAGGTACGGGTGGGTCGCTTCCTGCGGCCCGAGCTGCGTGCGGCCTTCGCGCTCGAGCTGAGGCAGGCCTTGCGCTGGGCCACCAGCCCGGCCGCCCGCAGCCCCGAGGCGCCCGAGAATGATTCGAACTGAAATGAACCCGATGAAGCTGACGACCCCGACCTCCTTGCACCGTCTCCGGCAGGGCCTGAGCCGCCTCTCCGCGCCCCGCGCGCTTGCATTGCTGGCGCTGGTCGCCGGCAGCCGGGCCGCGCTGGCGGTCAACGACCTGCCGGGCGGGCCGGCCGTCAACCAAATCGACCTGCACCCGCCGGTGACCATCATCGCCGAGCAGCAGATGTGGCTGCACAACTTCATGCTGATCGTCTGCCTGACGATCTTCGTGCTGGTGTTCGGGGTGATGTTCTATTCCATCCTGCGGCACCGCAAGTCGCTCGGTCACAAGGCCGCCAATTTCCACGAGAGCACCGCGGTGGAGATCGCGTGGACCGTCGTGCCCTTCATCATCGTCATCGCGATGGGCGGACTGGCCACCCGCACCGTGGTCGCGATGAAGGACACCAGCAACCCCGATCTCACGATCAAGGCCACCGGCTACCAGTGGAAATGGGGCTACGACTACCTGCAGGGGCCCGGCGAGGGCATCAGCTTCCTGTCCACGATCAACCTCAAGCAGCGCGAGGAGTCGGACGCCGGCAAGCCCGTGGGCGACGACTACCTGCTCAAGGTCGACCATCCGCTGGTGGTGCCGGTGGACCGCAAGGTGCGCGTGATCACCACCGCCGGCGACGTGATCCACGCCTTCGCGGTGCCGGCGCTGGGCATCCAGCAGGACGCGATCCCCGGTTTCGTGCGCGACACCTGGTTCCGCGCGGACAAGGTGGGCGACTACTACGGCCAGTGCGCCAAGCTCTGCGGCAAGGAGCACTCTTACATGCCGATCCACGTCAAGGTGCTGAGCCAGACCGACTATGCCGCCTGGGTCCAGGCGCAACGCCAGGCGATGGCCGCGGCCGCCGACGACCCGACCAAGGTCTGGGCGATGGACGACCTGCTGGCCCGCGGGGCCCAGGTCTACAGCGCGAACTGCGCGGTCTGCCACCACCCTGACGGCAAGGGCGGCGGTGCAGTCAAGCCGCTGGACGGCTCGCCGGTGGTGCTCAATGCCGACAAGAACGAGCAGATCCTGACGGTGCTCAACGGTCGCCTGAACGGCGCCATGCCGGCCTGGCGCAAGACGCTGTCGCCGACCGAAATCGCCGCCGTCATCACCTACACCAAGAACCATTGGAGCAACAAGACGGGCCAGCTCGTGCAGCCGGCCGACGTGGTTGCCGACCTCAACAAGTAAGCCGATCCCGCGCCCACCGCGACCAGGAGTTCTTCCATGAGTGCCGTTCTCGACCACCCCGCCCATGACGCGCATGGCCATGTGCACGACCACGCGCACGACCACCCGCACGGCTGGCGGCGCTGGCTGTTCGCGACGAACCACAAGGACATCGGCACGATGTACCTGTTGTTCTCGTTCACCATGTTCATCTTCGGCGGCATCCTGGCACTGGTGATCCGGGCCGAGCTGTTCGAGCCGGGTCTGCAGTTCGTCAACCCCGACCTGTTCAACCAGCTGACCACGATGCACGGCGTGGTCATGGTGTTCGGCGCGATCATGCCGGCGTTCGTGGGCTTCGCGAACTGGATGATCCCGCTGCAGGTGGGCGCTGCCGACATGGCGTTCGCGCGCATGAACAACCTCAGCTTCTGGCTGTTGATCCCGGCCGCCGTGATGCTGGTCAGCGGCTTCTTCCTGCCCGGCGGCGCGCCTTCCACCGGCTGGACGCTGTACGCGCCGCTGACGCTGCAGATGGGCCCGAGCATGGACTCGACCATCTTCGCACTGCACATCCTGGGCGCGAGCTCGATCATGGGCTCGATCAACATCATCGTCACGGTGCTGAACATGCGCGCGCCGGGCATGACGCTGATGAAGATGCCGCTGTTCGCCTGGACCTGGCTCATCACCGCGTTCTTGCTGATCGCGGTGATGCCGGTGCTGGCCGGCGCAATCACGATGACGCTGACCGACCGCCACTTCGGCACCAGCTTCTTCAACCCCGCCGGCGGCGGCGACCCGGTGATGTACCAGCACATCTTCTGGTTCTTCGGCCACCCCGAGGTCTACATCATGATCCTGCCCGCGTTCGGGATCATCAGCGCCATCATCCCGGCCTTCGCGCGCAAGCCGCTGTTCGGCTACGCCTCGATGGTGTATGCCACCGCGTCGATCGCGATCCTGTCGTTCATCGTCTGGGCGCACCACATGTTCACCTCGGGCATGCCGGTGACGGGGCAGCTGTTCTTCATGTACGCCACGATGCTGATCGCGGTGCCCACGGGCGTGAAGGTGTTCAACTGGATCGCCACCATGTGGCAGGGCTCGATGACCTTCGAGACCCCGATGCTGTGGGCCATCGGCTTCATCTTCGTGTTCACGATGGGTGGCTTCACCGGCCTGATCCTGGCGATGGCGCCGATCGACATCCAGCTCCACGACACCTACTACGTGGTGGCGCACTTCCACTACGTGCTGGTGGCCGGCTCGCTGTTCGCGATGTTCGCCGGCGTCTACTACTGGGGCCCCAAGTGGACCGGGGTGATGTACTCCGAGACGCGCGGCAAGATCCACTTCTGGTCCTCGCTGATCTTCTTCAACATCACCTTCTTCCCGATGCACTTCCTCGGCCTGGCCGGCATGCCGCGCCGCTATGCCGACTACCCGATGCAGTTCACCGACTTCAACATGATCGCGTCCATCGGCGCCTTCGGGTTCGGCATCACGCAGGTCTACTTCTTCTTCGCCGTCGTGCTGCCGATGATGCGCGGCAAGGGCGCGAAGGCGCCGCAGCGGCCCTGGGAGGGCGCCACCGGGCTGGAGTGGGAAGTGCCTTCGCCGGCGCCGTTCCACACCTTCGAGACGCCGCCCCGGCTCGATGCCACCGCCACGCGCGTGATCGGCTGAGCGGCCCCGTTGCCATGGATCTGGGCGAGCAGCAGCGCAAGGCCAACCGCCGGCTCGGGTTGACGCTGGCCCTGATCGCCCTGGCCATCGGCCTGGGCTTCGTGGTCAAGGTCGTCCTGTTCGGCGCCTGAGGGCCCATGGCCGGCCGCGAGACCCTGTTGCTCGCCAACCGCCGCATGCTGGGCAAGCTGGCGGTGGTGGTGGTGGCCATGTTCGGCTTCGGCTACGCGCTGGTGCCGATGTACCGCAGCATCTGCCAGGCGCTGGGCGTCAACGTGTTGACCCTGTCGGAGGAAAACGCCTCGTCCAACGACGGCGTGTCGCGCCAGCCTGTGAATTCGCAGGTCGACCTGGCCCGCACCGTCACCGTCGAGTTCGATGCGAATGCGCGCGGCCCGTGGAGCTTCAAGCCCGAGCAGCGCTCGGTGCAGGTGCACCCCGGCGAGATCACCACCGTGATGTTCGACTTCCACAACCTGCAGAACCGCACGCTGGTGGCGCAGGCCATCCCCAGCTACGCGCCCATCGTGGCGGGCGCGCACTTCAACAAGCTGCAGTGCTTCTGCTTCAGCCAGCACACGCTCAAGCCCGGCGAGTCCAAGCGCTGGCCGGTGGTCTTCGTGGTCGACGACAAGCTGCCGCGCGACGTCAGCACCATCACGCTGTCGTACACCTTCTTCGAGGTCGGCGGCGCCGTGCCCGCGGCCGGCGCGGCCACGCCCGGGGGCGGCACATGAGCGGCCTGAAGGAAGCCACCGCGCGCCGCGGCACCTTCTGGCAGTCGATGCGTGCGGTGGCCTGGTCGTTCTTCGGCGTGCGCCGCGGGGTCGATCACCAGCGCGATGTCGACCGCCTCAACCCCGTGCACGTCGTCATCGCGGGCCTGGTCGGCGCCGCTGTCTTCATCGCCTTGCTGATCCTGCTGGTGCACTGGGTGGTCGGCAGCGGCATCGCGGCCGGCTGACCCCGCCCGTTTCACCTGGTTTTTTCGGTTCGAGGAGAGAGTTCGATATGTCAGCAAGCAACCCGGCGGCGACCACGCCGTACTACTTCATCCCGGCGCCGTCGCGCCACCCGGTGCTGGTGGCCCTGGGCCTGTTCCTGGTGATCCTGGGCGCGGCGCACTGGATCAACGGCGACCATTGGGGCGCCTACTCGCTGCTGGTGGGCGTGGTGGTCTGGCTGACGGTGCTGTTCCAGTGGTTCCGCCAGGCGGTGGGCGAGAGCGAGGGCGGCCTGTACTCCGACCGCATCGACACCTCGTTCCGCTGGAGCATGAGCTGGTTCATCTTCTCCGAGGTGATGTTCTTCAGCGCGTTCTTCGGCGCGCTGTACTGGGCCCGCATGCACGCGCTGCCCAATCTGGGCGACCTGGACAACCAGTTGCTGTGGCCCGACTTCAAGGCCATCTGGCCCAGTGCCGGCGGTGGCGCCACGGGCTCGCCGGCCGGCATCGTCGAGCCGTTCACGCCGGTCGGCCCGTGGCCGCTGCCGACGCTGAACACGGCGCTGCTGCTGACCTCGGGCGTGACGCTGACCATCGCCCACCACGCGTTGATCGCGGGCCGGCGCGCCAAGACCATCGGCTTCATGTGGCTCACGGTCCTGCTGGGCGCCAGCTTCGTCTGCGTGCAGGCCTACGAGTACCACCACGCCTACACCGAGCTGCACCTCAAGCTCAGCTCGGGCATCTTCGGCTCCACGTTCTTCATGCTCACCGGCTTCCACGGCTTCCACGTCTTCGTGGGCATGCTGATGCTGACCTTCATCACGATCCGCCTGATGCGGGGCCACTTCACCCCCGAGCGGCACTTCGGCTTCGAAGGCGCCGCCTGGTACTGGCACTTCGTGGACGTGGTCTGGCTGGGTCTGTACTTCCTGGTCTACTGGCTGTAAGGGCAAGGGCCCGGCCTGCCGTCGGCCGCCCGCCGACGGCGGCTGGCGACGGAGCTCCACCGGCCTGCGTGGACGAGATTGCCAGCAACGGCCATCAACTGCCCAAGGGCACCGCGGCCGGGCTGATCCAGCCCATCGCCCAGCTCAGCAGGATGAACAGGAACAGCGCCACCGACAGGGCCACCCGCACGGCCAGGGCGCGCGCCATGAGGCGGCTGCGCCGGGCCTCGGCACCGGCGCCGATGGCGCCCTTGCGCAGCATGAACATGCCGGCACTGGCCAGCGCCACCAGCACCGCCACCAGCATCAGCATCATCACGATTTTCATGGCGCCTGATTATCCGCACCGGAGGCGACCCTGACGCCGCGCGGGCGGCGCGCGGTGGTGCTGCTGGCCGCCCTGGCGGCCGCGGCGCTGACGGCTCGCCTGGGCGTGTGGCAGCTGCAACGCGCCGCCCAGAAGATCGCCCTGCAGCAGTCGATCACGGCACGCGCCAGCCTGCCGGCGCTCCCGGCGGCCGCGCTGGCCCGCACCGCCGCCGAGGTGCCGGCCCAGACCAACCGCCGCATCCGGCTGCTGGGCCGCTGGCTGGCGCCGTACACCGTGTACCTCGACAACCGGCCGATGGACGACCGGGTGGGCTACTACGCGGTCACGCCGCTGGCGCTGGACGACGGCACCGCGGTGCTGGTCGAACGCGGCTGGGTGGCGCGCGACCCGGAGCATCGCACCCGCATCGCGCTGCCCGCGCTGCCCGCCGGGGTGGTGACCGTCGACGGCCGCATCACCCCGTACCCGGGCCGGTTGTACTCGCTGGGTGCCGACGCGCCGGGGCCGATCCGGCAGAATCTGAATATCGATGCCTATGCCCGCGAGACCGGCCTGGCCCTGCGGCCGCTGGCCATCGTCGAGGACGACGGCGCGTCGCCGCCGGCCGACGGCCTGCTGCGCCACTGGCCGCCTCCCGCGGCCGACGTGCAGATGCACTATGGCTACGCATTCCAGTGGTTCGCCATGAGCGCCCTCATCATCGGCCTGTATGTCTGGTTCCAACTCCTCCGCCCCCGACGCCGGCCTGGCCGCTGAGCCCCTGACGCTGACCGTGCACAACGTCGACGCCCCCGACCTCGGCGCGGCCGCGGTCGGGGGCAGCACGCGGCGCGGCCGGCTGATGATGCTGCTGATCCTGGCCGTGTGCGCGGCGCCGGTGGTGGCCTCGTACTTCACCTACTACGTCATCCGCCCGCACCTGCGCACCACCAACTACGGTACCCTGATCCAGCCCACGCGCGGCCTGCCCGACGTGATGCTGCAGCGCCTGGACGGCACCCCGGTGCCGGCCCGCTCGCTGAGCGGGCAATGGCTGCTGGTGGCGGTGGGCCCCGCGGCCTGCGACGCCGCCTGCGAGCGGCGCCTGTACACCCAGCGCCAGTTGCGCGAGATGCTGGGCGCGGCACGCGACCGCGTCGACAAGGTGTGGCTGATCAGCGACCAGGCGCCCGTGGCGCCGGCGCTGCAGGCCGCGCTGGCGGCCCAGCCGCCGGTGACCGTGCTGCGCATCGACCCCGCGGTGCTCGCCGCCTGGCTGGCCCCCGCGCCCGGGCACGCGCTGCAAGACCACCTCTACATCGTCGACCCGATGGGCGAGTGGATGATGCGGATGCCCGCCCACCCCGACCCCATGCGCATGAAGAGCGACCTCGACCGCCTGCTGC
>JAGWLO010000026.1 GCA_028872015.1 Burkholderiales bacterium | reverse complement strand
CAAGGCGATGGACAAGGTCGGCAAGGAAGGCGTGATCACGGTCGAGGACGGCAAGAGCCTGGACAACGAGCTCGACATCGTCGAGGGCATGCAGTTCGACCGCGGCTACCTGTCGCCGTACTTCATCAACAACCCCGACAAGCAGAGCGCGATCCTCGAGAACCCGTTCGTGCTGCTGTACGACAAGAAGATCAGCAACATCCGTGACCTGCTGCCCAGCCTGGAGCAGGTGGCCAAGAGCGGCCGTCCGCTGCTGATCGTGGCCGAGGAAGTCGAAGGCGAGGCGCTGGCCACGCTGGTGGTCAACACCATCCGCGGCATCCTGAAGGTCGTGGCCGTCAAGGCGCCGGGCTTCGGTGACCGCCGCAAGGCCATGCTGGAGGACATCGCCATCCTGACCGGCGGCAAGGTCATCGCCGAAGAGGTGGGCCTGACGCTCGAGAAGGTCACCCTGGCCGACCTGGGCCAGGCCAAGCGTGTCGAGGTGGGCAAGGAGAACACCACGCTCATCGACGGCGCCGGCTCGGCCACCGACATCGAGGCGCGCGTCAAGCAGATCCGCGTCCAGATCGAGGAAGCCACCAGCGACTACGACCGCGAGAAGCTGCAAGAGCGCGTGGCCAAGCTGGCCGGCGGCGTGGCCGTCATCAAGGTCGGTGCTGCCACCGAAGTCGAGATGAAGGAGAAGAAGGCCCGCGTCGAAGATGCCCTGCACGCCACGCGTGCGGCGGTGGAGGAAGGCATCGTGGCCGGTGGCGGCGTGGCGCTGCTGCGCGCGCGCCAGGCCGTGGGCACGATCAAGGGCGACAACGCCGACCAGGACGCCGGCATCAAGCTGGTGCTCAAGGCCGTCGAGGCGCCCCTGCGCGAGATCGTCTACAACGCCGGCGGCGAGCCGAGCGTGGTGGTCAACGCGGTGCTGGCCGGCAAGGGCAACTACGGCTTCAATGCCGCCAACGACACCTACGGCGACATGATCGAGATGGGCATCCTGGACCCGACCAAGGTGACCCGCACCGCGCTGCAGAACGCCGCGTCGGTGGCCAGCCTGATCCTCACGACCGAAGCCATGGTGGCCGAGGCCCCCAAGGAAGAGCCGGCCGGCGGCGGCATGCCCGGTGGCGGCATGGGTGGCATGGGTGGCATGGGCGGCATGGACATGTAAGTCCAGCCCCGGCGGCGACGCCGGACCCGGTCCGGCGCTGTCGCGGCGCCCCAAGACCCGCGCTCCGCAAGGTGCGCGGGTCTTTTCGTTCCTACGTCGCGTTACGCCTGGTGGCCGGGGTTCAAGGCCGCGTAGCGCGGCCGATAAACTCCCGATCATGGCTGCACGACAGATTTCGCGCGCCCTCAACCAATTCGTCGACGACGAGCTGCTGCGTGCACCGCTGCTCTTCGACCAGCTGGTCGACGGCACCATCGAGCATGCGCGGGCCGAGATGGCCGGCATGCCGCCGGTGCAACGCAGCGCCATCGCCGACCTGCTGGAGTCGCTGCTGGCGCAGCGGCCCCGCCTCGGTCAGTACTTCACGCGCTCGCTGGGCGAGCAGGCCCGGCAGGAACTGGCGGCCGGCTCGCCGGCCGGCGGCATGCCCCGGGCAGCGCTGCCGGCGGCCCCGCGCCCCCGCACGCTGGCCCTGGTGGACGACGCGACCGTGGCCCTCGACGTCGAGCTGTCGCATGCCATCGAGGCCATCAAGAGCATTGCCGAGTACGAGCTGCGCGAGCTGCAGACCTTCACCGCGGCCCTGGTCGGCGACATGGACGTGGCGGCCGACCACAACCCCTTCCGCGCCGAGACCTATGCCCGCGCGCTGTGGGACGCCGCGCAGGCCCTGCCGCTGTCGCGCGGGCACCAGGTGGCGTTCATGCGCCATGCCGGCGTGCCGCTGGCGCACCTGCTGCGCAAGAGCTACGCCGCGGCCTCGTCGCGGCTGGAAGCGATGGGCGTCGAGCCGGCGGCCTACCGCACGCTGATCCTGCCGGCCGGCTCGCGCCGCGGCACGCTGCCTGGCGAGACCACCTACAGCCCCGACCTCCAGCGCATGCGCGACAGCATGCCGGCGCCCCGCAGCGGGCCCCAGACCCTGAGCCTGCGCCTGGAAGGCCAGCCCCCGGCGGCCCCGGGGCCGGACGGCACCCGCGCGCCCGAAACCTGGCGCGAGCTCACCCGCCACGCCACCAACCCCGTCGATCGGCAATCGGTCGAGCTGGTGAGCCGGCTGTTCGACGCCATGCAGGCCGACACGCGCGTGCCGGCCGACGTGGCGGCACTGATCGCCCACCTGCAGGGCCCGGCCATGCGCCTGACGCTGCGCGACAGCAGCCTGCTCGACCAGGACCGGCACCCACTGTGGCGCTTCATCAACCGTCTCGCGTTCGAGGCCGAGATGACCCCCGACTCGGCCGATCCAGAGCGAGCGCAACTGCTGGCGGCGGCCCGCAGCACGGTCGAGCGTCTGGCCGACGAGCCCGACCAGAGCAACGAGCTCTACCGCTGGGCGCAGGAGAGGCTGGACCTGCTGCTGCAGCGCCGCGTGGCGCGCCGCCTGGCCGCTGCCGCCAGCCAGATCGGCGCGCTGCAGAAGCTCGAGGACAGGCTGGCCGACGGCGGCCCGCTGCCGTCCACCCTGCACGGCATGCTCGACGTGCCGCACCTGGACACGGTGCCGGCGGAGTTGATCGACGCGCAGGGTGCCAAGGCCGCGCCCAGCTCCGATGGCGAGTCGTGGCTCGACGAGTTGCGCCCCGGCGACTGGGTGCGCATGTTCATCCAGGGGCACTGGGTGCAGGCCCGGCTGCTGTGGCCGGGCGAGCGGCGCGAGATCTGGCTCTTCGCCGACGGGGCCTCGGACGACACCTGGGCGGTGCGCCGCGGCGCGCTGCTGACGATGCGCGCGGAGCGCCTGGCCAAGAAGCTCCGCGAGCGCTCGATCGTGGGCAGCGCAGCGGCGCGGGTGCAGGAAGCGCTGGCGGCGCCGAAGCCGGACTGAGGTCGACGCCGGGCGGCCGGGCTGGCGAGCTCTCAGGCCGCGGCCACCAGCTCGGCGATCAACGCCGCCACGCGGGCCGGCTCTTCGTGCACCACCCAGTGCGTGGCCGCCGGCAGCCGCTGCAGCCGCAGCGCTGGCACCCACCGCGACAGACCCTGCAGCAAGCCGGGCAGCAGGGCCTTGTCGCCCTCGCCCCAGAGCACGGTGGTGGGCACGCGCACCGTCACCGCCGCGTCCGGCAAACTCAGCGTGTGCAGCGCGTCGCCAGGCGCGGTGGCCGGCCGCAACGGCGAGGCGCGGTAATAGTTGAGCGGACCGCGCAAGCCCGCGCCGTCCTGCCCCCAGGCCGCGCGGTAGTGCGCCCGCACCGCGGGCGTGAGCCAGGCCGCGCCGCCGAAGAAGGGCCACAGCCGCGCGTAGTCGCGCTCGGCCAGCCGCCGCTCGGCATCGGGCCGGCACAGGAAGTTCATGTAGGCGCTGGCCGCTTGCTGGGCCGGGTTGTCGCGCAGCTCGCGCAGAAAGGCCGCCGGGTGCGGCGAGTTGATGATGAGCAGATGGCGGATCAGGTCGGGCCGCGCCGCGGCCAGGTTCCAGGCCAGCGCCCCGCCCCAGTCGTGCGCCACCAGCAAGGGCAGCGGCGCGCCCAGGGCCTCGATGGCCGCGGCCACGTCGGCCACCAGCGACTTGGCGCGGTAGGCCTGCAGCGCGGCCGGCGCCGACGAGCCGGGGTAGCCGCGCAGATTGGGCGCCACGGCATGCACGCGGCCGGCCAGCAGCGACAGCACCTCGTCCCAGGCGAAGGCGGCCTCCGGAAAGCCGTGCAGCAGCAGCGCGTCCGGGCGGCCCGCGCCGTTGCTGCGACAGGCCAGCGTGATGCCGTGCGGCAGGGCCAGATCGAAAGTGCGCGGCGGCCGATGCAGGGTGTCGCTCATGGCTGCTGTCTCCAGCTGTGCACGGTCTGCGCCAGGTCGGCCAGGCCCAGGCCGGACAGCGCCGAGAACAGCATCACCGCGATGTCGGCGTTGTCGGTGGCCACCTCGGCCAGCGCGCGCTGCACGCCGTGCAGCGCCGCCTGGGACTCGCGCCGGCTCAGCTTGTCGGCCTTGGTCAGCACGGCCAGCAGCCGCACCTCGCCGTTGGCCAGCCGCGGCGCGATCAGTGCCAGCAGGCGCCGGTCGAGATCGGTCAGGCCGAGCCGCGAATCGACCATCAACACCACGCCGTGCAGCGGCCGGCGCAGCTGCAGGTAGTCGGCCATCACGGCCTGCCAGCGCAGCTTGGCGGCGCGCTCCACGGCTGCATACCCGTAGCCCGGCAGGTCGGCGAAGCGCGCGTCGGGTGCGCCCTTCGGGCCCAGCTCGAACAGGTTGATGTGCTGCGTGCGGCCCGGCGTGCGCGAGGCGAAGGCCAATCGCCGCTGCTGCGCCAGCCGGTTGATCGCGGTGGACTTGCCGGCGTTGCTGCGCCCGACGAAGGCGATCTCGGGCAGCTCGCTGGCCGGCAGCTGCCCCAGCTGGCTGGCGGTGGTGAGGAACCGTGCGCCATGGGTCCAGGCCAGGGCGGCTTTGGCAGGATCGGCAGCAGGGCCTGTTCGGGTCGGTTCGGCGGGCGTCATGGCGAATTGTAGAATTCGAGGCTTCACGCCCCGCTCCAACGCCCGGCGATCGACCCTCGACCGATCGCCGAGCCCACGCTGAACATCCGCTGAAGGCATCACCGCATGAAGTCCCGTCTCGCCCCGGCCGCGCTTGCCCTGATCGTCTCCACGCTGGCCTGGGTGGCCAGCCCGGCACGGGCCACCGACGCGGCCACCCCGTTCAAGCCCGATCCGGCCAAGGGCCAGCAGCTGGCGGCCAGCTGCGGCGCCTGCCACACGCAGGACGGCTCGCGCGGCGCCGCCACCTACCCCATCCTGCAGGGCCAGCACCGCGACTACATCGTCAAGCAGCTGACCGAATTCAAGGCCGGCAAGCGCAAGAACGCCATCATGAACGGCATGGCCGCGGCCCTGTCCCCCGAGGACATGCAGAACATCGCCGCCTTCTACGCCGGCCTGAAGGCCAAGCCCGGTTACGCCACCGACCAGGCCACCGTCGCCCTGGGCCAGCAGATCTACCGCGGCGGCATCGCCGAGCGCAAGGTGCCCGCCTGCGCGGGCTGCCACAGCCCCGACGGCGCCGGCATTCCGGCCCAGTACCCGCGCCTGGGCGGCCAGCACGAGGAATACCTGAGCGCCCAGCTGGCCGCCTTCAGCAGCGGCGCGCGCGACAACAGCGCGCCCATGATGGCCATCGCCGGGCGGCTGAAGGACAGCGAGATGAAGGCGGTCTCCGACTACATCCAGGGCCTGCGCTGAAGCGCCACGACCTCTGCCGGTGCCCCTGCGCATCGGCCCTGCCCCCGGGCCGGTCTTCGACCGGCCTTTTTCATGGCGCCGTCGCCGGCGGCCCAGAATCCCTGCGACTTGGCCACCGCGTGTAAGAAGCCGCGGTCGGCGCCGACCCAGCTGCAAGCCCCCATCCGGAGCAGACCGCCCATGCACTTCCTCAAGGACCGTGGATTCGTCCACCCCCGCAGCGCCGAGATCACGCCGCCGGCCGTCTACCGCGGCCGGCGCCAGCTGCTGCAGGGCCTGGCGGCGGGGGCCGCCGGATGGCTGGCGGCGGGGCCCGCCGCGGCCCAGGCCCTGCCCGTGGCGCGGCCGGGCAAGCTGGCGCCGTTGCCGGGCGGGCGCAGCAGCGTCGGCGGCGCCTACGTGACCGACAAGCCCACCAGCTACAGCGACATCACGCACTACAACAACTACTACGAGTTCGGCACCGACAAGTCGGACCCGGCCCAGAACGCCGGCACGCTGCGCACCCGGCCCTGGACCGTGGCGGTCGAAGGCGCGGTGAAGAAGCCCGGCACTTACGACATCGACGCCCTGCTCAAGCTCGCGCCGATGGAAGAGCGCATCTACCGGCTGCGCTGCGTCGAGGCCTGGTCGATGGTGGTGCCCTGGGTCGGCTATTCGCTGGCCGAGCTGATCCGCCGCGTCGAGCCCACCGGCAACGCGAAGTTCGTGCAGTTCGTGACCCTGGCCGACCCCAGGCAGATGCCGGGCATCGCCAGCCGCGTGCTCGACTGGCCCTATGTCGAGGGTCTGCGCATGGACGAGGCGATGCACCCGCTGACGCTGCTCACCTTCGGCCTGTACGGCGAGGTGCTGCCGAACCAGGACGGTGCCCCGGTGCGCGTCATCGTGCCCTGGAAGTACGGCTTCAAGTCGGGCAAGTCGATCGTCAAGATCCGCTTCGTCGAGCAGCAGCCCAAGACGAGCTGGAACACCGAGCTGCCCGACGAGTACGGCTTCTATTCGAACGTCAACCCGCACGTGGACCACCCGCGCTGGAGCCAGGCCACCGAGCGCCGCATCGGCGAGGACGGCCTGTTCGCCAAGCGCCGGCCGACGCTGATGTTCAACGGCTACGAGCCGCAGGTGGGCCAGCTCTACGCGGGCATGGACCTGCGCAAGTACTACTGACGAGGGCGGGGATGGCCCTCACCAGCCAGCCCGGCGCGCCGTTGAAGGCGGCGCCAGCCTCGCGCCGGCCCGCACCGCGCCTGGCGTCGCCCGTCAACCGCGCACTGCTGCACCCGGCGGCCAAGCCGCTGCTGTTCATCGCCGCGCTCGGGCCCTTCGCGGGGTACTTCTACGGCGCCTTCGCCGACACGCTGGGCCCGAACCCGGCCGAGGCGCTGATCCACGGCAGCGGCGACTGGACCTTGCGCCTGCTGTGCCTGACGCTGCTCGTCTCGCCGCTGCGCCAGCTCAGCGGCTGGCACGCGCTGGCCAGGCTGCGTCGGATGCTGGGCCTGTTCACCTGCGGCTACGGCGTGCTGCACTTCCTGTCCTACGCCTGGCTCGACAAGGGCTTCGTGCTGGCCGACATCGCCAAGGACGTGGCCAAGCGCCCGTTCATCCTGGTCGGCACCGCCGCGCTGCTGCTGATGCTGCCGCTGGCGGCGACCTCGTTCAACCGCGCGATCAAGGCGCTGGGCGCGGCGCGCTGGCAGGCGCTGCACCGGCTGGTGTACGCGGTGGCGCTGCTCGGCCTGCTGCATTTCTTTTGGATGCGTGCGGCCAAGAACCACTACACCGACTGGACGGTGTACGCCGCCATCCTGGCCGTGTTGCTGGGCTGGCGCCTGTGGCGCCGGCTGCACGCGCCGCGGCGCCTCGATCCGCTCGCTCAGCCGCGCTGAAGCACCGGCGCCAGCGCGCGCCCGGTGTGGGTGCCCGCCCGCACCACGTCCTCGGGCGTGCCCGCCGCCACCACCCGCCCGCCCTGCGCGCCGCCCTCGGGGCCCAGGTCGATCACCCAGTCGGCCTCGGCGATGACGTCCAGGTCATGCTCGATCACGACCACGCTGTGGCCGCCCTCGACCAGCCGGTGCAGCACGCGGATCAGCTTCTCCACGTCGGCCATGTGCAGGCCCACCGTCGGCTCGTCGAGCACGTACAGCGTCTTCGGCGCACGCTGTCCGCGGCGCGTGACGTCGTCGCGCACCTTGGACAGCTCGGTCACGAGCTTGATGCGCTGCGCCTCGCCGCCGCTGAGCGTGGGCGAGGGCTGGCCCAAGGTCAGATAGCCCAGGCCCACGTCGGCCAGCAGCTGCAGCGGGTAGGCGATGGCCGGCATGCTGGCGAAGAAGCCGACCGCCTCGTCGACCTCCATCCGCAGCACGTCGCCGATGCTCTTGCCGCGCCAGCTCACGGCCAGCGTCTCGGGGTTGAAGCGGGCGCCGTGGCAGAGGTCGCAGGGCACTTTGACGTCGGGCAGGAAGCTCATCGCGATGGTCTTCAGGCCCTGGCCCTCGCAGCCCGGGCAGCGGCCCTCGCCGGTGTTGAACGAGAAGCGGGCCGCGCCATAGCCGCGCGCCCGGGCCTCCAGGGTTTCGGTGAAGAGCTTGCGGATGGCGTCCCAAAAGCCGATGTAGGTGGCCGGGCAGCTGCGCGGCGTCTTGCCGATCGGGGTCTGGTCGACCTCGAGCACGCGGTCCAACGCTTCATAGCCCTCGAGGCTGGTGCAACCGCTCCACTGCACGCCCTTGCCGCGCCCCGCGGTCAGCGCTGCCTGCACGTTGGCCAGCAGCACGTCGCGCGCGAGCGTGCTCTTGCCCGAGCCGCTGACGCCGGTCACGGCGACCAGCCGGCCCAGCGGCACGCGCAGCGCCACCCGTTGCAGGTTGTGCAGGTCGGCGCCATGCAGGCGCAGCGCCGGGCCGGCCCAGTCGATCGCGCGACGGGCCACCAGCGGGTGCTGCAGCGGCCGCGCGAGCAGCTGCCCGGTGACCGAATCGGCTTGGCGCGAGAGATCGGCCACGCTGCCCTCGGCCACCAGCCGCCCGCCGCGCTTGCCGGCGCCGGGGCCGATGTCGATCAGGTGTTCGGCGCGGCGGATCGTGTCCCCGTCGTGCTCCACCACCACCAGCGTGTTGCCGGCCGCGCCGAGCTTGGCCAGCGCGTTCAGCAGGATGCCGTTGTCGCGCGGGTGCAGGCCGATCGTCGGCTCGTCGAGCACGTAGCACACGCCCTGCAGGTTGCTGCCCAGCTGCGCCGCCAGGCGGATGCGCTGCGCCTCGCCGCCCGACAGCGTCGGCGCGGCACGGTCGAGCGTGAGGTAGCCCAGGCCGACGTCGGCCAGGAATTCGAGCCGGCTCGCGATCTCGGCCAGCACGTCGCGCGCGATCTCGGCCTCGCGGCCTTCGAGCGCGAGCGACGCCACCCATTGCCGCGCCTCGTGCACCGACAGCCGCGCGATCTCGCTGATCGCGCGCTCGCCGAACGTCACGCCGCGCGAGGCCGGGTTCAGGCGCGCGCCGCCGCAGTCCGGGCAGGGTGCGTCGATGACGCCCTCGACCTCGGGCTCCTCCGAGGGGAAGCTCTGCTCGCGGCCCTTGCTGTCCTCGTCGCGCACCGAGTCGTCGTAGGCCTTGCGCTGCTCGCGCGTCAGCGCCAGCCCGGTGCCGACGCAGGTGCTGCACCAGCCATGCTTGCTGTTGTAGCTGAACATGCGCGGGTCGAGCTCGGGGTAGCTGGTGCCGCAGACCGGGCAGGCGCGCTTGGTCGAGAACACCTTGACCTCGCCGATGCCCAGGCCCGCGGCCACGCCGGGCTGCATCGCCGCGGCCAGCCCGTCCAGCGGATGCAGCAGGTGCAGCACGCCCTTGCCCAGCTCCAGCGCCTGGCTCAGCAGCGCGCGCAGCGCTGCCTCGTTCGCGGGCGTGACGACGATGTCGCCCACCGGCAGCTCCAGGGTGTGCTCCTTGAAGCGGTCGATGCGCGGGAAGGGATCGAGCGGCAGGAACTCGCCATCCACGCGCAGGTGGGTGTGGCCGCGCGCCTTGGCCCATTTGGCGAGGTCGGTGTAGACGCCCTTGCGGTTCACCACCAGGGGCGCCAGCAGGCCCACATGCTCGCCCTGGTGATCGCGCAGCAGCTGCGCCGCGATGCTCTCGGCGCTCTGCGCCAACACCTTCGCGCCGTCGTGCACGCAATGCTGCAGCCCGAGCTTGACCCAGAGCAGGCGCAGGAAATGCCAGACCTCGGTCGTCGTCGCGACCGTGCTCTTGCGCCCGCCGCGGCTCAGCCGCTGCTCGATCGCCACCGTCGGCGGGATGCCGTAGACCGCGTCGACCTCGGGCCGGCCGGCCGGCTGCACGATGCTGCGGGCGTAGGCGTTCAGGCTTTCGAGATACCGCCGCTGGCCCTCGTTGAACAGGATGTCGAAGGCCAGCGTGCTCTTGCCCGAGCCGCTGACGCCGGTGACGACGTTGAACTTGCCGCGCGGGATGTCCACGCTCAGGCTCTTGAGGTTGTGCTCCTTCGCGTTGACGATGCGGATCGCATCGTCCTCGGGCCGGCGCTGCGCCCGCGCCGCGCGCAGCACGGTCTGCAGGGCGCGCCCTTCCTCGGCCTGCGGCGTGCCGAAGCCCAAGGCCTGCGCGTAGTCGCGCAGCGCCGCGCCGGTGTGCGAGCTGGCGTGCGCGGCCACGTCGTCGGGCGTGCCGGTGCAGACGACGTCGCCGCCGGCTTCGCCGCCCTCGGGCCCGAGGTCCACGATCCAGTCGGCGGCGCGGATCACGTCGAGGTTGTGCTCGATCACGAGCAGCGAGTGGCCGGCGCCCTGCAGCTTGCGCAGCGCCCGCATCAGCTTGGCGATGTCGTCGAAGTGCAGGCCGGTGGTCGGCTCGTCGAACAGGAACAGCGTGCCCTTCTTCGCCAGGCGCTGGCTGGGTGCGGCTGCGGCCTCGGCCAGGAAGCCGGCCAGCTTCAGGCGCTGCGCCTCGCCGCCCGACAGCGTGGGCACCGGCTGGCCCAGGCGCACGTAGTCCAGGCCGACGTCGATGATGGGCTGCAGCCGCGCCACCACCTCGCGGTCGTTCTGGAACCAGTGCGCGGCCTCGGCCACGGTGAGGTCGAGCACGTCGGCGATCGACAGCCGCATCGGCCCGCGCACGATCTTCACGTCCAGGATCGCCGGCCGGTAGCGGCGGCCGTCGCAGTCGGGGCAACGCAGGTAGACGTCGCTGAGGAACTGCATCTCCACATGCTCGAAGCCCGAACCGCCGCAGGTCGGGCAACGGCCGTCGCCGGCGTTGAAGCTGAAGGTGCCGGCGCTGTAGCTGCGCTCGCGCGCCAGCGGCAGGTCGGCGAACAGCTTGCGCAGCTCGTCGAAGGCGCCGACGTAGCTGGCCGGGTTGCTGCGCGCGGTCTTGCCGATCGGGCTCTGGTCGACGAACACGGCGTCGGCCAGGAAGTCGGCGCCGAGCAGCCGGTCGTGCGCGCCCGGCGTCTCGGTCGCCTTGCCGAAATGGCGCGCCAGCGCCGGGTAGAGCACGTCCTGGATCAGCGTGCTCTTGCCCGAGCCGCTGACACCGGTGACGACCACCAGGCGCTGCAGCGGCAAGGTGACGCTGAGGTCGCGCAGGTTGTGCTCGCGCGCCCCTTCCAGCACCAGCTTGGGCGTGGCCTCGTCGACCAGGCGGCGAAAGCCCTGATGCACCTGCTTGCGCCCGCCGAGGTAGGCGCCGGTCAGCGTGTCAGCCGAGCGCGCGGCCTCGGGCGTGCCGTCGAAGACGATGCGCCCGCCGCGCTCGCCCGGGCCCGGGCCCATGTCGATCAGGCGGTCGGCGGCCAGCATCACCGCCGGGTCGTGCTCGACCACGACCAGCGTGTTGCCGGCGTCGCGCAGGCGGTGCATGGCCTGCACGATGCGGTTCATGTCGCGCGGGTGCAGGCCGATGCTGGGCTCGTCGAGCACGAACATCGTGTTGACGAGGCTGGTGCCGAGCGCCGTGGTGAGGTTGATGCGCTGCACCTCGCCGCCCGAAAGGGTGCGGCTCTGGCGGTCCAGCGTGAGGTAGCCCAGGCCGACGTCGCACAGGTACTTCAGCCGCGTGCGCACCTCGTCCAGCAGCAGCTTCAGCGCGTCGTCGAGCATCGTGCTGGGCAGGCTCAGGCCGTCGAAGAAGCGCTTCAGCCGCTCGATCGAGAGCTGCATCAGGTCGGGCAGGTTCAGGCCCGGCAACGCCTGCAACTGCTCGGCTGACCATCCCGCGCCAACGGGCATGAAACGATGTGCCGCGGGCAGCACCGCATCGGCATCGGCCGGGCTGCCGAGGCGCCACAGCAGGGGCTCGAGCTTCAGCCGCGCGCCGCCGCAGGCGGTGCAGGGCGTGTAGCTGCGGTACTTCGACAAGAGCACGCGGATGTGCATCTTGTAGGCCTTGCTCTCGAGGTACTCGAAGAAGCGGCGCACGCCGTACCACTGCTTGTTCCAGTTGCCGGTCCAGTTCGGCGAGCCGTCGATGACCCAGGCGCGCTGGGCCTCGGTCAGCTGCGCCCAGGCGGTGTCGCGCGGGATGCCGGCCTCGCCGGCGTACTTGACGAGGTCGTCCTGGCAGTCCTTCCAGGCCGGCGTCTGCAGCGGCTTGATCGCGCCGTTGCGCAGGGTCTTGCGCCCGTCGGGAATGACGAGCCCGAAGTCGACCCCGATCACGCGGCCGAAGCCGCGGCAGGTGTCGCAGGCGCCGTAGGCGCTGTTGAAGCTGAACATCGCCGGCTGCGGGTCGGCATAGCGCAGGTCGCTCTCGGGGCAGTGCAGGCCGGTGCTGTAGCGCCAGAGCTGCACGGCATCGCCCTCGCCGGCGTGCACGCTGAGCCGCCCGCTGCCGCGCTTGAGCGCCAGCTCGATGGCCTCCATCACGCGCACCGGCTCGGCGGCCGCCAGGCGCAAGCGATCGGCCACCACGTCGAGGATCTTGCGCGTGCCGACCACGCGCTCGCCCTGCACGCGCGTGAAGCCGCTCGCGGCCAGCCACTGTTCCTGCTGATCGGCGGTGGTGTCGGCCGGCAGCTCGACCGGGAACGTGAACACGAGCCGCGGGTCATCGGCGGCGGCGGCCCGCTCGAGCAGGTCGGCATAGATCGTCTGGGGCGTGTCGTGCCGCACCGGCAAGGCCGTCTGCTTGTCGAACAACTGCGCCGCGCGCGCGAACAACAGCTTCAGGTGGTCGTTCAGCTCGGTCATCGTGCCGACCGTGCTGCGGCTGGTGCGCACCGGGTTGGTCTGGTCGATCGCGATCGCCGGCGGCACGCCGTCCACCCGGTCCACCGCCGGCCGGTCCATGCGGTCGAGGAACTGGCGCGCGTAGGCGCTGAAGGTCTCGACGTAGCGGCGCTGACCTTCGGCGTACAGCGTGTCGAAGACCAGGCTGCTCTTGCCCGAGCCGCTGGGCCCGGTCACCACCGTCAGCTCGCCGGTGTGGAGGTCCAGGTCGAGGTTCTTGAGGTTGTGCTGCCGCGCACCGCGGATTCGGATGACACCGGACGACATGGAGTCCTTCTACAGCGTGAAGGCGCAGGATTCTAGGCACCCACCCCCGGCCCGCGGCGCGCGGGGTCGGGCCCCGTTTCAGATGAAATCGGGCGCTCCGGCCTTGCAACGACGGCGGCGCAGCGCCGGGTCAAGCTCTGGCCCAGAGCCCGTCACCGGACTCGTTCTGCGCCAACATCGTGAAGGGGAAGACACCATGAAGACCACCGCGCAAAGCACCCAGCAGCACACTCAGCAGCACGCTCTCAAGGCCCGGCATCTGCGACGCACCCTGCTCGCCGGCGTCGCGCTGGCGGGCCTGGGGCTGGCGGCCGTCCAGGCCTGGGCCAGCGACATGCCGGCGGCGCCGCCATCGGCCAGCGCCGGCATCGTGCGCGAGCGCATCGACGGCCACGCCTTTCAGACCGGCGGCATCGGCAGCGACCAGGTCCGGGCGATGCAGCGCCGCGACGGCGCGTACGACCTGCACCTGAGCTTCTCCGAGGGCTCGCACAACGACTACGTGACGGGTCTGAAGGTGCGCGTGGAGAACCCGGCCGGGCACCCCGTCTTCGCCTACAACGATGCCGGCCCGCTGACCGACATCCGCCTGCCGGCCGGCAGCTACCGCGTGATCGCCGACTACCACGGCGTCGAGCGCAGCGGCCTCGTGCAGGTGAAGCCGGGCGCGCCGGCCGACCTGTACCTGCACTGGGCGAAGGATCTGGGATGACGGCGGCCGCGCGGTCCGACGACGCCCCCGGCCGCCCGGCCGGCGCCGGGCCCGCCTCGCTGCAGCGGCCCACGCCCGAGGGGGCGGCGCGGCGGCGCCTGCTGCTGGCCAGTGCCGGCACCGTGGGCGGGCTGGGTCTGGTGGCCACGGCCGTGCCCTTCGTCGAGACCTTCGAGCCCTCGGCACGCGCACGGGCGAACGCGGCGCCGGTGGAGGCGGCCTGGGGCGACCTCGCCCCGGGCCAGCTGCGCACCGTGGCCTGGCGAGGACGCCCGGTGTGGCTGATGCGGCGCACGCCGGCGATGGTGGCGTCGCTGGACGCGCCCAACCCCGACCTCGCGGACCCCGGCTCCAGGCACTCCGAGCAACCCCCGGCCTGCCGCAACCCCACCCGCTCGCTGCAGCCCGAGCTGTTCGTCGCCGTGGCCATCTGCACCCACCTGGGGTGCATCCCCTCGCTGAAGGTGGGCGACGCCGCGTTCCAGGCCCTGATGCACGCCCACGAGGACGGCTTCCTGTGCCCCTGCCACGGCTCGCGCTACGACCTCGCCGGCCGCGTGGTGCGCAACGTGCCGGCACCGTTGAACCTCGAGATCCCGCCCTACCAGCTGCTGGCCGGGCAGACCGTGCGCGTCGGCTGAACCCCGGGGCCCGTGGCGGCCCTTGCCGGCCCTTGCGCGAGGCCGCTGCCGGGCTGCGAGCGCGCCGCGGGCCCTGCGCCCCGTGCCGCCGTATAGTTTTGCCGTGTCAACCTGGCCGCCCGGATGCGTCAAGACGAGGAGCCCTGATGATCAACCGCAAGCTGATCAGCCGCCGGCACTGGCTGGCCGCCGTGATGGGTACCGCAACGACGGCGGCGCTGGCGCAAGGCCCAGCCGCCGGCGGCGGTTCCTACGGCGTGGTGTCCGAGGCGGCGCACGAGATCGCGTTGGTGGGCGCGACGTCGAACCTGGGCACGCGCCTGGGCAACACTCTGCGACGCAGCATCCCGCTGCAGTCGGGATCGCTGGACACCGCGGCGCTGTGGGCGGCGCGCGACGCGCTGCGCCAAAGCGCACCGCAGGCGCCGGTGTGGCTGGTGGCGCCGACCACCGACACGCTCTTCGACGCCCACCAGCACTTCGCCGAGGGCGCGGCCATCACGATCCCCGCCGACCTGGCGCAGGGCCTGCACGAGAATCGCTGCAGCCAGCTCCTGCTCTTCACGCGTGATCGCGGCCCCGCAGCGCTGGCCACCAGCAACACCACGGAAGGCGAGGGCACGCTGGAAGGCGTGGGGCTGTACGTCGACAACGTCACGGCGCTGCGCACCGTGGGCTCGGCCGACGAGGGTGTGGGCTTCGTCGCCGCCTATGCCTACCTGCGGGCCTCGCTGATCGACGCGGCCAGCGGCCGCCTGGTGCGCACGCGCACCCACGCCCAGGGCTACGTCCTGGCCCACGCCGACGGCATCGGCGCGGTCAGTGCCTGGGACGCCGTTTCGCCCGAAGCCAAGGCGCAGGCGCTGAGCCGACTGCTGAAGCAGGGCGTGCAGGCGCTGGTGGCGCCCCTGCTCGCAGCCTGAGAGCGCCCGGTCGACCGCCCGCGAGGGCGGCCGGGCGGCGCTTGGGGTTGACACCCTTCGGCGGCCCCGGCCGGGCTCGGTACCATCCGCAGCCGCCCTCGCCGGGCCCGGCCCGGGCCCGGCGCCGGACCCGCGTGCGACGCGGGTCCTTCGTCCACCGCCGTCCATGACCCAGCAGAACCTGTTCGCCGCCCTGCGCGCGGCCTTCCCCGCCGATCTCGACGCCATCGCCATCGAGGCCGCCGACAGCCACGAGCCGCTGCTCTACACCTGGCGCGATCTCGACCGGGGCACGGCGATGATCGCGAACCTGATCGACTCGCTGGCGCTGCCGCCGCAATCGCGCATCGCCGCCCACACCGACAAGAGCGTCGAGGCGCTGATGCTGTACCTGGCGGTGCTGCGCGCGGGCCACGTCTACCTGCCGCTGAACAGCGCCTACCAGGCGGCCGAGCTCGACTACTTCATCGGCAACGCCGAGCCGGCGATGGTGGTCTGCGCCAGCCGCAATTTCGGCTGGATCAGCAAGCTCGCCTTCGGTCACCGCACGCGCCACGTGTTCACGCTCGACGACGACCGCCGCGGCACCCTGCTCGACCGCGCCGCGCTGCATGCCGATGCGCAGGCACCGGCGCAGCGCGAGGCCTCGGATCTGGCCGCCATCCTCTACACCAGCGGCACCACCGGACGCAGCAAGGGCGCGATGCTCACCCACGGCAACCTGCTGTCGAATGCGCGCGTGCTGAAGTCGCTGTGGGGCTGGACCGGCGGCGACGTGCTGCTGCACGCGCTGCCCATCTTTCACGTGCACGGCCTGTTCGTGGCCAGCCACGGCGCGCTGCTCAATGGCAGCAAGATGATCTGGTTCAACCGCTTCGACCCCCGCGCGGTGGTGGCGCGGCTGCCCGACACCACGGTCTTCATGGGCGTGCCCACGCTGTACACGCGGCTGCTGGCCGAGCCCTCGCTCACGCCCGAGGCCTGCGGGCTGATGCGGCTGTTCGTCAGCGGCTCGGCGCCGCTGCTCACCGAGACCTTCGACGCCTGGCGCGAGCGCACCGGCCACACCCTGCTCGAGCGCTACGGCATGAGCGAGACGCTGATGCTCACCTCCAACCCCTACCGCCCCGAGAGCGCGCGCCGCAGCGGCACCGTGGGCCAGGCCTTGCCCGGCGTGGCCGTGCGCGTGCACGACGACAAGGGCCGGCCGCTGCCGGCGGGCGAGATCGGCGGCATCGAGGTCAAGGGCCCGAACGTGTTCAAGGGCTACTGGCGCATGCCCGAGCAGACCGCCGACGACTTCACCACCGACCTCTGGTTCAAGACCGGCGACGTCGGCACGCTGGACGCCGACGGCACGCTGCGCATCGTCGGCCGCAGCAAGGACCTGATCATCACCGGCGGCTACAACGTCTACCCGACCGAGGTCGAGGGCTACCTGAACGAGCTCCCCGGCGTGGCCGAATCGGCGGTCATCGGCGTGCCCCACCCCGACTTCGGCGAGGCCGTGGTGGCGGTGCTGGTGGCGCGGCCCGGCGCCTCCATCGACGAGGCCGCGCTGGCCGCGGCGCTGAAGGCCCGGATCGCCGGCTTCAAGGTGCCCAAGCGGGTGCTGCTGCGGCCCGAGCTGCCGCGTAACGCCATGGGAAAAGTGCAAAAGAATCTGCTGCGCGAGCAATACCGGGCCTTGTTCGCAGGCTGATCGGAGGCCGCGCGCTACATTGCCGCCCATGAAGCTGCTCATCCTCGGCGGCACGCGCTTCCTGGGGCGCCACCTGGCGCAGCAGGCGCTGGCGGCGGGCCATGCGCTGACGCTGCTGCACCGCGGCCGCAGCGGACCGGGGCTGTTCCCCGAGGCCGAGCACCTGATCGCCGACCGCGACGCCGATCTGGGCTGCCTGGCGGGGCGCCACTGGGACGTCGCCATCGACACCAGCGCCTACCTGCCGCGCCAGGTGCGTGCCGTGGCTGCCGCGCTGTCCGGGCGCGTGGGGCAATACCAGCTGGTGTCGAGCATCAGCGTCTACGCCAGCTACGCCTGCCCCGGCCTGGCCGAGGACGCACCGCTGCAGACGCTGGCCGACCCCGGCACCGAAGTCGTCGACGGCGCCACCTACGGCGGCCTGAAGGCGCTGTGCGAGCAGGCCGCGCTGGCGGGCTTCGGCGCGCCGCACTGCCTGATCGCCCGCCCGGGCCTGCTGGTCGGCCCGCACGACCCCACGGGCCGCTTCACCTGGTGGGTGCAGCGCATCGCGGCGGCCGCCGACGGCGGCGAGGTGCTGGCGCCGGGCGATCCGGCCGCGCCGGTGCAGTTCATCGACGTGCGCGATGCCGCCGCCTGGCTGCTGACGCAGGCCGAGCGCGGCAGCCGGGGCCGCTTCAACCTCACCGGCCCGACCACGCCCACCTGCTTCGGCGACCTGCTGGCCGCAGCCTGCGACGTGCTCGCCCCGGCGGCGCGGCTGACCTGGATCGACGAGGCCTGTCTGCTGGCCCAGGGCGTGGCGCCCTGGACCGAGCTGCCGCTGTGGCTGCCGCGAGATTCGGCCGGGCTGCACCAGGTGAGCATCGCGCGCGCCCTGGCGCTGGGCCTGCACTGTCGGCCGATGGCCCAGACGCTGGCCGACACCGCCGCCTGGGCGGCCTCCGCCGCCACGCCGGTGCCCGCGCCGCCCTGCGGCGGGCCGCTGCGCCAGAGCGTGGGCCTGGCGCCCGAGCGCGAGGCCGCGTTGCTCGCGGTGTGGCACGCCGCCACCGGACGCTGAAGCGGCACCGGCCACTGCTTCATCGCCCCGGCTGGCGCCTGATCCGCGCGGGGCGGCGCTTCGTCGCAAGCGCGTCGCCGCCTCGGGGCCGGCTGCCTAGAGTTCGCTCCATCGCATCTTCGCGAACCGCCACCAGGAGCCGATCATGTCCAGCCCCATCGCCCGCCAAGCCACCGCCTTCGGCCTGTCCGCCGCGCTCACCCTGGCCGTGATGGCCGGCCTCGAGCAGCTCGCCACGCCGTCGGCGCTGTCAGCGCCAGCCCTGGCCAGCCCGCAGCTGGTGCTGAACACCACCGCCCAGCCGGACCAGGTGGTCGTGATCCAGGCCCGGCGCCTGCCGGCGGCCTGAAACCGGCCGCAGACCGGCCCGACCCGGCCCCCGTCAGCGCCGCTTCACGCCCGGCCGGGGCGCGCCTTCGGCGGCCCAGGCCGGGCCGTCGAACCAGGCACCGCCGAGCAGGGCTTCGCGCAGCATCGGCAGCGCGTCCAGCCCCCAGAACACGCGGCCGTCGAGTTCGAACGACGGCACGCCGAAGATGCCGGCCTCGGCAGCCGCTTCGGTCAGGCGCCGCAGTTCGGCCTTGACCGCGGCGCCGTCGGGGCTGCGCACCGGCGCCAGTTGCGCCGCCAGGGCCGCCAGCCGCCCGGCGTCGTCCGCCTCGGCGCCCCCGACCCAGACATGGCGGAACAGCGACTCCACCACATGGCGGTTCGGCCCGCAGGCCAGCGCCAGCCGCAGCAGGGGCAGCGGGTTGAACGGGTGCGAGGCCGGCGTGTCCAGCACGATGCCGTGCCGCGCTGCCAGCCAGTGCACGTGGCGGAAGGTCCAGGCGCGCTTGGGCTCGATCTCGGCCGGCCCGACGTTGCCCCAGCGCTGCAGCAGCCCGGCCAGCAGCAGCGGCCGGTACTCGACCTCGACGCTGCAGCCTTCCAGCACCTGCGGCAGGCGCTCGAACGCGAGCCAGGCGTAGGGCGAGACGACATCGAAGTGGAAGACGATGCGCTTCATGGCCGGGGCCCGACCCCCGGTGACGGGCCCGGGGCCGCCGCCGGGCCCGCCTGGCGACGTGCTTCGGCGCGCCGCAGCGCCAGCGCGCGCCAGACCGCGCGCCGGGCGGATTCGTCCAGCACCGACCACGCCGCGATCTCGTCCAGCGTGCGCAGGCAGCCCGCGCACAGGCCGCTGGCCGCGTCCATGCGGCACACGCCGATGCAGGGCGACGCGACGGCGTTCATGCGGCGGCGGCCCCGCCGCGCCGGGCCAGCAGGGCCCTGCCGGCGCGCGACGCCGGCGCGCGGCCGAGCACGCCGCTGATGTAGGCGCCGGCGTCGACCAGCGCGTCGAGGTCGATGCCGGTGGCGATGCCCATGCCGTGCAACATGAACACCACGTCCTCGGTCGCCACGTTGCCGGTGGCCCCTTTCGCGTACGGGCAGCCGCCCAGGCCCGCGATGCTGGCATCGAAGGTGTGCAAGCCCATCTCCAGGCAGGCCAGGATGTTGGCCAGCGCCTGGCCGTAGGTGTCGTGGAAATGGCCGCTGACCTCGACCGGCGGGTAGTGGCGCAGCGCGCGCGCCATCACCGCCTGCACCCGCCGCGGCGTGCCCACGCCGATGGTGTCGGCAATGCCGCAATGGTCCACGCCGATGTCCTTCATCAGCCGCACCACGTGCTCGACCTCGTCGGGCGTGACCTCGCCCTGGTAGGGGCAGCCCAGGGCGCACGAGATCGCGCCGCGCACCTTCAGTCCGGCCGCGTGCGCGGCGGCCACCACGGGGCGGAAGCGCTCGATGCTCTCGGCCACGCCGCAGTTGATGTTGCGCCGGCTGAAGGCCTCGCTGGCGGCGCCGAACACCACCACCTCGTCGGGGCGGCTCGCCAGTGCGGCCTCCAGACCCTGCAGGTTGGGCGTCAGCACCGCATACCGCACGCCGGGCTGGCGCACGATGCCGGCCATCACCTGGGCGTTGTCGGCCATCTGCGGCACCCATTTCGGGCTCACGAAGCTGGTGACCTCGATCTCGCGGCAGCCCGCCGCCTGCAGGCGCTGCACGAGCTCGATCTTGTGCGCGGCGTCGACCGGCCGGGCCTCGTTCTGCAGGCCGTCGCGCGGGCCGACCTCGACGAGCGTGACGCGGGTGGGCAGGCTGCGCATGGTGGGGTGCCGTCGGCCCGCCAGGTTACACGGCCTGGGGCGCGAGCCGCAGCAGCTCGGCGCCTTCGGCGACCTGCTCGCCCGCGGCGTGCGGCAGGGCCTCGACCACGCCGTCGCGCGGCGCGACGATGGTGTGCTCCATCTTCATCGCCTCCATCACCGCCAGCGCCTGGCCGCGCCGCACGGCCTCGCCGACCTGCACCAGCAAGGCCACCAGCTTGCCCGGCATCGGCGCCACCAGGCCGCCTTCCCCGCCCGCGGCGTCGCCGGCGTGGGCGATGGGGTCGAACTCGATCAGCTCGGCGCTGCCTTCGTCGCCATGCACCGCGTAGCGCTCGCCGCGCACGTGCACCGTGACCGCGAGCCGGCGCGCGCCCAGCCGCAGGTCGAAGCGGGCCTCGCCGCCGGCGCCCGCCAGCGGCTGCGCGCCGAAGGGCCAGCGCTGTTCGCCGATCTGCAGCACGCTGCTGCCGTCGTGCTGGCGCTCGATCAGCACCGTGAGCTCCTGCTGCCGCAGCCGCAGGCTCAGACGCCGGCGCGCGCCGCCGTGCAGCCGCCAGCCGTCGCGCTTGGACCAGGGGTCGGTGTCCTCCTGCGCCGCCTCGCTCGCGAGCACCTGCGCCGCGACGGCGGCGGCGGCGATCTCGGCGGCCAGCGGCGGCGCCTCGAACAGCGCCGCGCGCTCGCGCTCGATCAGCGCGGTGTCGAGGTCGGCGCTGGCGAAGGCGTGGCTGCGCACGACCCGGCGCAGGAAGGCGACGTTGGTCGCCGGTCCCATCAGGTGGGTGTCGCGCAGCGCCGCGTCCAGCCGCGCCAGCGCCTGCACCCGGGTCTCGCCCCAGACGATGAGCTTGGCGATCATCGAGTCGTAGAACGGCGTGATCGCGTCGCCCTCGCGGATGCCGCTGTCGACCCGCGGCAGGCGCTCGCTGCGCTCGAAGGCGACATGCGCGGGCCAGCGCGCGACCTGCAGCACGCCGGTGGCGGGCATGAAGTTGGCGTCGGGGTTCTCGGCGCAGAGGCGGGCCTCGATCGCATGGCCGCGGATCGCGAGTTCGTCCTGGCGCCGCGGCAGCGGCTCGCCGGCGGCCACGCGCAGCTGCCACTCGACGAGGTCCAGGCCGGTGATGGCCTCGGTCACCGGGTGCTCGACCTGCAGCCGCGTGTTCATCTCCATGAAGTAGAAGCGCAGGTCGCCGTCGCCCTGCTCCTCGGCAATGAATTCCACCGTGCCGGCGCCGACGTAGCCCACCGCCTGCGCGGCGGCCACCGCGGCCGCGCCCATCTCGGCCCGGCGCGCCGCGCTCATGCCCGGCGCCGGCGCTTCCTCGAGCACCTTCTGGTGCCGCCGCTGCACCGAGCAGTCGCGCTCGAACAGGTGGATGCAGTGGCCGTGGGCATCGGCGAAGACCTGGATCTCGATGTGCCGCGGCCGCGTCACGTAGCGCTCGACCAGCACCTGGTCGTCGCCGAAGCTGGCCCGCGCCTCGCGCTGGCACGAGGCCAGCGCGGCGGCGAAGTCCTCGGCCCGGTCGACCCGCCGCATGCCCTTGCCGCCGCCGCCGGCACTGGCCTTGATCAGCACCGGAAAGCCGATCGCCGCCGCCTCGGCCGCGAGCCGCGCCGGGTCGTTGTCGGCGCCGTGGTAGCCCGGCACCAGCGGCACGCCGGCCCGCGCCATCAGCGCCTTCGCGGCGGACTTGCTGCCCATCGCGGCGATCGCTGCCGGCGGCGGGCCGATGAACACGAGCCCCGCAGCGGCGCAGGCGCGGGCGAAGGCCTCGTTCTCGCTCAGGAAGCCGTAGCCCGGATGCACCGCCTGGGCGCCGGTGGCCAGCGCGGCATCGACGATGCGCTGCCACTGCAGGTAGCTCTCGCGCGGCGGGCTCGCGCCGATGGCCACCGCCTCGTCGCAGGCGTGGACATGCTTCGCGTCGGCATCGGCCTCGGAATGGACGGCGACGGTGCGGATGCCCAGGCGGCGCGCGGTGGCAGCGACGCGGCACGCGATTTCGCCGCGGTTGGCGATCAGGATCTTGTCGAACATGGAGGCTCCGCGGCCGGGTTGCCGTTCGCTGCGCCGTTCATCGCCAGCCCGGCTCGCGCTTGGCGAGGAAGGCGGCCACGCCCTCGCGGCCCTCGTCGCTGGCGCGGATGTCGGCGATGCGGCGCGCGGTCTCGGCGCGGAGCGCGGCATCGATCGGCCGGCCCGCCACGTCCTGCACCAGCGCCTTGCAGGCCTGCACCGCGGCCGGGCCGTTGGCGACGATGGCGGCGACGATCTCGGCCACCCGGGCGTCGAGCGCCTCGGCAGGCACGCATTCGTGGACCAAGCCCAGCGCCAGCGCGCGCGCGGCCGAGAAGCGCTCGGCCGTGACGAAGTAGCGCCGCGCCGCCTGCTCGCCCAGGGCGCGCACGACATAGGGGCCGATGGTCGCCGGCAGCAGGCCCAGCTTCGCCTCGCTGAGGCAGAACTGCACCCCCTCGGCGGCGACGAGCACGTCGCAGACGGCGGCCAACCCGACGCCGCCGGCGTAGCAATCGCCGTGCACGCGACCCACCACCGGCAGCGGACAGCGCCAGATCGTCCACAGCATCTCGGCCAGCGCCGAGGCATCGGCCTGGTTCTGTTCCCAGCTGTAGCCGGCCATCGCGCGCATCCACGACAGGTCGGCGCCGGCGCAGAAGGCCTTGCCGCGGCCGCCAAGCACGATCGCGCGCAGCGCCGGGTCGGCGCCCAGCGTGCGGAAGGCCCCGGTGAGCTCGGCGATCAGGCCCTCGTTGAAGGCGTTGCGCACCTCGGGCCGGTTCAGCCAGACCGCGGCCACGTGGGCCGAGGGGCGCAGGATCTCGAGCGTCGCAGCCATCGCGCTCACATCCGGAAGACGCCGAACTGCGGCCGCTCGGGGATCGGCGCGTTCAGGCTCGCGCTCAGGCCCAGCGCGAGCACGCGGCGCGTGTCGGCGGGGTCGATCACGCCGTCGTCCCACAGCCGCGCGCTGGCGTAGTACGGGTGCGCCTGCTGTGCGAACTGGTCGAGGATGGGCTGCTTGAAGGCCGCCTCGTCGGCGGCGCTCCACTGCCCCCCCTTGCCCTCGATGCCGTCGCGCTTGACGGTGGCCAGCACGCTGGCGGCCTGCTCGCCGCCCATCACGCCGATGCGCGCGTTCGGCCACATCCACAGGAAGCGCGGGCTGTAGGCGCGGCCGCACATGCCGTAGTTGCCGGCGCCGAAGCTGCCGCCGATGATGACCGTGAACTTGGGCACCGTGGCCGTGGCGACGGCCGTGACCATCTTCGCGCCATGCTTGGCGATGCCCTCGGTCTCGACCTTGCGGCCGACCATGAAGCCGGTGATGTTCTGCAGGAAGACCAGCGGCACGCGGCGCTGGCAGCACAGCTCGATGAAGTGGGCGGCCTTCATCGCGCTCTCGGAAAACAGGATGCCGTTGTTGGCGACGATGCCCACGGGCATGCCTTCGAGGTGCGCGAAGCCGGTGACCAGCGACGGCCCGAAACGGGCCTTGAACTCGTCGAAATCGCTGCCGTCGACGATGCGTGCGATGACCTCGTGCACGTCGAAGGGCTTGCGCGGGTCGACCGGGATGATGCCGTGCAGCTCGGCCGGGTCGTGCTTCGGCGGCCGCGGCGGCACCAGCCGCAGTGGCGCCGGCTTGCGCCAGTTGAGGTTGGCCACCGCGGCGCGCGCCAGCGCCAGCGCATGCAGGTCGTTCTCGGCGAGGTGGTCGGCCACGCCCGACAGCCGCGTGTGCACGTCGCCGCCGCCCAGGTCCTCGGCGCTGACGACCTCGCCGGTCGCGGCCTTCACCAGCGGCGGGCCGCCGAGGAAGATCGTGCCCTGGTTCCTGACGATGATGGCCTCGTCGCTCATGGCCGGCACGTAGGCGCCGCCGGCGGTGCACGAGCCCATCACGACCGCGATCTGCGGCACGCCCTGGGCGCTGAGGTTGGCCTGGTTGTAGAAGATGCGGCCGAAGTGCTCGCGGTCTGGGAAGACCTCGTCCTGGTTCGGCAGGTTGGCGCCGCCGCTGTCGACCAGGTAGAGGCAGGGCAGCCGGTTCTGGGCCGCGATCTCCTGCGCCCGCAGGTGCTTCTTCACCGTCAGCGGGTAGTAGGTGCCGCCCTTGACCGTGGCGTCGTTGCACACGATCAGGCACTCGACGCCGCTGACGCGGCCGATGCCGGCGATCAGGCCGGCGCCCGGCGCGGCGTTGTCGTAGAGGTCGAGCGCGGCCAGCGGCGCGATCTCGAGGAAGGGCGTGTCGGGGTCGAGCAGCATCTCGACGCGTTCGCGCGGCAGCAGCTTGCCGCGTGCGGTGTGGCGCGCCCGCGCCGCCTCGCCGCCGCCCTGCGCGATCTGCGCCAGCTTCGCGTTCAGGTCGTCGACCAGACGCCGCATCTGCGCCGCGCTGGCCCGGAAGTCGGCGGAGCGGGGGTCGAGCTGGGACGCGAGCGTGGGCAAGAACGGTCTCCAATCGGGCCGGCGCGGTTGACGTTTACGTCAGCGTCGATTCTAGGTGGCGTGCTGCGGCGCTGACATCGATGGCGACGTGCCCGGCTGCGCCGCGGCCTGCGGGTACAGCCGGTGCAGCGTCTCGCGCGCGGCCTGCGCCAGCAGGGGCTGCAGCGCCTGCGCCAGGCCGGGCGCATCGCCGTCCAGGCGCTGCGGCCGGCTGCGCCACAGCGCCTGCAGGGCCGCGGCCTGCGGCGCCAGCGCCTCGGCCACCGTCTGGCGCCAATGCGGCGGCGCCTCGCCCTGGTCCCACAGGCCGCGGCCGCGGCCGAAATGCGCCACCGCCAGGTAGCGCAGCAGCGCAGCCTGCACCGCGGCGTCCAGGGCTTCGTCGCGCCAGGCGACCCAGCTGCGGCCGGTGCCGCGCACGAGGTTGATGCCGCGCGCCAGGCCGGCCGCACCCAGTGCGCCCAGCAGCCCGCCAGCGAGCAGGCCGCCGCCCATCGTGAGGCCGCCGCTGACGATGTCGGCCTTGAGCCCGGCCACGGCGCCGGTGAGCGCGCCGCCCAGGATCGCGGCGCGGCCCTCGGGCAGGCGCTGGTGGACCTCGAACTGCCTGGCCACGCGCTGCAGGATCTCGCCCTGCGCCTGGCCCTGCAGGCCGTGCAGCGCGATCAGCCGCGCCAGGCTGGCGCGCCCCTCGGCGTCCAGGGCCTGCTCGAGCCGGCGCTGCGCCTGGCCCGCGGGGCTGTTGTCGACCGCGGCCCCGGCCTCGGCCGCACCGCGCGCCACCAGCGCCGCGCCGACGCGGCGCAGGCGCTCGCCCAGGCCCGCCTCGCCGTCCACCTCCACCCGCGCCAGCGCCATGCGCGCCAGACTTTCGGCCAGGGCCTGCATCGAGGCGGCGAAGGTGGCCTCGCGCTCCGCTCGCCAGGCCGCGGCCAGCCGCCCCATGGCCGCTGCCGGCTCGCCCGCGAGCACGCCCTGCACCGCGTGCAGCAGCGTCGCCTCGTGCACCCAGCAGCGCGCAAACGCATCCATCGGCAGCACCGCCTTGACGCCCGGCCAGCGCACGAGCTGGGCGCGCCAGGCCTCCACCTCGGCCGCCTCGAGCGCGGGCGCGCGCGGTGCCCCCAGCTGGTTCAGCAGCACCAGCACCGGCTTGCCCAACCAGGCCAGCAGATCCATCTCGGGCTCGACGTAGGCGGCCGCGGCCGGCGGCTCGGCGGCGTTGACGAGGTACAGCACGACATCGCTCTCGGCCTGGGCATGGCGCAGTGCGCGCTGGGTGGCCCAGAAGGCGCGGTCGCGCCAGCGGTCCCACACCTCGCTGAGCAGCCAGCCCAGCGGCTGGCCGCTCTGCTGCATGCGCCGCACCAGGCGCACGCTGTCGCCGAAGCCGGGCGTGTCCCACAGCCGCAGCACGTCGCCGGCGGGGCTGGTGACGAGGTCGTATGCGCTCGCGGACTCGGTCACGTGCGGAGCGTCGCGCACCTCGCCGATGTCGTGGCCCAGCAGCGTGCGCGCGAGCGTGGTCTTGCCGACGTTGGTGTGCGAGACCAGGCTGAGCGTGACCTGCGTCATGGCGTGCCGATCGGGGTTCGGTCCTCCGGCAGGCGGGTGCTGTCGACCTGCAGGGCCTGCTCGAGCGCCACCCCGGCGCGTGCCAGGTCGGGCGCGGCCAGCGCGACCGCCACGAAACCCAGCCCCTGCGCATCGGCCCAGCGCTGCCAGGCCACGCGGCGCTCGGCCAGGCGCTGCTCGAGCCCGGCGAAGCGGGCGCGCCAGCCGGTCTCGTCGGCCACCAGCAGCAGCGGCGTCGCCGGCTGGGCGGCGCGCAGGGCCCGCGCGTAGCGGCCCTGCGCCTCGTCCTCGGGCGTGCTGGCCAGATCGACCAGCAGCACGCGCAGCGTGGTGCCCGGCGCCGGGGCCAGCGCACCGGCGGCCTCTTCGTCGCCGTAGGCGGTGGCCTCGGCCACTTGCATCTGCAGGTCGGGCCCGAGCACGGTGGCCAGCACCTCCTTCAATCCCGAGAGCACCGGCCAGCCCGGGGCGGCGCCGTGCGGCAGCACCTGCACGCGCGCCGCCTCGTGCCGCCACTGGCGCTGCAGGCGCTGGTAGTAGGGCTCGGCCAGCGGCAGCGGCAGCCGGCGCGACAGCCGCCGCGCACGCCACGCGCCCGCCAGCGCCAGCAGCCCGCGCGGCAGCACGACGAACAGCGCCAGCGTGGCCGCGTACAGGTGCAGCCAGGGCGCGGCCGGCGCCAGCGGGGCGGCGTCGGCGCCGATGCGCAGCGCCTGCAGCGCCGCCGCGTCGGGCACCGCGATGCCGGTCACGGCCGAGGCCGGCGCCAGCAGCAGCGCCAGCACCGCCCGCACCTGGTCGGCATCGAGGAAGGTGCTCTGCCAGCCGGCGCGGTAGTCCAGCACCAGACCACGCAGGTACAGCCCCGCGATCAGCCCGAGGGCGAGCGCGGCCGCCGCCGCATGCAGCACCAGGGCCGCCCGCGCCAGCATCAGCGGCGCCGCGGTGCGCCCCCAGGCCAGGCCGAAGGCCGACAGCACCGAGCCCCGCGGAGCCCGGCCCGCCACGCGCCGCGCGATCCAGCCGCGCAGACCGCGCCCCGCGCGCGCGGCGCCATGCCCGGGCCACAGCAGCGCGGCGTAGACGACCAGGTTCCAGGCCAGCACGCCCCACACCGGCGGCGCCAGCAGGTTGATGTGCTGGGCGCTGCCGATGACGTTCATCGCCAGCCCCAGCAGCACCGCACCTGCCACCACCAGCGCGGCCCGGCGCGCCTGCCACAGGCGCCGGCGCAGCAGCCGGGCCGCGGCGGCGTCGCGCGGCAGCAGGCGCTGCAGCGCGTGGTGCGCGCGCTCCTGGACGAAGCGCGCCAGCGTGGCGTCGGCCGGCGTGGTCTCGATGGCCAGCCGGGTGGCCCAGCTGCGGTCTTCCGGGGTCCACAGCGGGTTGTCGGCCGGGCTCGCGTCGTAGGCCTGCACCAGCAGCACGCGGCGTGCGGCGTCCTCGTCGAAGCGGCTCTCGACCGCGGGGCTGGCCATGGGCTACGCCAGGGCCCGGCCGATGAGGATCTTCTGCACCTCGGACGTGCCTTCGTAGATCTGGCACACGCGCACGTCGCGGTAGATGCGCTCGACCGGGAAGTCGCCCACGTAGCCGTAGCCGCCGTGCACCTGGATCGCGTCGCTGCAGACGCGTTCGGCCATCTCGCTGGCGTAGAGCTTGGCCATGGCGGCTTCCTTCAGGCAGGGACGGCCGGCATCCTTCAGGCACGCGGCGTGATGGATGAGCTGGCGCGCGGCCTCGATCTGCGTGGCCATCTCGGCCAGCTTGAACTGCACCGCCTGGTGCTCGAAGATGGGCTTGCCGAAGCTCTCGCGCTGCCGGCTGTAGCGCAGCGCCGCCTCGAAGGCCGCGCGCGCCATGCCCAGGGCCTGGCTGGCGATGCCGATGCGCCCGCCCTCCAGGCCCGACAGCGCGATCTTCAGCCCCTGCCCTTCGTCGCCCAGCCGGTTCGCGGCCGGCACGCGGCAGCCCTCGAATCGGATCTGCGCCGTGTCGCTGGCGTGCTGGCCCATCTTGTCCTCGAGCCGCTCGACGACGTAGCCGGGCGTCTCCGTCGGCACGACGAAGGCGCTGATGCCCTTCTTGCCCGCCGCCTTGTCGGTGACCGCCATCACGATGGCGAGGTCGGCGCTGCGGCCGCTGGTGACGAACTGCTTGACGCCGTCGAGCACGTAGTCGTCGCCGGCGCGCCGCGCGGTCGTGCGCAGGCCGCCGGCCTCGGAGCCCACGTGCGGCTCGGTCAGGCAGAACGCGCCCAGCCTCTCGCCGCGCGCCAGCGGCACCAGGAAGCGCTGCTGCTGCTCGTCGTTGCCCCAGGCCAGCAGGATCGAGCAGACGGGGCAGTTGTTGACGCTGACGATGGTGCTGGTGGCCCCGTCGCCGGCGGCGATCTCCTCCAGGATCAGGGCCAGCGCCAGGTGGTCGAGCCCCGCGCCGCCCAGCGCCTCGGGCACCGCGACGCCGTAGCAGCCCAGCGCCGCCAGGCCCGCCAGCTGTTCGGCCGGGAAGCGGCGCGACTTGTCCCAGGCCGCCGCGCGCGGCGCGATCTCGGCCTGCACGTAGGCACGCACGGCGTCCTGGATCGCGAGGTGGTGGTCGGAGAGCAGCATGCGAAGCGGCCGGCCTGCGCAGCGCGGCTCAGAGCAGCTCGAGCGCCATCGCCGTGGCCTCGCCGCCGCCGATGCACAGCGCCGCCACGCCACGCCGCTTGCCCTGCCGGCGCAGCGCACCCAGCAGCGTGACGACGATGCGCGCGCCGGAGGCGCCGATGGGGTGGCCCAGGGCACAGGCACCGCCGTGCACGTTGACGATCTCGTGCGGCAGGCCGAACTCGGCCATGGCCGCCATCGTGACCGCGGCGAAGGCCTCGTTCACTTCCCACAGATCGACCTGGCCCGCGCTCCAGCCGGCCTTCTTGAGCACCTTCTGGATCGCGCCGACGGGGGCGGTGGTGAACCACTCGGGCGCCTGCGCGTGCACGCTGTGGCCGGCGATGCGGGCGATGGGCCGGCAGCCGCGGCGCGCGGCCGTGCTCTCGCGCATCAGCACCAGCGCGGCGGCCCCGTCGGAAATGCTGGACGAGCTGGCGGCCGTGATGGTGCCGTCCTTCGTGAACGCGGGCTTCAGGCCGGCGATCTTGTCCAGCCGGGCCTTGAAGGGCTGCTCGTCGTGGCGGATGCGCGTCTCCCCGCCCTTGGCCGCCAGCGTCACGGGCGCGATCTCCCAGTCGAAGCTGCCGTCTTCGTTGGCGCGCTTGGCGCGCTCGGTGGAGGCGACCGCGAAGGCGTCCTGCGCCTGCCGCGTGAAGCCGAACTTGGCCACGCAGGCCTCGGCGAACACGCCCATCGCCTTGCCACGGCCGTCGGGCAGGCGCTCGTAGGCGTCTTCCAGGCCGTCCAGCGCCATGTGGTCGTACAGCGCCGCGGCGCCGTACTTGATGCCCTTGCGCGCGTGGGCCAGGTGCGGCGCGTTGGTCATGCTCTCCATGCCGCCGGCGACCACCACCTCGGCGCTGCCCGCGGCCAGCATGTCGTGGGCGAACATCGCCGCGCGCATGCCGCTGCCGCACATCTTGCTCAGCGTCACGGCGCCGGCGCTGTCGGGCAGGCCCGCCTTGCGCATGGCCTGGCGCGCCGGGGCCTGGCCCTGGCCGGCCATCAGGCAGTTGCCCAGCAGGACCTCGTCGACGGCATCGCCGGGCAGGCCGGCGCGCTCGACGGCGGCGCGCACCGCCACCGCGCCCAGCTCCCAGGCGGCGAGGGAAGAGAGATCGCCGAGCAGGCCGCCGATGGGCGTGCGTGCGGCCGAGACGATGACGATGGGGTCAGCCATGAGGGGCTCCTTGCGGTTCGTGGGAGGAATCGGCGGGCCGGCTGCTGCGGAACCGCTTGGCCGGCTCGTAGGGGAAGACATCGTGCACATGGCCGGCCTGGATGCGCGCCTTGTGGGCTTGCCAGAAGCCGGCGTCGAGCAGTTCGGCGTGGTGCGCCATGAAGGTTTCGCGCACCTGGGGGTTGCCCAGCAGGAAGGGCTCGAAGGTCTCGGGGAACACGTCCTTCGGGCCGACCCGGTACCAGACCTCGCCGCTCATCTCGTCCTCTTCGTTGCGGGCCGGCGGCACGCGGCGGAAGTTGCAGTCGGTGAGGTACTCGATCTCGTCGTAGTCGTAGAACACCACCTTGCCGTGGCGCGTGACACCGAAGTTCTTCCAGAGCATGTCACCGGGAAAGATGTTGGCCGCCACCAGGTCCTTGATGGCGTTGCCGTACTCCACCACCGCGCGCGCCAGCTGCTCGGCATCGGCCTCCTGCAGGTAGATGTTGAGCGGGATCATGCGGCGCTCGATATAGACATGCTTGATGACCAGCATGTCGCCGTCGGTCTCCACCACGCTGGGGCAGTGGTGCTGCAGCTCGGCCACCAGCTCTTCCTCGAAGCGCTGGCGCGGGAAGGCGACGTTGCTGTACTCCAGCGTGTCGGCCATGCGGCCCACGCGGTCGTGCTGCTTGACCAGCAGGTACTTGCCCTTGATCTGCTCGCGGCTGGTGTCCTTGGGCGGCGGGTAGAAGTCCTTGATGACCTTGAACACGTAGGGGAAGGAGGGCAGGTCGAACACCAGCATCACCATGCCCTTGATGCCGGGCGCGATGCGGAACTTGTCGCTGCTGTGGCGCAGGTGGGCGAGGAAGTCGCGGTAGAACATGTTCTTGCCCTGCTTCTGCAGGCCGAGCGCGGTGTAGAGCTCGGAGCGCGGCTTGCGCGGCATCAGCGAGCGCAGGAACTGCACGTAGGCGCTGGGGATCTCCATGTCGACCATGAAGTAGGCGCGGGCGTAGCTGAAGATCATCAGCAGGTCGTCCTCGCCGAACAGCGCCGCGTCGACCACCAGCCGGCCGTCGTCGCCATGCACGATCGCCAGCGCCACCGGCGTCTCGTTGAAGCCGTTGATGATCTTGCCGACCAGGTAGGCGCCCTTGTTGCGGTAGAACAGGCTGGACAGGACCTGGATCTGGAAGTTGGCCCGCGGCCGGATGCCGCCGAGCTCGGACAGCATCGCGGCGGTGACCCGCTCGCAGTCGCGCCCGAGGTCCTGGAACGGTCGCTGGAGCTGGAAGTTGTCGATGATCCGGGCCCAGGTCTGCGGCAGGTTGTCCTTGCTCGGGTAGTAGGCGCGGTAGGTCGGTCTGGCCGCCGGCTCGTCGTTCTCGATGTACTCGGTGCTGATCGCCGGCCGCACGAAGATGAAGTCGTTGCGGAAGTAGCTGCGGTGCAGCAGCTTCGCGGTGACCGAGTTGAAGAAGGTCTCGGCCAGCTCGGGCTGGTGGTGGTTGGTCAGCAGGCCGATGTAGTGCAGCTTGGCCTGCTGCCAGGTGTCCATCGACAGCGCCTCGATGGTGTAGTCGGCGCGCAGCCGCGCCACCGCTTCGTTGACGCGCTGGTCGTAGAACTCGATGCGCTGCGCCTGCGCCCGCTGCTGGCCGTGCCAGTCGGCCTGCTCGAAGCGGCGCTTGGCCGCGGCCGAGGCCTCGCGGAACAGCCGGTAGTGGCGGTCGAAGCCCTCGATCAGCGCGCGTGCGATCTCGAAGGCCCGGCTGTCGTCGAAGCGCCGCGGGAACATCGTCGCCTGCCGGTCAGGGCGCGCCCGGCCCGAAGCCGGTGTCGGCGGCGTCCAGCACTTCGGCGTCGCGCCCGCCCGCAGCGTCGGCGCGCGGGTAGCGCTTGAGCGCGGCGGCGAAGCGGTCCACCACCGTCTCGGGCCGGTCCATCGTGACGTCCAGGTCCTTCAGCAGGCCGTCGCGCAGGCCGTAGACCCAGCCGTGCACCGCCACCGGCTGGCCGCGCGCCCAGGCGTCCTGGAGCACGGTGGACAGGGCCACGTTGCCCACCTGCTCGATGACGTTCATCTCGCACAGCACGTCTTCCTGCTCGGCCGGGGGGAGGTGCTCGAGCCGCTTGCGGTGGCGCAGCCGCACGTCCTGCACATGGCGCAGCCAGTTGTCGGCCAGGCCGACGCGGATGCCGCGCATCGCCGCGCGCACGCCGGCACAGCCGTAGTGGCCGACGACCATGATGTGCCGCACCTTCAGGTGCTCCACCGCGAACTGGATCGTGGACAGCGCGTTCAGGTCGCTGTGCACCACCACGTTGGCCACGTTGCGGTGCACGAACACCTCGCCCGGGTCCAGGCCCGTGATCTCGTTGGCCGGCACGCGGCTGTCGGCGCAGCCGATCCACATGTAGCGCGGGCTCTGCTGCTGCGCCAGGCGGGTGAAGAAGCCGGGCTCGCGCGCCTCGGTGGCGGCGGCCCAGCGGCGGTTGTTGCTCAGCAGATCTCGAAGTTCCTGGCTCATGGGGCGCACCTTACACCGCGTCTCACATCGTCTCGGCGTACAGCTCGCGCCCGATCAGCATGCGCCGGATCTCGCTCGTGCCCGCGCCGATCTCGTAGAGCTTGGCGTCGCGCCAGAGTCGGCCCAGCGGATAGTCGTTGATGTAGCCGTTGCCGCCGAAGATCTGGATGCCTTCGCCGGCCATCCAGGTGGCCTTCTCGGCGCACCACAGGATGACGCTGGCGCAGTCCTTGCGCACCTGGCGCACATGGTCGGCGCCCAGGGTGTCGAGGTTCTTGCCCACCGTGTAGCAGAAGGCGCGCGCAGCCTGCAGCACGGTGTACATGTCGGCCAGCTTGCCCTGGATGAGCTGGAACTCGCCGATGCTCTGGCCGAACTGCTTGCGGTCGTGCACGTAGGGCACCACGTTGTCCATCACCGCCTGCATCAGGCCGATCGGACCGGCGGCGAGCACGGCGCGCTCGTAGTCGAGCCCGCTCATCAGCACCTGGGCACCGCCGTTGACGCGGCCCAGCACGTTCTCGGCCGGCACCTCGACGCCATCGAACACCATCTCGCCGGTGTGGCTGCCGCGCATGCCCAGCTTGTCGAGCTTCTGCGCCGTGCTGAATCCCTTCATCCCCTTCTCGACGATGAAGGCCGTCACGCCGCGTGCACCCAGCTCGGGTTCGGTCTTGGCGTAGACCACCATCACGTCGGCATCGGGGCCGTTGGTGATCCACATCTTGGTGCCGGTGAGGACGTAGACACCGCCCTGCTCCACCGCCCTCAGCTTCATGCCGATGACGTCGCTGCCGGCGCCGGGCTCGCTCATGGCCAGCGCCCCCACGTGCTCGCCGCTGAGGAGCTTGGGCAGGTATCTCGCCTGCTGTGCCGGCGTGCCGTTGCGCTTGAGCTGGTTCACGCACAGGTTGCTGTGCGCGCCGTAGCTCAGGCCCACGCTGGCGCTGGCGCGGCTGATCTCCTCCATCGCGATCATGTGGGCCAGGTAGCCCATGCCGGCCCCGCCCTGCGCCTCGGGCACGGTGATGCCAAGCACGCCCAGCGCGCCCAACTTGCGCCACAGGTCCATCGGGAACTGGTCGCTGCGGTCGATCTCGGCCGCGCGCGGCGCGATCTCGGCCTGCGCGAATGCGCGCACCGCATCGCGCAGGGCGTCGATGTCTTCGCCGAGCTGGAAGTTCAGGCCGGGCAGGTTCATGGCGGGACTCTCCGTGGGGGGCTGCGAGGGCTTCGGGGCGGGGCCGCGGGGGCCCGCGCGAGCAGGGCGCGGCAGCGCGCCTCGTGCTGGGTGATCTCGGCCAGCGTGACCTCGAGGTCTTCGCGCTGCTGCTCGAGCAGGCGCCGGTGCTCGGCCAGCACGGCCATGAAGGCGCCGAGCTGCTGGCGCGTGTCCGAGGGCGAGTCGTACATGTCGACCAGCTGCTTGATCTCGTGCAGGCTCAGGCCCAGGCGCTTGCCGCGCAGCGTGAGCTTCAGCCGCGTGCGGTCGCGCTGGGTGTAGACGCGGTTGCGCCCGGCGCGTGCCGGCGCGAGCAGGCCCACGTCCTCGTAGAAGCGGATCGCGCGCGGAGTGATGTCGTACTCGGTCGCGAGCTCGGTGATCGTGTAGCTGCGCGGCGCGGCACGGGCGGTGGGCGGCATGGATAGACTGACGTTTACGTAAACGTAAATATAAGGACTCCATGACCGGCCCCGACGAACGCGCGCTGCACTATCCCCTCGGCGACCGCCTGCCGGCGCCCGGCGGCACGATCGAGGTGGCCCCCGGCGTGCACTGGCTGCGCATGGCGCTGCCTTTCGCGCTGGACCACATCAACCTGTGGCTGCTGCGCGACCGGCTGGACGGCGTCGAGGGCTGGACCATCGTCGACTGCGGCATCGACGACGCCGCCACGCGCGCGAACTGGGAGCAGGTCTTCGCCTCCGCGCTGCAGGGCCTGCCGGTGCTGCGCGTGGTCGTCACGCACATGCACCCCGACCACATCGGCCTGGCGCACTGGCTGTGCCAGCGCTGGTCGGCGCCGGATCGCGAATGCCGCCTCTGGATCAGCGCCACCGACTGGGGGGCGGCGCACATGGCCTGCCAGAGCACCACCGGCCTGGGCGGCGACGAGGCGGCACGCTTCTTCGCGCTGCACGGCCTGACCGACCCTGCCGCGCTGGCCCAGGTGCGCGAGCGCCGCCACCACTACGCCAGCCTGGTGCCGCAGGTGCCACGGCACTACCGGCGGCTGCTGGATGGCCAGCTGCTGACGATCGGCGGCCGCAGCTGGCGCTGCATCGTCGGCTACGGCCACGCCCCGGAGCACATCGCGCTGTACGGCGCCGAGCTCGGCGTGCTGATCGCGGGCGACATGGTGCTGCCGCGCATCTCCACCAACGTCAGCGTCATCGACATCGAGCCCGAGGCCGACCCGCTGCCACTGTACCTGGACTCGATCGCGCGGCTGTGCGTGCTGCCGCCACCGACGCTGGTGCTGCCCTCGCACGGCAGGCCCTTCACGGGCCTGCACGCGCGCGTGGCGCAGCTGGCGGCCCACCACGAGGCGCGCTATGCCGACGTGCTGCAGGCCTGCGCCGAGACGCCGCGCAGCGCCGCCGAGCTGCTGCCGGTGCTGTTCAGGCGTGCGCTCGACCTGCACCAGACCACCTTCGCGATGGGCGAGGCGATCGCCCACCTGCATGCGCTGGCAGGCACCGGGCGGCTGCGGCCGCAGACGGGCGGCGACGGCATCCGGCGCTTCCGCCGCACGGCTTGACCGGGGGCGGTCGACGTCGCCAGAAAGAAACGGCAGGCGGGTGTGAACCCGCCTGCCGCACTGGTTGCCTGCTTCTTGCCGAAGCCTGGTCTTGTTTCCCTGAATCCCGGCGTTTGACAGCTGGAAGCCGCAGTATGCGAAGGCGCGGCCGCGCTGCCTATCCATCCGTTGATGGATGCGCCGGGCCTGCCCCCGGGGTGCCGTTCAGTCGAACACCGGCAACACCTCGTGCCGCAGCGCGCCGCGCGCCTGGGCGTAGCCGGGCAGCGCCGAGCGCACCACCTCCCAGAACGCCGGGCCGTGGTTCATCTCGCGCAGATGCGCCAGCTCGTGCGTGACGACGTAGTCGATCACCGGCAGTGCGAAGTGGATCAGGCGCCAGTTGAGCCGGATCGAGCCGTCGGCACTGGCGCTGCCCCAGCGCGTGGCGGCCGAGCTCAGCGCCAGCCGCCGCATGCGCACCCCCAGGCGCGGCGCGAACACCGCACAGCGCTCCTCGAACACGCGCCGGGCCTGCCGCTGCAGCCAGCTCTGCACGCAGTCGCGGATCTGCTCGGGCGCGGCCGCCTGGGGCAGGCCCAGGTGCAGCGTCAGCCGCGGCACGCCGGGCAGGGCCTGCGCCCCGGTGTGCAGCACCGCGCCGGTGGCGCGCGGGTCGAGCACCAGCACCACCGTCTCGCCCAGGAACGGGATGCCGGTGCCGTCGCGCCAGTCCACCCGCGCCGCCTGCAGCCGGCGGGCCTGCTCGTGCTGCTCGTGCAGCTTGCGCAGGATCCAGGCCGCCTTCTCTTGCAGCGCGGATTCGATGTCGCCCAGGCCCACCCAGCGCGGCGCGCTCACCGCCAGCCCCTCGGCGCCGACCACGAAGCCGATGCTGCGCCGGCGCGAACGCCGCAGCGCATAGCCCACGCGGTGGCCGCCCAGCACGATCTCGCGCTGCGAGCGCGGGTGGGCCCACGACAGTGGCGGCGGTGGCATCTGAGACGCGGCCTGGACCGGAACCGGCGAGGGCAGCGTGGCCCCGGGCGGGCGGGCGGCGGGCGGCGGCGCCTCGTCGAACAGCGACAGCTGCTGCAGGGTCGGCACAGGGGGCCCGGGCGGCATGGCCGCGATTCTAGGTGGCGGGCTGGGCCGCGGCGGGGTAGGCGTCGGGGTCGAGCCGGCGCATCTCGGCCTCGATCCAGGCCTCCACCTCGCGCATGAGCTCGTCGCTTTGGCGGCCCGTGCTGGGGATGGGCGGGCCGATCGAGACGTCGATGACGCCCGGCCGCAGCAGGAAGCTCTTGCGCGGCCAGCATTTGGCCGAGCTGGCGGCAATGGGGACGATGGGCACGCCGCTCTCGATGGCCAGGCGCGAGGCCCCGCTCTTGTACGTGCCCTGGCGGCCGCGCGGCGTGCGCGTGCCCTCGGGGAACATGATGACCCACACGCCCTCGGCGGCCAGCCGCCGCCCCTGGGCGGCCACCTTGGCCCAGGCCTCGGCGCGCTTGCTGCGGTCGATGTGGATCATGTCCAGCCGTCCCATGGCCCAGCCGAAGAACGGGATGTAGAGCAACTCGCGCTTGAACACGTAGGCCAGCGGGTGCGGCATCAGGGTCGGGAAGGCGAAGGTCTCCCACGCGCTCTGGTGCTTGGCCGCCAGCACCACGGCCGAGCGCTGCTGCGCGGCCGTGGGCAGGTGGGCCAGGCCGTGGACGCGGTAGCGCACGCCGCAGATCGCCTTCGCGCCCCACACCGCCATCCGCAGCCAGACCATGGTGGGCCAGTACAGGCGCGGGCCGCGCACGAAGATCGACAGCACCAGCATCATCAGCGCCCAGGGCACCACGGTCGCCGCCATCCACAGCACGAACAGGGCCGAGCGCAGGGCCCACCACAGGCGCATCAGGCCAGCTCCCCGACGCCCGAGTCCAGCTTGTGCTCGCGCGCGAGCAGGAAGCCCGCGAAGGCATCCAGGTCGGCGTGCACGCGCGTGCGCGGCACCTGCGCCAGCATCTGCTGCAGTTCGTCGTCGCCCAGGCCGGCGGCGCGACCCGTCAGCACCAGGTGCGGCTCGCAGCCGGCCGACTGCGCCGCCAGCAGGTCGCGCAGCGTGTCGGCCACCATCGGCACCTGGGCCAGGTCGACGCCGTAGCGCAGGCCGATGTCCAGCATCATCCCGGGCTTGGGCTTGCGGCAGTCGCAGCCTTCCTCGGGCGTGTGGGGGCAGAAGAACACGGCGTCGATGCGGCCGCCCTGCGCCAGCAGGCAGTGGTTCAGGTGCGCATGCACCGCGTTGACGGCGGACATGTCGATCATGCCGCGCCCGATGCCGGCCTGGTTGGTGGCCAGCACCACGTGCCAGCCCGCATGGTTGATGCGGGCCACCGCCTCGAGCGCGCCGGCGATGGGCACCCACTCCTCGGGCGTGGCCACGTGGCTGTCGCGGAACTCGTTGAGGATGCCGTCGCGGCCCAGGATGACGAGCTTGGGGGTGTGCATCGCAGGGCCTTTCAAGGGCGCCTCACACGGCCAGGCGCGCGAGATCGGCGACGCGATTCATCGTCGCGTGCAGGCGGTCGAGCAGGGCCAGGCGGTTGGCGCGCAGCGCCGGGTCGTCGTCATTGACCATCACGCCGTCGAAGAAGCCGTCGACGGGGGCCTTCAACACCGCCAGCGCCTGCAGCGACGCCGTGTAGTCGCCGGCCTCGAAAGCCGCATCGGCCTGCGGCGCGACGCGCTCCAGCGCGGCCAGCAGGGCGCGCTCGGCGTCCTCGCGCAGCAAGCCGGCATCGACGGCCGCCGCGGCACCGCCCGGCCCCTTGCGCAGGATATTGCTCACCCGCTTGTTGGCCGACGCCAGCGCGGGGGCCTCGGGCAGCGTCGCAAACGCGCGCACCGCCGCCAGCCGCGGCGGCACCTGGTCCAGCCGCGCCGGCCGCAGGCCGAGCACGGCGTCGACTTCGGCCGCGCGGTAGCCCTGCTCGCGCAGCTGGCCGGCGAAGCGGTCGAAGATGAAGTCGTGCAGGGCTGCGCCGGGCGGCTCGATCGCGCCGGGCGCGAAGGCCTGCGCCGCGCCGTCGAGCAGCGCAGGCAGCGCCAGCGGCAGGCGCTGCTCCACCAGCATCCGGATCACGCCCAGCGCATGCCGGCGCAGCGCGAACGGATCCTTGTCGCCGGTGGGCGCCTGGCCGATGCCGAACAGCCCCACCAGCGTCTCCAGCTTGTCGGCCAGCGCCACCGCCAGACCCGCCTGGCCGCGCGGCAGGGCATCGCCGGCGAAGCGCGGCTTGTAGTGGTCCTCGATCGCCAGCGCCACGGCCTCGGGCTCGCCGTCGTGCCGCGCGTAGTAGCCGCCCATCACGCCCTGCAGCTCGGGGAATTCGCCCACCATGTCGGTGAGCAGGTCGGCCTTGGCCAGCCAGGCGGCGCGATCGGCCAGCGCCGCCAGGGCCGGGCCGCCGAGTTGCCCGCCGATGGCCGCGGCGATGTGGCGCACGCGCTCGACGCGGTCGCCCTGGGTGCCCAGCCGGCCGTGGTAGACCACCTGGGCCAGCTGCGGCACGCGCGAAGCCAGCGACTTCTTGCGGTCCTGGTCGAAGAAGAACTTGGCGTCCGCCAGCCGCGGCCGCACCACGCGCTCGTTGCCTTCGATCACGCGGCTGGCGTCGGCCGGCCGGATGTTGCTGACGACGAGAAACTGCTCGGTCAGGCGGCCGGTTGCGTCGAGCAGCGGGAAGTATTTCTGGTTCGCCTTCATCGTGAGGATGAGGCACTCGGGCGGCACGGCCAGGAACTCGGGCTCGAAGCGGCAGCGCAGCACGTTGGGCCGCTCGACCAGCGCCGTGACCTCGTCGACGAGCGCCTCGTCCTCGATCGGCTGCAGGCCCTGCTGCTGCGCGGCCGCATGCAACTGGCCCACCAGCTCGGCGCGGCGCTCGGCGAAACCGGCGATCACGGCGCCTTCGTCGCGCAGTTGCTCGGCATAGCTGGCAGCACTGCGCAGCGTGATCTGCGCCCGGCTGGCTTCGAAGCGGTGGCCCTGGGTCACGCGGCCGGCCTGCAGGCCCAGCGCGCTGACCGGCACCACCTGATCGCCGTGCAGCGCCACCAGGCCATGCGCCGGGCGCACGAACTGGACGCTGGTCCAGCCGTCGGCCAGCTGGTACTGCATGACCTTCGGGATCGGCAGCCTGGCGATGCTGTCGTGCAGGGCCTGCTGCAGGCCGTCGACGAGGCTCGCGCCGGGCTGGCGACGGTTCAGGAACAGGGCCTCGGCCTTGCCGTCGGGTGCACGCTCCAGGCCCGGCAGGGCCAGCGCATCGGGGCCGGGCTCCAGGCCCAGGGCCGCGAGCTTCTTCAGCAGCGCCGGCGTCGGGCGGCCGGCCGCGTCGAGCGCCACCGACACCGGCATGAGCTTGCTGCGCATCGTCTGGTCGGCGGCCCGCGCTGCCACGTCGCCCACCTGCACCGCCAGCCGTCGGGGCGAGGCGTAGGCGGTGAGCGCGGCGTCGGCCGGCGCCAGGCCCTGCGCCTTCAGGCCCTGACCCAGCAGCGTGGCGAAGGCCTCGCCCAGCTTCTTGAGCGATTTCGGGGGCAGTTCTTCGACGAACAGCTCGACCAGCAGCAGCGTCATCCTCAGGCCGCCTTCCTCGCGCGCTGGGCTGCCACCTCGTCGGCCCAGGCGCGCGGTGCCATCGGGAACCCCAGGCGCGCGCGGCTGTCGAGGTAGCTCTGCGCCACGGCGCGCGCCAGGTTGCGGATGCGGCCGATGTAGGCCGCGCGCTCGGTGACGCTGATGGCGCCGCGGGCGTCCAGCAGGTTGAAGCTGTGGCCGGCCTTCAGCAGCTGCTCGTAGGCCGGCAGGGCCAGTTGTTGCGCCATCAGGTGCTGGCTCTGCCGCTCGTGCGCGCCGAAGGCCTGCAGCAAGAACTCGACATCGCTGTGCTCGAAGTTGTAGGTGCTCTGCTCGACCTCGTTCTGGTGGTACACGTCGCCGTACGTCAGCGTCTCGGTCCACCGCAGGTCGTACACGTTGTCCACGCCCTGCAGGTACATCGCCAGCCGCTCCAGGCCGTAGGTGATCTCGCCCGTGATGGGCTTGCAGTCGATGCCGCCGACCTGCTGGAAGTAGGTGAACTGGGTCACCTCCATGCCGTTCAGCCACACCTCCCAGCCCAGGCCCCAGCAGCCCAGCGTGGGGTTCTCCCAGTCGTCTTCCACGAAGCGCACGTCGTTGCACTTCAGGTCGAAGCCGAGCGCGGTCAGCGAGCCCAGGTACAGGTCGAGGATGTCGGCCGGCGCCGGCTTCAGCACCACCTGGTACTGGTAGTAGTGCTGCAGCCGGTTCGGGTTGTTGCCGTAGCGGCCGTCCTTGGGCCGGCGGCTGGGCTGCACGTAGGCCGCCTTCCAGGGCTCGGGGCCGATGGCACGCAGGAAAGTCGCGGTGTGGCTGGTGCCGGCGCCCACTTCCATGTCGTAGGGCTGCAGCAGCGCGCAGCCCTGGGCGTCCCAGTAGGCCTGGAGCTTGAGGATGATCTGCTGGAACGTGAGCATGCGCACGCGGTGGTCGGCGGGGGCGGGAGTGGGCGTCGTGGACGTCGGGGACGGGGGCGAGTTTACGGGGCCGCGTCGCGCGGCCGGCGCGGGCGGCGGGAGCGCAGTCCTGATGGCAGCGGCCGCGGAACTGAAGTCTGGACGCCAGGCGCCGCCCGAGGGCGATGTCAATTGCGAACGATTCGCATTGCACATACACTCCAGACACCATCCCCCCCTGCCTGGCCCCGCGGCCTCCCGATGAAGCGTCTGCCCACCGTCAGCCTGGCCGATCTGCCCCTTGGCGGGCAGGCGATCGTCGCCGGCCTGCGCGCCGACACGCCCGGTGCCGACGCGGCGCTGCTCCAGCGACTGGCCGAGATCGGTTTCGTCGCCGACGAGCCGGTGCAGTTGCTGCGCCGCGGGCCGGGCGGCCGCGAGCCGCTGGCCGTGCAGATTGGCGAGACGCTGTTCGGGCTGCGCCTGCTGGAGGCGCGCTGCGTCGAGGTGGTGGCCTTGGCAGGACCGGCCCGTGGCTGACATGGCGCTGCAGGCCTGCACCGTGGCGCTGGTGGGCAACCCGAACTGCGGCAAGACCTCGCTGTTCAACCGCCTGACCGGGGCGCGCCAGAAGGTGGCCAACTACGCCGGCGTCACGGTCGAGCGCAAGGTCGGCATCGCCCGGCTGGACAACGGGCGCAGCGTGGCCGTCGTCGACCTGCCCGGCACCTACAGTCTGCAGCCGGCCACGCCCGACGAGCAGATCACGCTGGACGTGCTGCAGGGTCGGCGTGCCGGTGAGGCCGAGCCCGACCTCATCGTTGCCGTCCTCGACGCCACCAACCTGCGGCTGGGTCTGCGCCTGCTGCTCGAGCTGCGCGGCCTGGGCCGGCCGGTGCTGGTGGCGCTGAACATGGCCGACGCGGCCCGCGCCCAGGGCCTGCGCATCGACGCGGTCCGGCTGGCGACCGAGATCGGCTGTCCGGTGGTGGAGACCGTGGCGGTGCGCGGCGACGGCCACGCCGGCCTGCGCGCCGCGCTGCAGCGCCACCTGGCACAGCCGGTGCCCGTGCCGGCGGCGTCGACGGCCGCCGGCGACACGTCGGCGATGGCGCGCGAGGTGAGGCGCATCCTGGCGGCGGTGGCGCCCGCGCCGCCGCACCGGGCCCGGTTGCAGCACCGGCTGGACGCCGTGGTGATGCACCCGGTGTGGGGGCTGGTGCTGCTGGCGGCGCTGCTGTTCCTGATGTTCCAGGCGGTGTTCTCGTGGGCCAACCTGCCCATGAACCTGATCCGCGACGGCATGGGCGCGGTGGGCGATGCCGTCGTCGCCCACATGGCCGCCGGCCCGCTGCGCAGCCTGCTCGTGGACGGCGTGATCGCCGGCGCGGGCGGCGTGCTGGTGTTCCTGCCCCAGATCCTGATCCTGTTCACCTTCATCCTCGTGCTCGAGGACTCGGGCTACCTGCCGCGCGCGGCCTTCCTGCTCGACAACCTGATGGGCAAGGTGGGGCTGTCGGGGCGGGCCTTCATCCCGCTGCTGTCGAGCTTTGCGTGCGCGATCCCGGGCATCATGGCCACGCGCACCATCGCCAACTGGCGCGACCGGCTGGCCACCATCATGCTGGCGCCGCTGATGACGTGCTCGGCACGGCTGCCGGTGTACGCGCTGATCATCGGTGCGTTCATCCCGGCGCGCCGACTCGGCCCGTTCGACCTGCGCGGGCTCACGCTGTTCGGCCTGTACGTGGCCGGCGTGGTGTCGGCGATGGCCGTGGCCTGGGTCTTCAAGCGCACCTGGCTCAAGAGCCGCTACCAGCCGCTGATGCTCGAGCTGCCGCCGTACCGGCTGCCCGGCCTGTCGAGCGTGGCGCTGGGCCTGGCCGAGCGCGCACGCATCTTCGTGAGCCGGGTGGGCACCATCATCTTCTCGCTCATGGTCGTGCTCTGGTTCTTGTCGAGCTGGCCCGGCCCGCCGCCGGGCGCCACCGGCCCGGCCATCCGGTACAGCCTGGCCGGCATCGTCGGCCAGGGGCTGCAGCACGTGTTCGCGCCCATCGGCTTCAACTGGCAGATCTCGATCGCGCTGGTGCCGGGCCTGGCGGCGCGCGAAGTGGCGGTGGGCGCGCTGGGCACCGTGTACGCGCTGTCGGCCGCGGGCAGCTCGCTGGCCGACTCGCTGTCGCCGGTGATCGCTCACGGCTGGTCGCAGGCCACGGCCTACTCGCTGCTCGCCTGGTACGTCTTCGCGCCGCAGTGCCTGTCCACGCTGGCGGTCGTCAGGCGCGAGACCAATTCCTGGCGCTACCCCTTGCTGATGGCAAGCTACATGTTCGCGCTGGCCTACGCCGCATCGTTCGCGACCTACCGCATCGCGCTGCTCCTGGGAGGCTGAAGGCCATGGTCTGGCAACTGCTGCTCACCACCCTCATCGTGGCCGCCTGCGCCCTGTACGCGCTGTGGTCCCTGCTGCCTGCAGGGTGGCGGCGCCGCTGGCGCGCGCGCCTGGGCGGCACAGCGGCGTCCGCGCCATCCGCCCCTGCCGGGGCCTGCGGCGGCTGCGGCAGCTGCGGCGATGCGCTGCCGCCGCCCCCGCAAGTGATCCGCTTCGTCAGCCCGCCGGGTCGACGGGAGCCTGGCCGCGAGAATGTCCCCGTGGACGACCTCGGCGCCTCCAGGCCGCCCAGGCCAGCACGCCCAGCGCCGCCAGCCCCAGCGGCCACAGGCCCGCGCGCGAGGCCCACCACGCATAAGGCGTGATGCCGGTGCGGCCCTGCACGCGGCCGCGCAGCACGCCGCGCGTGTAGGGCGCCAGTTCGGCCA
>JAGWLO010000025.1 GCA_028872015.1 Burkholderiales bacterium | reverse complement strand
GCCAGCGTGGCCTCGGCGCGCTGGCGGTCCTCCATGATCGCGCTCTCGGTGATCTCCAGGCACAGCGCCTGCGGCGGCATGCCGTGGCGCAGCGTGATGGCCGCGATCTTGAACGGCAGCTCCTGGTCGAGCAGGTCGCGCGTGGACAGATTCACCGACACCGTGTGCAGGCCCAGCGCGCGCAGCGCCGGCCATTGGCTGGCGGTGGCTTCGAGCATCCACAGCGTGAGCTCGCGCACGATGCCGGTCTGCTCGGCGAAGGGGATGAACTCGATCGGCGGCACCATGCCGCGCGTGGGGTGCTGCCAGCGCACCAGCGCCTCGGCGCCGGTGAGGCGGCCGCTGGCCAGCGCGACCTTGGGCTGCAGGAACAGCCGCAGTTCGCCCTGCTCGAGCGCCTGCCGCAGCTCCGACAGCAGCGACAGCGAACGTTCGCTGCCGGCGTCGATCGAGGGGTCGTACACCAGCATCGCGCGCGCCGTGCGCTTGGCCTCGTACATGGCCAGCTCGGCATGCTTGAGCAGGACGTCGGCGTCGGGGCCGTGGTCCGGCCAGCACGACACGCCGAAGCTGGCCGCGATATCCACCGTGTGGTCGTCCAGCGTCATGGGCAGCCGGAAGACGTCGGCCACGCGCTCGGCCACCGCCAGCGCGGCCGCGGCCGTGCTGCCCGGCAGCAGCAGGGCGAACTCGTCGCCCGACAGCCGCGCCACCAGGTCGCCCTCGCGCACGGTCTGGCCGTTCAGGCGCTCGGCCACGCCCTGCAGCAGGCGGTCGCCGAAGGCATAGCCGAGCTGCTCGTTGACGTGCTTGAAGCGGTCCAGGTCCAGCATCACCACCGACACCGGCGCGGTGCCAGCGGCGGCGATCGCGCTGCGCAGGGCGTCGCTGAACTGGGCCCGGTTGGGCAGACCGGTGAGCCGGTCCCAGTAGGCCAGCTGCCGGATCTCGGCCTGCTGCTCGTCGATGCTGGTGCGCATGTGGTCCAGCGCCTTGGCCAGGTCACCGGTCTCGTCGTTGCGCTCGGTGTACGGGATCGGCGCGGCGTAGTCGCCCCGGCCCAGCTTCTCGCTCGCCTTGGCCAGCGAGGTCAGCGGCGTGGTCACCCAGCGCGCGGCCAGCAGGCTGCCCAGGAAGAACAACACCACGCCGCCGGCGGTGATGACGAGGAAGCGCGACATCACCGCCTGGTAGGGCTGCATCGCCTGGTCCAGCGAGCCCAGCAGCAGCACCTGCGCCGGCAGCCCGGTGCCCAGCGCCACGCCCAGCGGCAGGCGCGAGTCGCCGGGGCCGAGCAGCAGATCGCCGCCGCCCGCTCGGCCGTCCTGGCCCGTGCCGCCCATGCGGGCGTAGAAGCCGGGCTGCGCGGCCTGCGCCAGCAGCCCGGCCCGCTGCGCGCCGTCCAGCGTGGCCGCGTCGATGGTGGCGCGGCGCCCCGGCAGCCAGGTCACGATGGCGATGTCGGCCAGCGACTTGGCCTTGACCACGTCCAGCAGCGGCTGGTCGATGCGAAAGCCCATCACCACCGCGCCGCCGTTGACCTGCGGGGGCAGCGGCGCGGTGACGAACTGGAACGGCGTGCTGCCCACCAGCTCGATGGCGACGCGCCGGCCGTCGTGCAGGAAGCGCGCCGCCGCGCGGCGCATCGCCTGCTGCTGCGGCCGTGCGCCGTCTTCGGTCGGCGCCAGGTCCTGCAGGTCCTGGCCGAAGGCGGCGGCGGCATCGGCGCCGATGCGGTCGCGCTGGTTGTCCAGCGCCGAGGCCGTGGTCTGGGCGTCGCGCTTGCCCACCGCGGCGACGAAGCCGCTGTCGCGCGCCAGCAGCGTGGTGCCCAGCAGCATCGTCTGGGCGCGGCTTTGCAGCTCGGTGTGCCAGATGCCTTCGGCCACCTTCAGCTCGGCGGCCAGGCGGGTGCGGGCGTTGTCCTGGATGCGGGTGCTGAGCAGCCAGAACACGGCCGCCTGCAGCAGCACGAGCAGCACCAGCGAGCCCAGCGCCACGCGCCAGAACAGGCGCTGGGGCAGCAGCCGGGCCAGGTGCTTCATGCCGGGTCAGCGGGCTGCGGCGGCGGCCACCGGCAGCTTCACCGTGGCGGCGGCCCCGCCGGCGGTCACCTCCAGCGGCTGGTCCAGCGCCGGGGCGCCCACGGCCAGCGCCGGGTTCCAGCTGCGCAGCCGGTAGCGGCCCGGCGGCACGCCGTCCAGCCGCACGCCGCCGCTGCCGTCGCTCAGGCCGTAGTAGGGCGTCTCCACCACCACCACCCAGGCGATCATGGTGTCGTGGATGTTGCAGCCCAGCACCGCGATGCCGGGCTTGTCGAACAGCACCGGCTGGGACGGGGTGCCGGCGTAGAGCTTGAGCTCGAAGATCTTGGTCGGCGAGAACGAATACACATGGTGGCGCACCGTGTCGTTGTTCGGGAACCGGATGGCCGTGCCCACCGGCACCACCGTCACGCGCTGCGTGAACTGCTTGTGCTGCTGGCCGATCTCGACGCCGACCGCGGGCCGAGCGGCGGCCCGCGCTTCGGCCGACTCCAGGAACACGGCGCTGCCGGGCAGCGCCAGGCCGGCCTGGTCCTGCACGGTGATGGTCACGGTGGCCGCGCCGGCACCCGACGCGGCCAGGGCCAGGCCGGTGGCGGCCGAGGCCAAGGCGACGCGGGCGGCACGCCCGAAGGTCGAGAAGCGCATGCAGACGAAGGGGCGGGCCCGGCACGGGCGATACCCCCTTTATCGGCGTCGGCCGGGCCGGGTTGAGCCGACCCGGCCGTGTCGCGTCCCGCCCCGGGTCAGTGCGTCCGGGCCTGGCGCCGCTTCTGCCAGGCCAGCAGCTCGCCGACGAAGCCGCGGCGGAAGCCGATCACGCAGACGACGAAGATGGCGCCGATGATCACGCTGACCCACGAGCCGACGCGGTCGGCCAGCAGGTTCTGCAGCCCCGCCACGGTGAAAGCGCCCAGCACCGGGCCGAAGAAGGTGCCGGTGCCGCCCAGCAGCGTCATCAGGATGACCTCGCCCGAGGTGCCCTGCATCACGTCGGTGAGGCTCGCCAGGCCCAGCGTCAGCGACTTCAGCGAGCCGGCCAGGCCGGCGATGGCCGCCGACAGCACGAAGGCCAGCAGCTTGTAGCGGTTGACCTCGTAGCCCAGCGAGATGGCGCGCGGCTCGTTCTCGCGGATGGCCTTCAGCACCTGGCCGTAGGGCGAGTGCACGATGCGCCGGATGAAGAGGAAGACGGCGACGAAGACGGCCAGCACGAAATAGTACATGGCGTCGTCGGAGCGCAGCGAGACGAGGCCGAACAGGGTGCCGCGGTGCACGCCCTGGATGCCGTTCTCGCCGCCCGTGAACGGGGCCTGCAGGCAGACGAAGTAGACCAGCTGCGCCAGCGCCAGCGTGGTCATCGCGAAATAGATGCCCTGGCGCCGGATGGCGATGGCGCCGATCACCAGGCCCAGCGCGGCTGCCGCCGCCGTGCCGGCCAGGATGCTGGGCACCGTCTCCCAGCCCCAGCCGGTGACGACCCAGCCCGTGACGTAGGCGGCGAGGCCGAAGAACGCGGCGTGGCCGAACGAGAGCATGCCGGCAAAGCCCAGCAGCAGGTTGAAGGCGCAGGCGAACATCGCGAAGCACAGCAGCTGCATCGCCAGCACGGGGTAGATGCCCAGCACGGGCACGGCCAGGGCCCCGGCCAGCAGGACCAGGGACGCGACGGTGGCGGCGGTAGGGGTGCGCATGGCCTCAGGTCCGCCCGAACAGGCCGGCCGGGCGCCAGATCAGCACCACGGCCATGATGAGAAAGACGACCACGCTGGAGGCCTCGGGGTAGACGACCTTGGTCAGCCCCTCGACCATGCCCAGCACGAGGCCGCTGACGATGGCGCCGAAGATCGAGCCCATGCCGCCGATCACGACCACGGCGAAGACCACGATCACCAGCGAATTGCCCATCATCGGCGAGACCTGGATGACGGGCGCCGCCAGCACGCCGGCCAGCGCCGCCAGGCCCACGCCGGCGCCATAGGTGGCCATCACGATCAGCGGCACGTTGGTGCCGAAGGCCTGCACCAGGCGCGGGTTCTCGGTCGCGGCGCGCAGGGTCGAGCCCAGCCGCGTGCGCTCGATCAGGAACCAGGTCGAGAAGCACACGGCGAGCGAGGCCACGATGACCCAGGCGCGGTAGACCGGCAGGATCATGAAGCCCAGGTTGAAGACGCCCTGCAGCGCCCGCGGCACCGGGTAGCTCTGGCCCGAGGAGCCGAAGTAGTCGTGCATCACGCCCTCGGCGATGAGCGCCAGGCCGAAGGTGAGCAGCAGGCCGTACAGCGGGTCGAGCTGGTACAGGTGGCGCAGCAGCAGCCGCTCGAGCACGATGCCCAGGGCGCCGATGACCAGGGGCGAGAGCACGAGCGCGAACCAGTAGTCCACGCCCAGCAGGTTGAGTGCCAGGTACGCCGCGTAGGCGCCCAGCATGTAGAACGCGCCGTGCGCGAAATTGACCACGCCGAGCAGGCCGAAGATCACCGCCAGCCCGAGGCTGAGCATGGCGTAGAAGGAGCCGTTCACCAGGCCCAGCATGAGCTGGCCCAGGATCACCGGCAGCGGGTAGCCGAAGACTTCGGTCATGGCAGGGCGGGCATCGGGTTGGACGGCCCGGGGGCGCCGGCGTGGCGCCCCCGGGCCTCAGCTCACTTCTTGGCGAAAGAGCACAGGCCGGTGACCGGGCCGAAGGCCTCTTCGCCCGGCATCACCTTCAGCACCTTGTAGTAGTCCCAGGGGTACTTGGACTCGGCCGGCGTCTTGACCTGCATCACGTACATCGGGTGGATCATCACGCCGTCGGCGCGGATGTAGCCGCCCTTGACGAAGAAGTCATCGATCTTCATCTTCTTCAGCTCGGCCATCACCTTGTCCGAGTCGGTGGAGCCCACGATCTTGACCGCCTTGAGGTAGTTCATGGTGGCCGAGTAGTACGCGGCCTGGTTCATGGTCGGCTCCTTCTTCATGATGTCGAAGTAGCGCTTGGCCCAGGCCCGCGTCTCGGGGCTGAGGTCCCAGTACCAGCCGGTGGTCAGCACCAGGCCCTGCGCGGTCTTCAGGCCCAGGCCGTGGATGTCGCTGATGAAGGCCAGCAGGGCCGCCGGCTTCATGGTCTTGGTGATGCCGAACTCCTGCGCCGCCTTCAGCGAGTTGGTGAAGTCGGCGCCGGCGTTGGCCAGCCCCAGCACCTGCGCGCCCGAGCTCTGCGCCTGCAGCAGGAACGACGAGAAGTCCGAGGCGCCGAGCGGCACCCGCACCTCGCCCAGCGACTTGCCGCCGTTGGCCACCACGACCTTGGTGGCGGCGTCGCGCAGCTGGGTGCCGAAGGCGTAGTCGGCGGTCAGGAAGTACCAGCTCTTGCCGCCTTCCTTGACCAGCGTGCTGGCGGTGCCGTTGGCCAGCGCCGTGGTGTCGTAGGCGTAGTGCACGGTGTAGGGCGTGCAGTCCTGGTTCGTGAGCGAGGCGCCGGCCGCGCCGATGGCGAAGAAGGGCACCTTCTTGGCCATCGCCACCTTGGCCATCGCGATCGACACCCCGGTGTTGGAGCCGCCGAGCACCATGTTCACGCCGTTCTGGTCGGCCCACTCGCGGAACTTCGAGGCGCCCAGGTCGGGCTTGTTCTGGTGATCGGAGCTGAGGAAGACGATCTTCTTGCCCAGCACGCTGCCGCCGAAGTCGGCGATGGCCATCTTGGCGGCCTGCACGCCGCCCTCGCCGATCACGTCGGCGTAGACGCCGGACATGTCGTCGATGTCGCCGATGACGACTTCGTTGCCGGCGGCGCGGGCGGCCGTGTTGGCGAGCAGGGCGCCCAGCGCGAGGGCGCAGGCGGCGGCGATCTTGTTGCGTTTCATGAAGGTCTCCTGGAGTGAAGCTGAGGGTGGTTGTGGAAGGTTCGCTTTCTGGTGCCGGGCTCAGACGCCCAGGTACTCGTGCAGCTTGTCCATCCGCGCGGGCAGCTCGGCCTGCGTGAATTGCTGGATCACCTGGCCATGCTCGACGACCAGGAAGCGGTCGGCCAGCGGCGCGGCGAAGCGGAAGTTCTGCTCGACCATCAGGATGGTGTAGCCCTGGCCGCGCAGCGCCGTGACCATCTCAGCCAGCTTCTGCACGATCACGGGCGCCAGGCCTTCGGAGATCTCGTCCAGCAGCAGCAGCCGTGCGCCGGTGCGCAGGATGCGCGCCACCGCCAGCATCTGCTGCTCGCCGCCCGACAGCCGCGTGCCGGGGCTGCCCGCGCGCTCGCGCAGGTTGGGGAACATGGCGTAGATCTGCTCCACGCTCATGCCGCCTTCGGCCAGCACCGGCGGCAGCATCAGGTTCTCCTCGGCCGACAGGCTGGCGAAGATGCCGCGCTCCTCGGGGCAGTAGCCCAGCCCCAGGCGCGCGATGCGGTGCGTGGCCAGCGCGATGGTCTCGCGGCCATGAACGCGGATGCTGCCCTTGCGGCTGCCGATCAGCCCCATGATCGCGCGCATCGTGCTCGTGCGGCCGGCGCCGTTGCGGCCCAGCAGCGTGACCACCTCGCCCTCGTCGACATGGAAGTTCATGCCGTGCAGCACGTGCGACTCGCCGTACCAGCCGTGCAGGTCGGCGACCTCGAGGAAGCGGGCCATCAGTGGGCTCCCGCCGGGCCGCCCCAAGGCAGCCCAGGGCCCCCTCGGGGGGCAGCGAACGAAGTGAGCTCGGGGGCCATCAGTGGGCTCCCGCCAGGGCGGTCTGCGCCGTGCCCATGTAGGCCTCGATCACGGCCGGGTCGCGGCTGACCACCTCGTACGGGCCTTCGGCCAGGGTGGCACCGCGCTGCAGCACGGTGATGGTGTCGGCGATGCTCGACACCACGCTCATGTTGTGCTCGACCATCAGCACCGTGCGGTCGGCCGCCACTTTCTTGATCAGCGCGCGCGTGCGGTCCACGTCCTCCAGACCCATGCCCTGCGTGGGCTCGTCCAGCAGCATCAGCTTGGGGTTCATGGCCAGGGTGGTGGCGATCTCCAGCGCGCGCTTGCGCCCGTAGCTGAGCTCGACCGCGGTGACGCCGGCATAGGGCGACAGGTCCACCTCCTGCAGCAGGGCCAGGGCGCGCTCGTTCAGGCCGTCCAGGCTGCGCTCGGGGCGCCAGAAGTGGAACGAGGTGCGCAGCGATCGCTGCAGCGCCACGCGCACGTTCTCGAGCACCGTGAGGTGCGGAAACACCGACGAGATCTGGAACGAGCGGATCACGCCGCGCCGCGCGATGTGCGACGGCGACTCGGCCGTGATGTCGTGGCCCTCGAACAGGATCTGCCCGCGCGTGGGGGCCAGGAATTTCGTCAACAGGTTGAAGCAGGTCGTCTTGCCGGCGCCATTGGGGCCGATCAACGCGTGGATCGTGCCCCGGCGCACCTTCAGATCGACCTCGCTCACAGCGACGAAACCCTTGAATTCCTTGGTCAGTTTGCGGGTTTCGAGGATGGTGTCGTCGGACATGCAGATCGGGTTGCCGAGCCGGTTTGGGGAGGGTGCGAGTTTAGGGGTGGCGCGTCGTGGTCTTCGGTTGCAACTGCCGCCGCTCAGCACTTTTCCGATCAGTGCATACCCTCGGTTTGCGTCGCCCGGCTGCGCGGTGCAGGCAGCGGTGGCTCCCGGGTCTGCGCGATCACGCCGCCGCCCAGGCAGACCTCGCCGTCGTACAGCACTGCGCTCTGGCCCGGCGTCACCGCCCACTGCGCGGCGTCGAAGTCCAGGCGCAGCGTGCCGGCCTGCAGTCCCACGCGGCAGGGCGCATCGGGCTGGCGGTAGCGCGTCTTGGCCGCCAGGCGCGCAGCGGCCGGCGGCTCGCCGGCGACCCAGCTCAGGTCGTCGGCCACGAGCCAGGGCGACAGCAGCCCCGGGTGGTCATGGCCCTGCACCACCAGCAGCGCGTTGCGCGCCAGGTCCTTGTGCGCCACGTACCAGGGCGCGTGGGCGCCGCCGCCCTCGCGCACGCCGCCGATGCCCAGGCCCTGGCGCTGGCCGCGGGTGTAGAACGACAGGCCGAGGTGCCGGCCCAGCGTGTGCCCGTGCTCGTCGAGCATCGGCCCGGGTGCGTGGCGGAGGTAGCGCTGCAGAAACTCGCGGAACGGTCGCTCGCCGATGAAGCAGATGCCGGTCGAATCCTTCTTCTTCGCGTTCGGCAGCCCGATCTCGGCGGCCAGACGCCGCACCTCGGTCTTGTGCAGAGCGCCCACCGGAAACAGCGTCCTCCCCAGCTGGGCCTGGTTCAGGCGGTGCAGGAAGTAGCTCTGGTCCTTGGCCGGGTCCAGGCCCTTGAGCAGCTCGAACCGGCCGCCGCGCTCGCGCACGCGGGCGTAGTGGCCGGTGGCGATGCGGTCGGCGCCCAGGCGCAGTGCGTGGTCGAGAAAGGCCTTGAACTTGATCTCGGCGTTGCACAGCACATCGGGGTTGGGCGTGCGGCCGGCGGCGTACTCGCGCAGGAAGGCGGCGAACACGCGGTCCTTGTACTCGGCCGCGAAGTTGACGTGCTCGATCTCGATGCCGATCACGTCGGCCACGGCCGCGGCATCGACGAAGTCGATGTTCGACGCGCAGTACGCGCTGTCGTCGTCGTCGTCCCAGTTCTTCATGAACAGGCCGACCACCTCGAAGCCCTGCTGCTTCAGCAGCCAGGCGCTGACGGCGGAGTCGACCCCGCCGCTCAGCCCCACCACCACGCGCTGCCTGCCCATGCGGCGGATTATCCCGCCGCGTCCCGGGCGGCGCGGGCTCAGCAGGCGAGCATGGTCGAGCGGCTGCGGATGAGCTCGCGCGCCCGGTTCATCGCGTAGTGCAGCGCCTCTTCGGCTGAGCGCCAGCGATAGCCGCAGGCCAGGCTGTCGTCGCGGAAGGCCTCGGGGTGGCGGCCGATGGCGCCGCGCACGCGGTTGACGATCAGCGCGGCGATGTAGCCGTCGCCGCGCGGCGCTTCCAGCGCGCCGACGAAGATGCGGTAGTCGCCCTCGTGGGCTTCTTCGAATCGCATGGTGCTGTCCTCTGAGACCGGGCGCTCGGGCCCGAAGCGAGGGGCCGATGATGGGCGTCCCGCCCCTTGGGGTGCATCCCTCACGGGGGGGACATCCGCCTTCGGAGGCCGCGCGTGCGCCCGGCGCTACAGCGGCTGGTTGCTGGGCTGCGCGAGGTAGAACCACTCGTGCCCCGGCAGCGCCGCCCCGTCGGGGAAGACGATGTAGCCGGCCTGCGCCGCACGCAGCTCGGTGCCGTCGGCGCGGGTGGCGATGAGCTCGCCGGCGGCCAGCGGGTCGAAGCTGGCCCAGGGCCGCGCGAAGCGGTCGGCGGCATCGAAGCGGTCGATGACTTCGGTCAGCGTCAGGCATTCGAAGGGCGCCGCCGGCGGCGCCGGCGGCGTCTCGACCAGGCCCAGCAGCGCCAGCGTCTGGCGGATCGCGCGCCAGGCCACCTCGGGGCCGGCCGGGTCGTCGTGCTGGCCGCATTCCAGCGTGATGCCGTATCCGCCCACCGAGCGCATGTACTCGGTGGTGCCCACGCCGTAGCTCGGGTCTTCGTGCACCGCGCCGGGCGTGAGGCCGCGCGCGCGGCGCCGCGCCACGCCGGCGGCGTAGGCGCTCATCCAGCCGTCGACGATGCGGCTGGGGCCCACGTGGGCGGCCAGCCGCGCCTCGGCCCGGGCGTGCGCAAAGGGTTCGAGCGCGCCGTGGTTGTCCCCCGGGCCGCGCATCACGAAGGGCTGGCCCGGGCTGCGGAAGCTGTGCAGGTCGAGCAGCACCTCGTGCTCGGCGAGCCAGCGGCACAGCACGTTGGCGATGCGGTCCTCGTTGTCCTGCGGCGTGGCGGTGGGCTGCAGGCGACGGTTCAGGTTGCGCTCGCCCATGCGGCGCGCGTGCGCGTAGGCCAGCGGGTTGCACACCGGCACGAAGGTGACCGTGCCGCGCACGATCTCGAGCTCGCCGCGCTCGATCTCGCCCAGCACGCGCTCGATGCCGCGCGTGCCCGCGGTCTCGTTGCCGTGCACGGCGCCGGTGACGATGAGCCGCGGGCCGCGCGCGCCGCCGTCGAGCCCGGCAAAGCGGTGCGCGCGCAGGCTGCGCGGCGCGACCTTGTCGGTGCCGCTCGCCGGACTCATGCCGCTGCCCCGCACAGCCGCCGGTACGCGGTGGCGTAGCGCTCGTGCACGCCCAGGATCACGCTGTCGGGCAGGTCGAGCGCGGCCTGCTCGGCGCCGCCCGTCACGCCGCTGGCGCTGAGCCAGTCGCGCAGCGGCTGCTTGTCCAGCGCCACGATGCGGCCCTGCGCCAGCTCGTCGGCGAGCCAGAAGCGCGACGAGTCGGGCGTCAGCACTTCGTCCATCAACGTCAGCCGGCCGGCCTCGTCCAGGCCGAACTCGAACTTGGTGTCGGCGATCACGATGCCGCGCGTCAGCGCGTAGGCGCTGGCGGCCTGGAAGAGGCGGATCGCGGTCGCGCGCACCTCGGCCGCACGGGCCGCGCCGAGCAGGGCCTCGAGCTGCGCGAACGAAATGTTCTCGTCGTGGTCGCCCACCGCGGCCTTGGTGGCCGGCGTGAAGATGGGCGCGGCCAGCGGCTGCGTCATCGCCAGGCCCGGCGGCAGCGCGATGCCGCACACGGTGCCGCGCTGCTGGTACTCCTTCCAGCCCGAGCCGGCGACGAAGCCCCGCACCACCGCCTCGCAGGGCAGGGGCTGCAGGCGCCGCACCAGCATCGAGCGGCCGGCCACCTGCGCCACCTCGTCGGCGGCCACCACGCTCTCGGGGGCGTCGGCGCTGAGGTGGTTGGGCACCAGCGGCCCGAGGCGGTCGAACCAGAACAGCGCCATCTGCGTCAGCAGCCGGCCCTTGCCCGGCACGGGCGCCTTCATCACCACGTCGAAGGCGCTCAGCCGGTCGCTGGCCACCATCAGCAGGCGGTCGGCGCCGACGGCATAGAGGTCGCGCACCTTGCCGCGCGCGATCAGCGGCAGCGAATGCAGGGCCGTGGTGGCCACGGCGGGGCCGAGCTCGGCGAGGGTGGAAGGGGCAGCGTTCATGCGGGCCGGTGCGGAGTGGAGCACCATTTTGCTTGCTGCGCCGGCGCAGCAGAATCGGCGCCATGCGAATCCGATCGCCAGGCATGGCCGCCGGGCTGCTGATGCTCTTGGCCGCCTGCGCGACCCGGCCGCCGGCGCCCGGTGCCGACCCATGGCGCGTGTTTGCGCCGTTGCTGCTGAACGGTGTCTCGGTCGACACCGAATGGCTGCTGCCGCCGGCGCCGGTGGCCGGTCTGGTGCTGCTCGAACACGGCTTCGGCCGCTCCTGCGCCAACCTGCGCGGCACGGCGTCGCGGCTGATGCAGCAGGGCCTGATGGTGCTGTGCCTGGACGCCGACATGGCCGGCGGCCGGCCTGCGCTGGCGCGCGCCCTGGCCGCGGCGATCGCCGGCGGCCTGCGCGCACCCGACGGCCGCGCGCTGTCCCAGGCCGTCGTCGTGGGCGGCCATTCGGCGGGCGCCGTGTTCGCGGCTTACACGGGCGCGGCGCTGGCTGTGCGGGCACCCGATCGGCTGGCCGGCGCGCTGCTGCTCGACCCGGTGGCTACGCCGGGCCTGGCCGCGGCGCTGCAGGCGATCGCCGGCGACGGCCGGCGCCCGGTGCTGGCCGTGCTGGCCGAGCCGGGCCGCTGCAACCTGCACAACAACGCGCTGCCGGCGCTGCGGGCCCTGCCCCAGGCCTTCATCGGGCTGCGCCTGCCGGGGGCCACGCACCTGGATGTCGAGGGCGCAGACACCACGGCGCTGGCGGTGGCGGCCTGCGGCCAGGGCGCGCCGCAGGCGGCGAACGTCGCGGCGCTGCGCCGCATCGCGGCGGCCTGGGCGCTGGATCTGGCGCAGGGCCGCCCGCCGCAGCCCGAGGCGGGCGGGCTGCCGCTGCGCTGATCGGTCAGCCAGCGGCCGGCAGGTCCTCGCGCCGGGTCTGCGTGCCGGCCTGGGCATCGAGCGCCACGCGCAGGCCGGCCCGGCGCAACCGGGTCAGCAGGCGGTCGACGCGGCAGGCCGCTTCGTCCACGTCTTCCAGGACGGGATCGCGCCGCCCACCGGGAGGCTCAGGCTGCCGCCCACCAGCCGGCCCTCGGCGCGTGCAGGCTGGGCCGGCCCTCGCGCGCCCACGACGCATGCAGCGCGGTGATGTCGCTGTGGCCGCCGTGGCAGCCGATCGGGCTGCCCGGTGCCCGCGCGGCGCAGCTCACGCGCCGGCCTCGATCAGCCGGTGGATCGCCGCCCCCAGCGCCGGTGTGCGCCAGGTGGTGGCGCAGCGCGGGTCGGGTGCGTAGCGGCTGCCCAGGCTGCTGAGCCAGGCCACGATGTAGCAGTGGCTCTCGAACTGCACGATGCCCGCATCGCTGGCGTAGTTCTCGGTCGTGCCGGTCTTGTGGGCGAAGGCCGGCGGGTCGGGCAGCCCCGGCACCCAGCCCGGCACCTCGCGCAGCGAGCCCGACGACAGCACGTCGTTCACCGCCTGCCGCCGCAGCACTTGCAGCAACTGCCCGGCCGTGGCCGGCTGCAGCAGCAGGCTGCCGCGCGGCAGCCAGGGCGGCGGCGGCGCCTGCGGGGTCAGCAGCCACAGCAGCCGCGCCGTGTCCCAGGCGGTCATGTGGATGCGGCCCACGCCCGCGCCGTCGGCGTTGCGCCAGCCGCCATCGGGCCGGGTGCCGTGCATCTGCAGCGTGACCAGGCCGAGCTGCGCCAGGCGCGCGTTCAGCGCGTCCACCATCGCTACCTTGTGCAGCAGGGCGACGCATTCGGTGGTGGCGTCGTTGTCGCTGACGACGATCATCGGCAGGAGCGCGGCCGGCCAGTCGGCGATCAGCCCGCGGTCCAGCGCCAGGCCCAGGCCCACCGCCACCATCAGCTTCAGCAGCGAGGCCGGGTAGGGCGCCACGAAGCGCAGCGCGCCGCGGCCGGCCAGCGGCACGAAGGGCAGGCGCGACCAGTCGGCATCGGGCGCCCAGGCGATCGAATCGCCGTTCGGGCCCTGCAGGTCCTGGTCGAAGCGCAGGTTGGCCGCGGCCCCCGCGCGGCCGTCCAAGGCCGCGACCACGCCCTGCGGGTGCTCGCGCGAAAACAGCACGTTGGCCCAGCGCGGCGGCTGGGCCGCGCCGACGCCGAAGTCGATCACCGCCAGGTCCAGGCTCGGGAAATGCGCCACCGGCGCGCCGCCGCGCGCGCTGTCGGGCGTGGCGCCGAAGTCCTGCGCGCGCACGGCGGCGAGCAGGGATGGGGCGAGATCGGGGCGCGGGGGCATGGCGGTCGGCGTGCGCGGCGGGCCGGAGAAAAAGGGGGCCTCCGAAGAGGCCCCCGAGCCTGGCGCGAGCGCCTTGCGGGCGTGGGCGTCAGAAGAACTTGTAGTCGGCCTGCAGCAGGAACGAACGCAGCCGCGGATCGGCCACGCGCGGCTCCCACGAGCTGCCGGCGCCGGTGTCGGTGTCGTAGGTGGCGCTGAAGGGCGGCTTGGTGTCGAACAGGTTCTTCACCCCGGCCAGCAGCGTCAGGTTCTTGATGCCGGTGTAGGTGACGCTGGCGTTGTAGAGCACGTAGGCCTTGACGCGCGGGTTCCAGTCGGGCGGCGAGACCGTGCCGTTGGCCACGCCGGGCAGGACGAAGTCCTGGTAGCCGCTGCGCCAGACCTGGCTCAGGCTGCTGCCCCAGACGCCCCGGCCGTAGGTCAGCTCCAGCGTGTGTTTCCAGCGGATGCCCAGGTCGCCGGTGCGCGTGGCCACGGCCACTTCGCTCGGGCCCCAGGGCGCGCCGGGCACCACGCGCGACTTCTTGTCGAGCAGGTACGACAGGTCGTAGTTGACGCCCCAGCGGCCGCCGAACACCGCGCCGCTGGCCTTGGCCGTCAGCTCGAGCCCGCGCGTGCGGGTGCCGCCGGCGTTGATCCAGCGGTCGTCGATGGTCACCAGGTTGCCGTTGGCGTCGCGGATGAAGGCGCTCTGGAACGAGGCGTAGTTGGCCGACAGCGTGGTCAGGTCCAGGCTCTGGATGGTGCCGGTGCGCTCGATGCTCCACCAGTCGAGGCTGCCGCTGAGGTTGCGCGTGGGCTGCCAGACGAAGCCCAGGTTGGCCATCTTGGCCTTCTCGGGCCCGAGCTCGGGCTTGCCGCCGCTGAGGATCACCGGCGTGATCGAAGCGCAGCCCGGCGCGCTGGAGACCACCAGGGTCGGGCAGCTCTGCGGATCGACCAGGTTGGCGCCGGTGTACTGCGACTGAGTCACGCCGAAGAACTCCTGCGCGAAGGTCGGCACCCGGAAGCCCGTGCTGTACGAGCCGCGGAACATCAGCTGCTCGATCGGCGCGTAGCGCGCCGCCACCTTGGGGTTGGTGGTGCTGCCGAAGCCGGTGTACTTGTCGATGCGCGCCGACAGCGTGACCTGCAGCGCCTTGGTCAACGGGATCTGGATCTCGGTGAACGCCGCCGAGACGTTGCGCTTGACCGGCGCCAGCGAGTTGATGCTGTCGAACGGGGCATTGAAGATGCTCGCCTGCGTGGCCAGGTCGGTGGCATTGCCGTTGAACTGGTACTTCTCGGCCCGCAGGTCCACGCCCACGGCCGCCATCAGCGGGCCCGCGGGCAGGCTGGCCACGGTGCCCGAGAAGGTGGCGTCGGCCTCGGTGGAGGTGTACTTGCCGCCGTACAGGGTGACGCCGTTGGCCGAGGTGCCCGCCAGCGCCGCCAGCGCGGCCGGCGTCTGCGTGATGCCGTCGGTCGGGAACGGGTTCAGCACCCCGGTGTTGATCAGCGCCGCGAACGGCACGCCGTAGAAGTAGCCGCCGGCGAGCTTGGACTTGGAATCGCTGTAGGCGCTGGACAGACCGGCCTTGTAGTCCCAGTCGCCCAGGCCGAGCGGGCCGCTGGCGCCCACCACCACGCGCCCGGTGTCCGAGGTGGTGCCGATCTGGCGGTTGCCGCAGGGCATGCAGCGCCAGCGCAGCGGCATCGGCAGGCCGTTGTTGACGGCCAGCTGCGGGAAGGTGGCCACCAGCGCGTTGAACACGCTGCCGTAGGCCGCCCCGGTGCTCGGATAGGCAAGCTTGTAGAACGGGCTGCTGGCGACGTTGCTGCTGGTGATCTGGTTCGGCGAGAAGCTCTTCTGCGATTTCACCTGCGCCGCGGTGGCCTCGATGAACAGCTCGTGCTCGCCCAGCCGCAGCGTGCCGCGCGCCAGCAGGTTGGCGTTCTTCACCGGCTGCTGCAGTGCCGCGGCGCGCCCGGTGTCCCAGGCGCAGCCGTACCTGGCGCCGGGCGAGCTCCACAGGTCGTAGGCGTACGGGCCCATGCCGGCGATGCTGGCGCAGCCGGCCTGGCCGGGCAGGTTCAGCGTGTTGATGCCGTTGTAGGTCTGGGTGCCGCCACCGGGCAGCATGGGGCCGGTGCTGCGGCCCGAGTTGTTGAGGTTGTCGCGGCTGAGCACGCCGTAGACGCTGTTGATCGCGAACAGCGTGGCGTAGGGGTCGCCGCGGGTGTCGGGGGACAGGCCGCGGTTGGGCTGGAAGGTGTTGACGAAGTTGCGCTGGTCGCCGCGCAGCGCCTGGTTCTCGGCGTACGAGGCGGTGACGAGGATGTTGTAGTGGTCGCTGTCGAGGTCGCCCTTGCCGGCCGTGAACGACGCCTTGCCGATGTTGCCGCCGGCATGCTGGGTGATGTCGGCCAGGCCCGAGACCTGCAGCCCGCGGTAGTCCTTGCGGGTGATGAAGTTGATGACGCCGCCGATGGCATCGGAGCCGTACAGCGACGAGGCGCCGTCCTTCAGCACCTCGACCCGCTCGATGGCCGCGAACGGTATCTGCTGCAGGTCGACCACGCCGCCGCTCAGGCCGGCGATGGCCACGCGGCGCCCGTTCAACAGCACCAGCGTGGCATTGGCGCCCTGCATGCGCAGGTTGGCCGCCGACAGGCCGTTGTTGCCGCGCGAGGAGCCGGCGGCCACGTCGGAGTTGCTGGCCAGGTTGTCGACGCCGTTGCCGTTGACGTTGAGCTGCATGATCAGCTGCTCGGCCGTGGTGATGCCCTGGCGGTCGAGCTCCTTGCGCGTGATCACCTGCACCGGCAGCGCGCCTTCGGCGTCGATCTGCTTGATGCTCGAGCCGGTGACTTCGACCCGCTGCTCGGCAGGGCTGCTCTGCGCGAGGGCGGAGCCGGCCAGCCCGAGCAGGGCGATGGCGCCAGCGATGGCGTTGAGTTTCATCGGCACTCCTGTGTGTTTGGTTTGATCTGGGAGACGGTGGCGCGCTTTACCGTCCATTGCAGGCGCGACAACGTGGCCCCACAGTGTTGCAGCACCGGGCGGGCCAGCCAATCCGGATCGTCCGCAGCGCGGCGCCGGCGCAACAGGGGCTGGTCGGGCGCAGGCCGTGGCGCGAGGGTCGGGTCGGGCCGCGATCCGTGTGAACATCGGCATCATGCCTGTGCCGAGACCCCGCGCTTGACCCCGGTGCGCCCGCCCCCCACGCCCTGGCGCTGGATCCCCACGCTGTACTTCGGCGAAGGGCTGCCCTACGTGGTGGTCATGACGCTGGCGGTCGTCATGTACAAGAACCTGGGGGTGTCCAACACCGAGATCGCGCTCGTCACCAGCGGCCTGTACCTGCCCTGGGTGGTCAAGCCGCTGTGGGGTCCGCTGGTCGACCTGCTGGGCCGCAAGCGGCGCTGGATCGTGGTGCTGCAGTTCGTGCTCGGGCTGGCGCTGGCGGGCGTGGCGCTGGCGCTGCCGGGGCCGCATTTCCTGGGCTGGACGCTGGCCGTGCTGTGGCTGCTGGCGCTGGCCTCGGCCACCCACGACATCGCGGCCGACGGCTTCTACATGCTGGCGCTGCCCGAGCGCACGCAGGCCGCGTTCGTCGGCGTGCGCAGCACGTTCTACCGGCTGGCGATGATCGCCGGCCAGGGCGGGCTGGTGGTGCTGGCCGGTGCGCTGGCCGCACGCACGGGTGCCGCAGGCGCCCGTGACGGCGCAGGCGATTTCCACACCGCCTGGGCCGGCGTGTTCGCGCTGCTGGCGCTGTTCTTCGTCGGCCTGTCGGCCTGGCACGCCTGGGCCTTGCCGCGGCCCGCGGCCGACCACGCCGCGCCGCGCGGTGCGCCGTTCTGGGCCGACTTCGGTCGCGTGTTCGGCGCCTTCTTCCGCCAGCGCGACATCGTGCGCGTGCTCGCCTTCCTGCTGCTGTACCGCTTTGCCGAGGCGCAGCTGCTCAAGCTCGCCGTGCCTTTCCTGCTCGACCCGCGCAGCGCCGGCGGGCTGGGCCTGCCGACGCAGGACGTGGGCATCGCCTACGGCACCGTGGGCGTGGTGGCGCTGACGCTGGGCGGGCTGCTCGGCGGCTGGGTCGTGGCGCGCCTGGGCCTGGCGCGCACGCTGTGGCCGCTGCTGCTGGCGATGCACCTGCCCAACCTGGTGTTCGTGGCGCTGGCCTGGTGGCAGCCGGGCGGCCTGGGGCTGGTGAGCGCGGCGCTCGGGCTGGAGCAGTTCGGCTACGGCTTCGGCTTCACCGCCTACATGGTCTACATGCTGATGGTGGCCGGCGGGCCGGCCGGCGACAACCCGCACAAGACGGCGCATTACGCCCTGTGCACCGGCTTCATGGCGCTGGGCATGATGCTGCCCGGGCTGTGGGCGGGCTGGCTGCAGTCGGTGCTGGGCTACCGCGGCTTCTTCGTCTGGGGCTGCATCGCCACGCTGCCTTCGTTCGTGGCCGCGGCGCTGGTGCGCATCGCCCCGGGTTACGGGCGCAAGGCCGGGTAGCCGGACCTGCGATCACCGCCATGTGCCTGGCCGCCATCGCCGTCGCCCAGAGCGAGCGCTTTCCCTGGGTCGTGGCCTCCAACCGCGACGAGTTCTTCGCCCGCGCCGCGGCGCCGCTGGCCTGGTGGCAGCCGGCGCCCGGCCGGCCACCCGTGCTGGGCGGGCGCGACCTGGTCGGCGGCGGCAGCTGGCTCGGCCTGAGCGCAGCCGGCCGGCTGGCGCTGGTGACCAACGTGCGCGAGCCGGGCCGCTTCGACCCTGCCGCGCCCTCGCGCGGTGCGCTCGTCACCGATGCGCTGGCCGTGCCGCAGGCCGACGAGCACTGGCTCGCCGGCCTGCGGCAGGTGCCGCGCAACGGCTTCAACCTGCTGGTGGCCGACCTGGCGGTGCCGCAGCTGCTGTGGGTCGGCAACCGGGCCGGCGCGGGCGCGCAGCGCCGCCTGGGCGCCGGTCTGTACGGCCTGTCCAACGCGGCGCTGGAAACGCCCTGGCCCAAGGTGCTGCGGCTGAAGGCACGGCTGGCCCAGGCCCTGGCGGCCCAGGCCGACGCCGACGGGGACGCGGATGTCGACGCGCTGGCCGAAGCCCTGTTCGCGGCGCTGGCCGACCGCACCCCGGCGCCCGATGCCGAACTGCCGGCCACCGGCGTGCCGCTGGCACGCGAGCGGCAGCTGTCGCCGGCGTTCATCCGGATCGCCGGCGACGACCGGGGCGGCGCCGAGGCAGCGGTCTACGGCACGCGCTGCTCCACGCTGGTCATCGCCGAGCGCCGCGGCAGCCGGCACCCGCGGCTGCACACGCGGGTGATCGAGCGCCGTTTCGACGCCACTGGCGCCGTGGCCGGCCAGACCGCGCTCAGCCTGCCCTGAGCCACCGTCGGCCGCGGCGCCGTCGTCAGCGCAGCACCTGGCCGCTGGCCGTGAGCATCGTCAGCTCGACGAAATGCGAGCCGGTGTGCTTGCGCGCCGAGAAGTCGATGAAGTAGCCGCCCAGGTCGAGGTCGCGCAGCGATTCGAGCCCGCCGATCAGGCTGTCGGCGGTGGGCCGGGCCCCGGCGCGGCGCAGGCCGTCGACCAGCGTGCGCGCGGCCACGTAGCCTTCGATGCTGCCGTAGTTGGGCACGAACTTCGCCCCCTGCGCGGCCTTGCCGGCGGCCAGGTAGTCGCCGGCGAGCGCGGTGGAGGGAGAGAACGGGTAGGGCATCACCTGGCTGATGACGACGCCGCGCGCCTCGGCGCCCAGCGCCTCGGCCAGCGCGCGCGTGCCGACGAACGAGACGTTGTAGAAGGTGCCGCCGAAGCCGGCCTGGCGCGCGGCCCGGATGAACGCGGCGCACGACTTGTAGGCGCTGATCTGCACGATCGCGTCGGGCTTGGCGTCCAGGATGGATTTCGCCGCCGCCGCCACGTCCACCGAATTGCGCTCCACCTTGCCCAGCCCGGTGGGCGCCAGGCCCAGCGGCTTGAGCGCCCGGGTCACGCCCTCCAGGCCGGCGTTGCCGTAGGCGTCGTCCTGGTAGAACACGGCCACCCGCCGGATGCCCACCGCGGTGATCTGCTTGACGATCTCGGCCGTCTCGTCGAAGTACGAGGCCCGCACATGGAACAGCAGGCGGTTGAAAGGCGTGCGCAGCGCCTCGGCGCCCGACAGCGGTGCGATGAAGGGCAGCCGCGCGGCGTTCACCAGCGGCAGCGCGGCCAGGCTGGTGGGGGTGCCGATGTAGCCGAACAGGGCGAAGGCGCCGGCGTCGATCAGCTGGCGCGTGTTGGCCGCGCAGCGGTCGGGCTCGTAGCCGTCGTCCAGGCTGCGCAGCTCGAGCAAGCGGCCGCCCACGCCGCCGCCGGCATTGACCTTGTCGAAGTGCAGCAGCGCGCCGCTGCGGAACTGCTCGCCCAGCTCGCGCGCCGGGCCGGACAGGGCGGCCGACTGGCCCAGCAGCAGCGGCCGGGCGGGCTGGGCGTAGGCGGGCAGCCCGAGCGTGGCGCAGGCGGCGCCCAGCTGTTGGATCAGGTGGCGTCGCTTCATGGGCGCGGACCTCGGCAGCGGGGGCAGGGCGCGCGGAGCCGGCCGGCTCAGCCGCGGTTGAACAGCCCGCCCAGCACGCCCGCGATCTCGCCCAGCCCGCCGTGCGGCACCTGGCCGTCCGGCGTGAGCTGGTCCACCAGGTGGGGCAGCGCCTGCGACAGCTGGCCGGCCACGTCGCCGTGGCTCAGCCCCAGCTGCTGCGCCAGGCGCGCCACGGTGTCCGAGCCCAGCACCTGGCGGATCTGGTCCGGCGACACCGGCAGGTTCTGGCCCGTGGAGACCCACGACTGCACGACGTCGCCCAGGCCGCCTTGTTGAAACCTGGCGATCAGGCCCGTCAGCCCGCCCAGGCCGCCGGCGCCCTGACCCTGGCCCAGCAGGCCGGCGAGGGCGCCCAGCAGGTCGCCCGAGGGCGCACCGCCCGCACTGCCCGTGCCATCCGCACTGTTGAGGCCCGCCTGCCCCTGCGAAGCCTGGTTGATCGCGCCCAGTACCGAATCCAGCAAACCCATGGTGATGCACTCCGGTGACGAAACAGGCGCGACTGTGCCCGAGCCGGCAGCGCTGTCAATCGCCGGCCTGCAGCGCCAGCCAGGCCAGCACCGCCAGCGGCGCGGTGTCGGCGCGCAGCACGCGCGGGCCCAGGGCCACCGGGCCGAAGCCGGCGCGCCGGGCGGCGTCTTCCTCGTCCGGCGTGAGCCCGCCTTCGGGGCCGCTGAGGGTGGTGAGCGCCGCGGCCGCGCGGGGCGTGGCCGCCAGCGCCGCGGCGCCGGGCTGCAGACTGAGCAGCCAGCGCTGTTCGGCCGCCGCTGCGGGCAGCGCCGCCAGCCACTCGGCCAGCGGGCGCACCGGCGCCACCTGCGGCACGCGGGCGCGCCCGCATTGCTCGCAGGCCGCCTCGGCCACCGCCTGCCAGTGCGCCACCTTGCGCTGGGCGCGCTCGCCGGCCAGCCGCAGCACGCTGCGCTCGGTGAGCAGCGGCTGGATCGCGGCCACGCCGAGTTCCGTGGCCTTCTCGACCACCGCGTCCATGCGCTCGTTGGCGGGCATGCCGAGCGCGATCGTCAGCGGCCAGCGCGGCTCGCCGGCCGCGGCCACGGGCGTGCCGACCTGCACCCGCACCTCGCTGCGGCCCACCGCCAGCACGGTGGCCGGCCAATCGCAGCCGCCGCCGTCGAACAGCCGCAGTGCATCGCCCGGTTGCACGCGCCGCACCTGCGCGTGGCGCGCGGCGCCATGCGGCAGCGCCAGCTCGGTGCCCTCGCGCAGCGGCGCTGCCACGAACAGGCGCACCGTCAGGCCCGCAGCAGCGGCTCGACGGCGCGGGCCACGCCCGCGAGGGCGGCGTCGTGGTGCGCCGGTGCGGCCAGCATCAGGCCCACCGGCAGCGCGCCCGGCGCCTGGCAGGGCAGGCTGAAGGCGCAGCCGTCGAGGAAGTTGACGACGAAGGTGTTGCGCAGCGCGCGGCCGTTGGCCTTGAAGTAGGCCTCGTCGCTGGCGGCCACCTCGGCGATACCCGGCGCGACGATGGGCGCGGTAGGGCAGACGAACGCGTCGAAGCCGGCCAGCCGCGCCTGCACGCGCGAAATCCATTCTCGCCGGCGCTGCAGCAGGTCGATGTAGTCGGCCGCCGCCACGCCCGCGCCCTGCGCGATGCGCTGCGCCACGCGGGGGTCGAAGCGTTCGCGCTGCGACGTCATCGCTGCGCGGTGCACCGCCCAGGCCTCGATCGGCGACAGGCCGCCGGGGGCGTTGAGCCGGGCGATCTCGGCGAACTCGGGCAGCGCCAGCGGCACGATCTGCGCGCCGGCCTGGCGCAGCCGCTCCAGCGCGCGGTCGAAGGCCGCGGCCACGGCGGGCTCCAGGTCGTCCAGCACCAGCGTCTGCGGCAGGGCCAGCCGCAGGCCACGGGCTTCGCGTGCAGGCGCCGCCAGCGGCGCGCCCGCCAGCACGCCGTCCACGAGCAGGCAGTCGTCCACCGTAGGCGTCATCGCGCAGGCCGTGTCGAGCGTGAACGACAGCGGGAAGGCACCGGCCAGCGGCGTGCGCGCCTGCGTGTTCTTGAAGCCGACCAGGCCGCAGAAGGCGGCCGGGATGCGGATCGAGCCGCCGGTGTCCGAACCCAGCCCGGCCACCGCCAGGCCCAGCGCCACCGACACCGCCGCCCCCGACGACGAGCCGCCCGGGATGCGCGCCAGCGCGGCATCGGCCGGGTTGCGCGGGGTGCCGAAGTGCGGGTTCAGGCCCAGGCCCGAGAAGGCGAACTCGCTCATGTTGGTCAGCCCCACGATCGCCGCGCCGGCCGCGCGCAGGCGCGCCACCGCCGCGGCGTCGTGCGCGGCCGGTGGCGCACCGCGGCGCAGCACCGAGCCGGCGAGCGTGGTGCGCCCGGCGATGTCGTACAGGTCCTTCACCGTCACCGGCAGGCCGGCCAGCGGCGAGGGCTGCGCCAGCCCGCGCGCCAGTCGCGCATCGGCGGCCTGCGCCGCGGCGCGCGCCTCGTCGGCCAGCAAGGCGGTGAAGACCTGGGCCGCGGCCGGCTCGGCGGCCCGGGCCAGCACGCGCTCGACCAGGGCCAGGTGGCAGCCGGGCTCGGTGAGCGTGGCGCGCAGCGCGGCGATGGCAGGCAGCATGGGGCTGCCTATTCCACGGCCTTCACCATCTCCTCGACCACCTTCTTCGCGTCGCCGAAGACCATCATCGTCTTGTCCATGTAGAACAGCTCGTTGTCCAGGCCGGCGTAGCCGCTGGCCATGCTGCGCTTGTTGACGATCACGGTCTTGGCCTTGTAGGCCTCGAGGATGGGCATGCCGTAGATCGGGCTGCCCTTGGTGTGCGCGGCCGGGTTCACGACATCGTTGGCGCCCAGGATGATGGCCACGTCGGCCTGGCCGAACTCGCCGTTGATGTCTTCCATCTCGAACACCTGGTCGTAGGGCACCTCGGCCTCGGCCAGCAGCACGTTCATGTGGCCCGGCATGCGGCCGGCCACGGGGTGGATCGCGTACTTCACGGTGACACCCTTGGCCGTGAGCTTGGCCGCCAGCTCCTTCACCGCATGCTGCGCCCGCGCCACCGCCAGGCCGTAGCCGGGCACGATGATCACGGTCTCGGCGTTGCCCAGCACGAAGGCGGCGTCGTCGGCGCTGCCGGACTTCACCGGCCGCTGCGCGGCACTGCCCGCAGCGGCCGCGCCGGCCTCGCCGCCGAAGCCGCCCAGGATGACGTTGAAGAACGAGCGGTTCATCGCCTTGCACATGATGTAGCTCAGGATCGCGCCCGAGCTGCCCACCAGGCTGCCGGCAATGATGAGCATGCTGTTCTCGAGCGAGAAGCCGATGCCCGCCGCGGCCCAGCCCGAGTAGCTGTTGAGCATGCTCACCACCACCGGCATGTCGGCACCGCCGATCGGGATGATGATCAGCACGCCGAGCACGAAGCCCAGCGCGGTGACGATCACGAAGGCGTGCGTGTAGCCCGACAGGAAGAACACCGCGCAGCCCCAGACCGCCAGCAGGCCCAGCGCCAGGTTGAGCCAGTGCTGGCCGCGAAAGGTCACGGGCGCGCCGCGGAAGAGGCGGAACTTGTACTTGCCGCTGAGCTTGCCGAAGGCGATGACCGAGCCCGAAAACGTGACCGCGCCGATGAACGCGCCCAGGGCCAGCTCGATGCGGTTGCCGTGCGGGATCTCGCCCCCGACACCGTTCACCGGGTGCGCCACGATGCCGAAGGCCCAGGGCTCGGCCACCGCCGCGGCGGCGATGAATACCGCAGCCAGGCCGATCATGCTGTGCATGAAGGCCACCAGCTCGGGCATCTTGGTCATCTCCACCCGCTTGGCCATCACCGAGCCGATGCTGCCGCCCGCCAGCAGCCCGACGGCCACCCACACCATGCCCTGCGCCCGCGTCTGCCCCATGCTGCCGGCCAGCTGCACGATCAGCGCCGCGGTGGTGAGCACGGCGATGGCCATGCCGAGCATGCCGAAGAGGTTGCCGCGGATCGAGCTGGTGGGGTGGCTCAGGCCCTTCAGCGCCTGGATGAAGCAGACGCTGGCCACCAGGTACAGCAGAGTGACGAGGTTCAGGCTCACTGGCCGGCCTCCCGGGGTGCTGCGGGCTTCTTTTCCTTCTTGCGGAACATCTCCAGCATGCGCCGCGTGACGAGGAAGCCGCCGAACACGTTGACGGCGGCCAGCGTCACCGCCAGCACGCCGAAGGTCTTGCCCACCGGGCCTTCGGTCAGTGCCGCGGCGAGCATGGCGCCGACGATGACGATGGCGCTGATGGCGTTCGTCACCGCCATCAGCGGCGTGTGCAGCGCGGGCGTGACGTTCCACACCACGTGGTAGCCGACGTAGATGGCGAGCACGAAGATGATGAGGTTGGTGACGGTGGGGCTGACGATGTCCATGGTCTATTTCCTCTTGATCTCACCGCTCTGCGTCATCAGGCACGCGACCACGATGTCGTCGTCCATCGGCACCTGCAGGCCGCCGTCCTTGGGCAGGATCAGCTTCAGGAAGTCGAGCACGTTGCGCGCGTACAGCGACGACGAGTCGGCCGCCACCAGGGCCGGGATGTTGGTCTCGCCGACGATCGTCACGCCATGCCTGACGACGGTCTTGCCGGCCTCGGTCAGCGGGCAGTTGCCGCCGGCGGGGGCCGCCATGTCGACGATCACCGAGCCCGGCTTCATGCTCCTGACCATCGCCTCGGTGATGAGCACCGGCGCGGCGCGGCCCGGGATCAGCGCCGTGCTGACCACGATGTCGGCCGCGGCCACGCGCTTGGCCACCTCCACCTTCTGGCGCTCCATCCAGCTCGGCGGCATGGGCCGGGCGTAGCCGCCCACGCCCTCGGCGGCCTCCTTCTCCTCGGCCGTCTCGTAGGGCACGTCGATGAACTTGGCGCCCAGGCTCTCGACCTGCTCCTTCACGCTCGGCCGCACGTCGCTGGCCTCGATCACCGCGCCCAGGCGCTTGGCCGTGGCGATGGCCTGCAGCCCGGCCACGCCCACGCCCAGGATGACGACGCGCGCGGCCTTGATGGTGCCGGCCGCCGTCATCAGCATCGGGAACAGGCGCTGGTACCGGTCGGCCGCCATCATCACGGCCTTGTAGCCGGCGATGTTGGCCTGGCTGCTCAGCACGTCCATGCTCTGCGCGCGGGTCGTGCGCGGCGCGGCCTCGAGCGCGAAGCTCGTCAGCCCGGCGGCGGCCAGGCGCGCCAGGCCGTCCGCGTCGTAGGGGTTGAGCAGGCCCACCAGCGCGGCGCCGCGCCGCATCAGGCTCAGCTCGTCGGCGTCGGGGCTCTTCACCTTCAGCACCAGCTCGCAGCCGAAGGCGCCGGCGCGGTCGGTGATCTCGGCGCCGGCGGCGGCGTAGGCCTCGTCGGTGGCGCTGGCGGCGACGCCGGCACCCGACTGGATCTTGATCAGGTGGCCCTGGGCCCTGAGCTTCTTCGCCGTCTCGGGCGTGACGGCCACGCGGGTCTCGCCCGCCGCGCTTTCCAGCGGTACACCGATGAGCATCCATCCCTCCTGGCCGGCTCCTCCGGCTGGGGCAGCGAAGCTACCACAACGCCGCGCCGCTGCCGACCCGGTGCGGCAGCCTGCCTAGAATCGCGCCGCAGATGGCCGACCCCGCATACCCCGTTTCCTGTGATGTGCTCGTCGTCGGCGCCGGCCCGGCCGGCAGCGCCTGCGCGCAGCGTCTGGCCGCGGGCGGGCTGGACGTGCTGCTGGCCGACCAGCAGGCCTTCCCGCGCGACAAGGTCTGCGGCGACGGCCTGATCCCCGATGCCCATGCCGCGCTGCGCCGGCTGGGCGTGTACGACGAGGTCGCGGCGCTGGCCACGCCGGTGCCGCAGGTGCGTTTCGTCGGCCCGCGCGGCGGCCACGTCGACATCGCCGGCACGCTGTCGGTGCTGCCGCGCAGGACGCTCGACCACATCCTCGTGCGGGCGGCCCAGCGCGCCGGCGCGCGGCTGCTGGCGCCGCTGCGCTTCGAGGCGCCGCTGGTGGAAGGCGGCCGTGTCGTGGGCGCGCGGCTGCAGGCGGGCCCGCGCGACCAGCGCCAGGTGCACGAGATCGCGGCCCGCTGGGTGGTGCTGGCCACCGGTGCCGTGCCGCAGCCGCTGATCGCCGCCGGCCTGTGCGAGCGCCAGACGCCCAGCGGCATCGCCCTGCGCGGCTACGTGCGGCACGACGGCATGGCGCGCGCCGGCCTGCCGCTGCAGATGGTGTGGCACCCGCGCCTGCGGGGCGGCTACGGCTGGGTCTTCCCGGCGCCGGGCGGGCTGTTCAACATCGGCGCCGGCCTGACCGGCAGCCACCAGCGCCAGGGTGACGGCCGCGGCCGCATGCAGGACGTGAACCTGCGTCGCTTCTTCGAAGCCTTCTGCGAGATCTACGCGCCCGCGGCCGAGCTGATGGCCGGCGGCACGCTGCAGGGCCGGCTCGAAGGCGCGCCGCTGCGCTGCACGCTGCGCGGTGCGCGCTGGTCGCGGCCCGGCCTGCTGGTGGCGGGCGAGGCCGCCGGCAGCACCTATGCCTTCAGCGGCGAGGGCATCGGCAAGGCGCTCGAGACCGGGCTGCTCGCGGCCCAGGCGCTGCTGGCGCCGGGCCGGCCCGGCGATGCCGCCATCGAGCAGGCCTACGCCGCCGCGCTGCGCCGGCTGCAGCCGCAGTTCGACCTCTACGAGACCGCCAGCCGCGTGAACCGCCACCCCTGGATCGCCGACCTCGTGGTCTGGCGCGCCCGGCGCAGCCCGCGCATCCGCCAGCGGCTGTCCGGCGTGCTGGAAGAAACGCAGAACCCGGGCCGCTTGTTCAGCGTGCGCGGCCTGACCAAGCTGATGTTCGAATGAGCGCCCTCCAGGCCCTGCCCGCGCCGGCGTCGCTGCTGGGTGAATCGCCCTTCTGGCACCCCGACGAGGCGGCGCTGTACTGGTGCGACATTCCCGGCCGCGCGCTGCACCGCTACAGCCCGGCCGTGGGCGCGCATCGGCAATGGAGCCTGGAGAGCGAGCCGGGCTGCTGCGCGCCGCTGCCCGGCGGGCGGCTGCTGCTGGCGATGCGCGACGGCCTGTTCGGCTTCGACCCCGCCAGCGGCCGGCGCGAGCGCCTGGCCGGTGCGCCCTACGACGGCGCCCAGGAGCGCTTCAACGACGGCAAGGCCGATCCGCAGGGGCGGCTGTGGGTGGGCACCATCTACGAGCCGCGCCAGCCCCCGAACGCGGCCCTGTACCGCTGGGCCGCGGGCCGGCTCGACCGCATCGCCGGCGGCATCACGGTCAGCAACGGCCTGGCCTTCAGCCCCGACGGCCGCACGATGTACTGGGCCGACACCAGCGCGCACCGCGTGTACGCCTTCGACTTCGACGGCAGCGACGGCTCGCTCAGCCGCCGGCGCGTCCATGCCGAGTTCGCGCCGCGCCAGCCCGGCCAGGCGCTGGCCGACTACGGCGGCCGCCCCGACGGCGCGGCGGTCGACGCCGAGGGCTGCTACTGGGTGGCGATGTACGAGGGCCAGCGGCTGCTGCGGCTGGCGCCCGACGGCCGGCTGCTGCGCGAGCTGCCGCTGCCGGTGCGCTGCCCCACCATGCCCTGCTTCGGCGGGCCGGACCTGCGCACGCTGTTCATCACCACCGCGCGCAACCACCGGCCGGCCGAAGAACTGGCCGCCCAGCCGCTGGCCGGCCGGGTGCTGAGCCTGCGCGTGGATGTGCCGGGGCTGCCGGTGCACTTCGTGCGCGGATGACCCCGGCCACCGACCGCCCCGGCCTGATCGCACGGCTGCGCGAGCCGCGCGAATGGGACCTGGCCATCATCGGCGGCGGTGCCGTCGGCCTGGGCGTGGCGCTGGACGCCGCGGTGCGCGGCCTCTCGGTGGTGCTGGTCGAATCGCACGACTTCGCCCAGGGCACCTCGTCGCGCGCCACCAAGCTGGCCCACGGCGGCGTGCGCTACCTGGCGCAGGGCGACATCCACCTCGTGCGCGAGGCCCTGCACGAGCGCGCCGCGATCCTGGCCAACGCGCCGCACGTGGCGCAGCGCCTGCCTTTCGTGATGCCGGGCTACCACTGGTGGGAGCGCGGCTTCTACGGCCTGGGCCTGAAGGCCTACGACGCCCTGGCCGGCCGCCACGGCCTGGGAGGCACCGAGTGGCTGAGCACGCGGCGCGCGCTCGAGCTGCTGCCCGGCGTGCAGCCGCGCGGCCTGTGGGGCGGCGTGCGCTACTGGGACGGCCAGTTCGACGATGCGCGGCTGGCGCTGCTGCTGGCGCGCACGGCGCTGGCGCGCGGCGCGCTGGTCGTCAACCACTGCCCCGCCGTCGGCTTGCTGCACGAAGGCGGCCGCGTCTGCGGCGTGCAGGTGCGCGATGCCGAGACCGGCACCGAGTCCGGCCTGCGCGCGCGCTGCGTCGTCAACGCCGCGGGGGTGTGGGTCGACGCGGTGCGGGCGATGGACCGCGATGCCGACGCGGCCGACCGGCCCGAGGCGGCGCCGCTGGTGGCGCCCAGCCAGGGCGTGCACCTGGTCGTCGACCGCGCCTTCCTGCCCGGCACGCATGCGCTGCTGGTGCCCAAGACGACCGACGGCCGGGTGCTGTTCGCGGTGCCCTGGCTCGGCAAGACCGTGCTGGGCACCACCGACACGCCGCGCCACGACCTGGCGCGCGAGCCCGAGCCCTTTGCCGACGAGGTGGCGTTCATCCTCGGCGAGGCCGGCCGCTACCTGGCGCGGGCGCCGCAGCGGGCCGACGTGCGTTCGGTGTGGGTGGGGCTGCGGCCGCTGGTCAAGCCGGCCGGCGACGAGCGCGAAGGTGCTGCCGGCGAGACGAAGGCGCTGTCGCGCGAGCACCAGGTGGTGATCGGCCGCTCGGGCCTGGTCACGGTGACGGGCGGCAAGTGGACCACCTACCGCGCGATGGCCGAAGACGTGCTCGACCGCGCCATGGCGCGCGGCCTGCTGCCGCGGCGCGCCGGCGCCGTGACGGCGCGGCTGCCGCTGATCGGCGCCGCCCCGGGCCGGCCGCTGGGCGAGCCACCGGGCGAGCACCTGTATGGCAGCGAGGCGGCGCTGCTGCGCACGCTGCCCGGCGCCGAGCGCTGGCTGTGGCGCGACGCCGAATCGCAGCGCGGCGGCCTGAGCGAGGCGATGGTGCGGTTCGCCGTGCGCCACGAGATGGCGCGCGATGTCGAGGACGTGCTGGCGCGGCGCTGCCGGCTGCTGTTCCTGGATGCAGCCGAGGCGGCGCGCCAGGCCGACGCGGTGGCCGCGATCGTGGCCCAGGAACTGGGGCACGAGGTCGACGCCGGCGGCTTCAAGGCCCTGGCGGCGCAATACCAGCGCCTGCCCTGAGCGGCGCAGGGCCCCTTCAGCGGGCGGGCAGCGCGGCCAGCGCGCCGCGCACCTCGCCCGGGGTCAGCACCTCGTCCAGCAGGCGCGGGCCGCCGCCGCCGGGCGGGAACAGCGCATACACCGGCACGCCGCTGCGGCCCATGCGCGCCAGCTCGGCGCCGATGGCGGGATCGCGCCGGGTCCAGTCCGCGCGCAGCAGCAGCACGTGGCGGGCCGCGAAGTCGCGCTGGACCGCGGCATCGTGCAGCGTCGTGCGCTTGTTGAACTGGCAGGTCACGCACCAGGCGGCGGTGAAGTCGACGAACACCGGCCGGCCCTGGGCCTGGCCCTGGGCCACGCGCTCGGGCGACCAGGGCTGCCAGGCGCCGTCGGCCTCGGCCCCGGCACCCGGGCCGGCCGGCTGCGCCACCGCGCTGCCGTGCAGCACCGGCGCGGCCCACACCAGCGCCCCCGCCACCAGCACCAGCGCCGTGGCACCGAAGCCGCGCCGCGCCAGCGGGCCCAGCGTCGGCGAGCCCAGCGCCCAGGCGGCGAAGGCCAACGCCAGCAGCAGCAGCAGCAACGTGGCGGCGCCGTCGATGCCCACCTGCTGCCCCAGCACCCACACCAGCCAGACCACGGTGGCCAGCATGGGAAACGCCATCAGCGTGCGCAGGTGCTGCATCCACACGCCCGGCCGCGGCAGCAGGGCGGCCAGCCGCGGCCAGGCGCTGGCGGCCAGGTAGGGCAGGGCCATGCCCAGGCCGAGCGTGGCGAAGATGGCCAGCGCCGGCGCGGCCGGCAGCGTCAGCGCCAGCCCGAGCGAGGCGCCCATGAAGGGCGCGGTGCAGGGCGAGGCCACTGCCACGGCAAGCACGCCCGTGAGCAGCGCGTCCAGCACCGGGTGGCGAGCCTGCGCCGCGGCCCAGCGGCTGGGCAGCAGCGAGCCCACCTCGAACACGCCGGCCAGGTTGAGCGCGATCAGCGTGAACAGCGCGGCCAGCGCCGCCACCACCACCGGCGACTGGAGCTGGAAACCCCAGCCCAGTTGCTGGCCGCCCGCGCGCAGCGCCAGCAGCACCCCGGCCAGGGCGACGAAGGACAGCACCACGCCCAGCGTGTAGGCCACGCCGCCGGCGAGCAGCGCGCGCCGGTCGTGCGCGTGGCGGGCGAAGCCCAGCACCTTCAGCGAGAGCACCGGAAAGACGCAAGGCATCAGGTTGAGCAGCACGCCACCGGCCAGTGCCAGCAACAAGGCCAGGGCGAGCCCGACCGGGGCCGCGGGGGCTGCCGGCGCTGCAGCGGCGGCTGCGCCGTCGGCCGGCAGGGTGGCCGCGCCGGTGGTCAGCGCCGGCAGGGGTGGCGCCGCGGGCGCTGCGGCCGGCCAGGCGGCGGTCACCGCCGCGGCAACCTCGACCCCGGCCGCCTCCCCGGGTGCGGTCAGCACCAGCGGCAGGGTGGCTGGCGCGGCCGTGCGCTGCGGGTCGAGCGCCACGCGCGCCGTCCAGGCGTCGCCGCCCCAGGTGGCGGCCACGGCCGCGGCGTTGTCGATCAGGCCCGGCGTCTCGGGAAACAGGTGCAGCGCCTGGCCCCGCCACGCCGCCGGCAGGCCGGCCACGCGCACGACCAGCCGGCCGCCCTCGAACCCGGCGCTGGCCTGCGCGCCGGGTGCTGGGTGCGGCAGCGCCTGCTGGGCCTGCGCGAACTGCGCCGCTTGGCCGGCGGTGGCCGCCTGCGTCGGCACGCTGAGCGCGAAGTCGCCGCTTTGCGGAATGCAGACGTCCTTGCACACCAGCCACTCGGCATGCAGCTTCACGGCCAGCGCATCGCCCTGGAAGCCTGCCGGCACCGTCACCGCCACCGGCAGCAGCACCGTGCCTTCGTAGCCGTAGTTCAGCAGCGGGCCCACGGGCAGGCGGCGCGGCGTGGGCCACTCGATGGCGCCGGCGGCGAAGCCAGGCGGCAGCGTCCACTTCAGGGTCGTCGGCAGGCCCGAGTCGCCCGGGTTCTTCCAGTAGGTGTGCCACCCTGGCCGATGCTGCAGCTGCAGGCCCAGCCACAGGGGCTTGCCGGCGGCCACGCCGTCGGGCGCTTGCGCCATCAACTCGGCGCGCACCTGTTCCGTGGTGACGACCGGGCCGGGCGGCGCGCCGGGCAGATCGGCCGCGCGTGCGCCCAGTCCCGCCAGTGCGAACAGGACGGCCAGCGCAGCGCGCAGGACAGGGGTCGGTTTCATGGGGTTGTCAGAGGCGGCTGCGGCGCCGGGGTTCCACGTCGGAGGCCATTGTCTGCCGCTGCGGAAAGGACCGCTGCGGCGGGGCCGCGGAATCTTCATATAATTCCGAGGCTTTGCCGACCTCGAACAAGTTACTTCACGCACCCACCCCATGGAATCCACGGCGATCGAGCGGCCGGTCCGCGGCGACCGTCCAGGCTGGGGCGACCGGCATTCGTGGACAGGAGCGGACGACGACGGGGTGCCAGGCGAGGGAGGAAGGGGCGCCTTCCAGCCGCTGACGCGGCAGGAGGCGCAGGCCCTGCGACTCGCACAACCGCCGCTGTCGCCGTGGCGGGTGGTGCGGTGGCAGGCCGCGGTCGGGATGGGGGTGGCGCTGTTGCTGGCGCTGCTGACGCGCCGGCTGGCGTTGGGGTTGTCGGCGCTTTACGGCGCCGCGACGGTGGTGGTGCCAGGCGTGCTGATCGCGCGCGGCATGACGAGCCGGCTTTCCAGCATGTCGCCCGGCGCCAGCGCTGTCAGCTTCATGTTGTGGGCGTCGGTCAAGATCGCGGTCTCGGTGGCCCTGCTGGTGCTGGCCCCCAGGCTCGTGCAGCCCTTGAGCTGGCCGGCCCTGCTGGCGGGCCTGGTGTTGTGCATGAATGTGTATTGGCTGGCGCTGCTGTGGCGTCCGGGCCGCAAGCAGACGAACTGACGGACGAGACATCACGACCATGGCAGTCGAATCCCCCGCCGCCGAGCACGGCCTCACCGCTGGTGAGTACATCGTTCACCACCTCACGCACTTTCGCAACAAGACCTTGCACGGTCCGTTCGACCTCACGGTCTTCAGCTTCGATTCCATCGCCTTCTCGGTCCTGCTCGGCGTGGTCGGCTGCTTCCTGCTGTGGCGCGCCGCGCGCCGCGCCACGCCGGGCGTGCCGGGGCGCTTCCAGGCCGCGGTGGAGATCCTGGTGGAGATGGTCGAGTCGCAGGCCAAGGGCATCGTCCACAACGCCACCAGCCGCAAGCTGGTCTCGCCGCTGGCGCTGACGGTGTTCGTGTGGATCTTCCTGCTCAACGCGATGGACCTGCTGCCGGTGGATCTGCTGCCCTGGATCTGGGAGCACATCGTCGAGGCCGCCGGCGGCAACCCGGCGCATGCCTATCTGCGCGTGGTGCCCACCGCCGACCTGTCGGTGACCATGGGCCTGTCGATCGGCGTGCTCATCGTCTGCCTGGTCTACAACGTCAAGATCAAGGGCGTCGGCGGCTGGGCCCACGAGCTCGTCACCGCGCCGTTCGGCACCAGCAAGAACCCGGTCTTCGCGCTGCTGCTGGGCATCGTCAACTTCGCCATGCAGCTCATCGAGTTCGTGGCCAAGACGGTCTCGCACGGCATGCGGCTGTTCGGCAACATGTACGCGGGCGAGCTGATCTTCCTGCTCATCGCGCTCATGGGCGGGGCCTGGTCGCTGTCGGCGACCGGCATCGGCCTGGCGCTCGCGCAGATCGTGCTGGGCACGGTGTGGGCCATCTTCCACATCCTGATCATCACGCTGCAGGCCTTCGTGTTCATGATGCTGGCCCTGGTCTACATCGGCCAGGCCCACGACGCGCACTGAGGCCCTGCCGCCGCCCGGCCACCGCGGCGCCGGCCCGTTTTCGTTTCGTCCCCATTCGCCGCTACACCGCTTCAACGCCTTTCCGTCCTTCCGCCTTACCGCTTTTCCCCTTTTCTCAACACCACCTCTCGCACTAGGAGTCAACATGGAAGTCATCAGCTACGTCGCCCTCGCCGCCGGCCTGATCATCGGTCTGGGCGCCCTCGGCGCCTGCATCGGCATCGGCATCATGGGCAGCAAGTACCTCGAGTCGGCCGCGCGCCAGCCCGAGCTGATGGGCGAGCTGCAGACCAAGATGTTCCTGCTGGTCGGCCTGATCGATGCCTCGTTCATCATCGGCACCGGGGTCGCGCTGTGGTTCGCCACCGCCAACCCGTTCCTGGGCCAGATCGCCGGGGCGTTGGCCGCGGCTGCCGGCGCCAAGTAAGCCCTGGGGCTTCGCCGGCTGGCACCGCGGCGCGCCGCGGTGCCGTCCCCCGTCACCGTGACCGAGGCAAGAACGTGAACATCACTGCCACCCTCATCGTCCAGATCATCGTCTTCGTCATCCTCGTGATGTTCACGATGAAGTTCATCTGGCCGCCGATCACCGCCGCACTCGACGAGCGCGCGAGGAAGATCGCCGAAGGGCTGTCGGCCGCCGACAAGGCCAAGAGCGAACTGGCCGTGGCCAACAAGCGCGTCGAGCAGCAGCTCTCGGCCGCCCGCGACGACGCCGCCAAGCGCCTGGCCGACGCCGAGCGCCTGGCGCAGCAGATCGTCGAGGAGGCCAAGGGCAAGGCCAGCGAGGAGGCGGCGAAGATCATCGCCGCCGCGCAGGCCGAGGCCGCGCAGGCCTCGGTGCAGGCGCGCCAGGTGCTGCGCGACCAGGTGGCCGGCCTCGCCGTCAAGGGCGCCGAGGCGATCCTGCGCAAGGAAGTCAACGCCGCCGTGCACGCCGAGCTGCTGGACCGCCTGAAGGCGGAGCTCTGACATGGCCGAGTTGGCCACCATCGCCCGCCCCTACGCCGAGGCGCTGTTCGAATCGGCGGGCGCTGCCGCCGCGGCCCTCAAGCCGCAGCTGGCCGGCCTGGCGACGCTGGCGGCCAGCCCCGAGCTGCGCCGGTTCGCCGACGACCCCCAGGTGACGGCGGCGCAGGTCTTCGACGTGGTCGGCGGCGCGGCGCAGAGCCAGGGCCTGGCGCTCGACGCGAAGGTCGCCAACCTGCTGCGCGCGGTCATCGACAACGGCCGCGTCGCCGCCCTGCCCGAGATCGCAGCCCAGTACGCGGGCCTGGTCAACGACGCCGGCGGCGTGTCCGATGCGGTCGTGCAGAGCGCCTTCCCCGTGGCGCCCGAGCAGCTGGCCGGCGTGCTGGCGGCGCTCGAGCAGCGCTTCGGCCGCAGGCTCAACGCCCGCGTCGAGGTGCTGCCCGAGCTGATCGGCGGCGTGCGCGTCGTCGTCGGCGACGAGGTGCTGGACACCTCGGTCAAGGCCCGTCTTGAACAGATGAAGGCCGCGTTAATTTCGTGAGCGCCGCCTTCGGCGACCCGCGCGCGCAAGCCATCCGGAGCAAACCATGAACCTCAATCCCGCAGAAATTTCCGAGCTGATCAAGAGCCGCATCGAGGGCCTGGCGGTCTCGGCCGACATCAAGAACCAGGGCACCGTCGTGTCCGTCACCGACGGCATCGTGCGCGTGCACGGCCTGAGCGACGTGATGGCCGGCGAGATGCTCGAGTTCCCGCCCACCGCCGCCGGCCAGGCCACCTACGGCCTGGCGCTCAACCTCGAGCGCGACTCGGTGGGCGCGGTGATCCTGGGCGAGTACGAGCACATCAGCGAAGGCGACACCGTCAAGTGCACGGGCCGCATCCTGGAAGTGCCGGTCGGCCCCGAGCTGATCGGCCGCGTCGTCAACGCGCTCGGCCAGCCGATCGACGGCAAGGGCCCGATCAACGCGAAGATGACCGACGTCATCGAGAAGGTGGCGCCGGGCGTGATCGCGCGCAAGAGCGTCGACCAGCCGGTGCAGACCGGCCTGAAGTCGATCGACTCGATGGTGCCGATCGGCCGCGGCCAGCGCGAGCTGATCATCGGCGACCGCCAGACCGGCAAGACCGCCGTGGCGATCGACACCATCATCAACCAGAAGGGTCAGAACATGACCTGCGTCTACGTCGCGATCGGGCAGAAGGCCAGCTCGATCAAGAACGTGGTGCGCGCGCTCGAGGCCAACGGCGCGATGGACTACACCATCGTCGTCGCGGCCAGTGCCAGCGAGTCGGCGGCGATGCAGTACGTCAGCGCCTACTCGGGCTGCACGATGGGCGAATACTTCCGCGACCGCGGGCAGGACGCGCTGATCATCTACGACGACCTGTCCAAGCAGGCCGTGGCCTACCGCCAGGTCTCGCTGCTGCTGCGCCGCCCGCCGGGCCGCGAGGCCTTCCCCGGCGACGTGTTCTATCTCCACTCGCGCCTGCTGGAGCGTGCGGCGCGCGTCAACGCCGACTACGTCGAGGCCTACACGAAGGGCGAAGTCAAGGGCAAGACCGGCTCGCTGACCGCGCTGCCCATCATCGAGACGCAGGCCGGCGACGTCTCGGCCTTCGTGCCGACGAACGTCATCTCCATCACCGACGGCCAGATCTTCCTCGAGACCAGCCTGTTCAACGCCGGCATCCGCCCCGCCATCAACGCCGGCATCTCGGTGTCGCGGGTGGGTGGTGCGGCGCAGACCAAGCTCATCAAGAGCCTGTCGGGCGGCATCCGGACCGACCTGGCGCAGTACCGTGAACTCGCGGCCTTCGCGCAGTTCGCGTCCGACCTCGACGCCGCCACGCGCAAGCAGCTCGACCGCGGTGCCCGCGTGACCGAACTGCTCAAGCAGGCGCAGTACTCGCCGCTGCCGATCAGCCTGATGGCCGCGACGCTGTACGCCGTGAACAAGGGCTTCCTCGACGACATCGATGTCAAGAAAGTGCTCGCCTTCGAACACGGCCTGCACCAGCACCTGAAGAGCAGCCATGCCGCGCTGCTGGCCAAGCTGGAGAACGACAAGGCGATGGACAAGGGTGCCGAAGAGGAACTCGCGGGCGCGATCGCGGCGTTCAAGAAGTCCTTCGCCTAAGCCACCGACTCCAGGAGCAAGACCATGGCGGTCGGCAAAGAAATTCGCGGCAAGATCAAATCGGTGGAGAACACCAAGAAGATCACCAAGGCCATGGAGATGGTCGCCGCCAGCAAGATGCGCAAGGCGCAGGAGCGCATGCGCGCCGCCCGGCCGTACGCCGACAAGGTGCGCGCGGTGGCGGCCAACCTGGCGCAGGCCAATCCCGAGTACAAGTCGCCGTTCCAGCGCACGGCGGGTGTGGACGGCCGGCCCGCCCAGGCCGTGGGCTTCATCGTCGTCAGCACCGACAAGGGCCTGTGCGGCGGCCTCAACACCAACGTGCTGCGCGCCGTGACGCAGAAGATGAAGGACGTGCAGGCCGCCGGCGGCACGATCCAGGCGGTGGCCATCGGCAACAAGGGCTACGGCTTCCTCAACCGCATCGGCGCCAACGTCGTCAGCCACGCGGTCCAGCTCGGCGACGCGCCCCAGCTCGAGCGCCTGATCGGCCCGGTGAAGGTGATGCTCGACGCCTTCGTCGAGGGCAAGCTCGACGCCGTGCACCTGTGCTTCACCCGCTTCATCAACACGATGAAGCAGGAGCCGGTGGTCGAGCAGCTGCTGCCGCTGGGTGCCGAGCGCCTGGCCACCAGCGCGGCCGAGCAGGCGCAGCACGCCTGGGACTACCTCTACGAGCCCGACCCGGCCACCGTGATCGACGAGCTGATCACGCGCTACATCGAGGCCCTGGTGTTCCAGGCCGTGGCCGAGAACATGGCCAGCGAACAGAGCGCGCGCATGGTGGCGATGAAGGCTGCCACCGACAACGCCGGCAACCTGATCGCCGAGCTCAAGCTCATCTACAACAAGACCCGCCAGGCGGCGATCACGAAGGAACTCTCCGAGATCGTCAGCGGCGCGGCCGCCGTCTAAGCATTCGAGACTCGCAAGGAACCCAAAAATGGCTGCAACCCAAGCTCAAGGCAAGATCGTCCAGTGCATCGGCGCCGTGGTGGACGTCGAGTTCCCGCGCGACGCGATGCCCCGCGTCTACGACGCGCTCAAGCTCGAAGGCACCGCGCTGACGCTGGAAGTGCAGCAGCAGCTCGGCGACGGCGTCGTGCGCACGATCGCGCTCGGCTCGTCCGACGGCATCCGCCGCGGCCTGATGGTCAGCAACACCGGCGCCAACATCACCGTGCCGGTGGGCAAGGCCACCCTGGGCCGGATCATGGACGTGCTGGGCAACCCGATCGACGAACGCGGCCCGGTCGACCAGACGCTGACCGCGCCGATCCACCGCAAGGCCCCGGCCTACGACGAACTGAGCCCGAGCCAGGAGCTGCTCGAGACCGGCATCAAGGTGATCGACCTGATCTGCCCGTTCGCCAAGGGCGGCAAGGTGGGCCTGTTCGGCGGCGCCGGCGTCGGCAAGACCGTGAACATGATGGAGCTCATCAACAACATCGCCAAGGCGCACAGCGGCCTGTCGGTGTTCGCCGGCGTGGGCGAGCGCACGCGCGAGGGCAACGACTTCTATCACGAGATGGCCGACTCGGGCGTCGTCAACCTCGAGAACCTGGGCGAGTCCAAGGTGTCGATGGTCTACGGCCAGATGAACGAGCCGCCGGGCAACCGCCTGCGCGTCGCGCTGACCGGCCTGACCATCGCCGAGAGCTTCCGCGACGAAGGCCGCGACGTGCTGTTCTTCGTCGACAACATCTACCGCTACACGCTGGCCGGCACGGAAGTCTCGGCGCTGCTCGGCCGCATGCCCTCGGCGGTGGGCTACCAGCCGACGCTGGCCGAGGAGATGGGCCGCCTGCAGGAGCGCATCACCTCCACCAAGGTCGGCTCGATCACCTCGATCCAGGCCGTCTACGTGCCGGCCGACGACCTGACCGACCCGAGCCCGGCGACCACCTTCGCCCACCTCGACGCCACCGTCGTGCTGTCGCGCGACATCGCCTCGCTGGGCATCTACCCGGCCGTCGACCCGCTGGACAGCACGAGCCGGCAGGTCGATCCGAACGTCGTCGGCCTGGAGCACTACGAGACGACGCGCGCCGTGCAGTCGACCCTGCAGCGCTACAAGGAACTGCGCGACATCATCGCCATCCTGGGCATGGACGAGCTGAGCCCCGAGGACAAGCTGGCCGTGAGCCGTGCGCGCAAGATCCAGCGCTTCCTGAGCCAGCCCTTCCACGTCGCCGAGGTGTTCACCGGCAGCCCGGGCAAGTACGTGCCGCTGAAGGAAACGATCCGCGGCTTCAAGATGATCGTCGCCGGCGAGTGCGATCACCTGCCCGAGCAGGCGTTCTACATGGTGGGCACGATCGACGAGGCCTTCGAGAAGGCCAAGAAGATCAACTAAGAGGCTGGCATGGCACACACCATCCACGTCGACGTCGTCTCCGCCGAGGAAAGCATCTTCAGCGGCGAGGCCAGCTTTGTCGCCCTGCCGGGCGAGAACGGCGAGCTCGGCATCCTGCCGCGCCACACGCCGCTGATCACCCGCATCAAGGCCGGGGCGGTGCGCATCCAGCCGGCCGGCGGCGGGGCCGAGGAGTTCGTGTTCGTTGCCGGCGGCATCCTCGAGGTGCAGCCCGACACCGTCACCGTGCTGGCCGACACCGCCATCCGCGGCAAGGACCTCGACGAGGCCAAGGCCACCGAGGCCAAGCGCCTGGCCGAGCAGGCGATGAAGAACGCCAAGAGCGAGATCGACCTGGCCGCGGCGACCAGCGAGTTCGCGACCATGGCCGCGCAGCTGGCGGCGATCCAGAAGCTGCGCCGCAAGTAGCCGCGCGCAGGCGGCATGGGGCCCGGATCGCCGTGACGTCCGTCGCCGCCAGCCCCACGGCCAACGCCACCGCGGTGCCGCCGCCGCTGGCGCTCGATCGGCTCGACGTCGGCGTGGTGCAGCTCGATGCGCAGCGCCACGTGGTGGCGATGAACGAGTTCGCGCGCCGGGTGCTGCCGGTCGAGGCCCGCCAGCCTTTCGAGCGCATGGTGCTCAGCTTCCACCCCGAACGCTCGCAGCCCAAGGTGCTGCACCTGCTCGACCAGGCCGCCGAATGCCCGGTGGCCAACCCGCCGCCGATGGCGATGATCATCAACATCCCCGAGCGGGTGCTGCTGATCAAGGTCACGCGCATGGCCGGCGCCGACCGCCAGGGCACCGGCTACGTGCTGGTGTTCTACGACATCACCGAGACCGTGAGCGCCGGCGACGGCGCGCCACCCCTGGCCGGCGCGCGGCGCCAGCTGCTGAAGCTGCCCACCGTGGCGGAGCAGAAGATCGTGCTCGTCGATGCCGAAGCGGTGCTGTGCATCCGCTCCGACGGCCACTACACGCGCGTGGTCACGGCGCAGGCCACGCGTTTTTGCAACCTGGCCATCGGCGATCTCGAGACCCGGCTCGACCCCGAGCTGTTCCTGCGCGTGCACCGCACCCACATCGTCAACCTGCGCGCGGTGGCCGAGCTGCAGCGCAGCGACGGCCGGCTGGCGCTGCGCCTGCACGGCCAGCCCGAGACGGTGCCGGTCTCGCGCTCCAGCCAGGCCGACGTGCTGGCGCGCTTCGGCCTGCCTTCGGCCGCCGCGGCGCCGCGTCAGGGTTAGTCCCAGCCTATCGTTTTCCCGAGTTTTGGCGCCTCGCGCGCCGATCCGGGCTCCGGACTGCCATTCATGCGCCGCGGCGGCCGTTCGTGCAGCGCGGCGGCGACCCCGGCACTTTCGCGGACACCCCGTCCGGGGCGAACATCGCCCTGCCGGTCCCATCCGGCCCCCGCGAACGCCCGCCCCGAAGACGAACCCTCAGGAGACCCGGCCATGATTCCCCCCGCCTTCGACTACCACGCGCCCCGCTCGGTGGGCGAGGCCATCGGCCTGCTGGGCCGCCTGGGCACCGAGGCCAAGATCCTGGCCGGCGGCCACAGCCTGCTGCCGATGATGAAGCTGCGCTTCGCGCAGCCCGCGCACCTGATCGACATCAACCGCATCCCCGAGCTGCGCGGCATCTGCGAAGAGGCCGGCCCCGGCGGCGACACGGTGGTCATCGGCGCCATGACCACCGAGGCCGAGCTCATCGCCAGCGAGCTGCTGCGGCGCAAGGTGCCGCTGCTGGCCGAGGCGCCGCGGCTCATCGCCGACCCGCAGGTGCGCAACCGCGGCACCATCGGCGGCGACATCGCGCACGGCGATCCGGCCAACGATCATCCGGCCCTGGCCCTCGCGCTGGACGCCGTGTTCACGCTGCAGGGCCCGCGCGGCCGGCGCGAAGTCGGGGCCGCGCAGTTCTTCATCGGCCCCTACGCCACCGCACTGGCCGAAGACGAGATCCTGGTGGCGATCCGGGTGCCGGCGCCGGCGGCGGGCACCGGCTGGGCCTACGAGAAGCTCAAGCGCAAGACCGGCGACTGGGCCACCGCCGGTGCCGCCGTCGTGCTGCGCCTCGACGCGGGCCGCGTCAGCCATGCCCGCATCGCGCTCACCAACGTGGGCCCGACCGCCTTGCGGGCCGCCGCCGCCGAGCAGGCGCTGCTGGGCCAGCCGCTGGGCGACGCCGGCATCGACGCCGCCGCCGCCGCCGCGATGAGCATCACCGACCCTGCCGCCGACCTGCGCGGCGACGTCGCCTACAAGACCGCGATGGCCGGGCAGATGGTCAAGCGCGCGCTCCGCGCCGCCGCCGCCCGCTGCGCCTGAAGGGAGACCACGACCATGGCCAAGCAACTCCTCACCGTCACCGTCAACGGCCGGCACCACGAGAAGGCGGTCGAGCCGCGCACGCTGCTGGTCCACTTCCTGCGCGAAGAGCTCCGGCTCACCGGCGCCCACATCGGCTGCGAGACCAGCCACTGCGGCGCCTGCACGGTGGACATCGACGGCCGCTCGGTCAAGAGCTGCACCCACCTGGCGGTGCAGTGCGAGGGCAGCGAGGTGCTCACCGTGGAAGGCCTGGCCGGCCTCGGCGGCGGCGTGCTGCACGCGGTGCAGGAAGGCTTCTACCAGGAGCACGGCCTGCAATGCGGCTTCTGCACCCCCGGCATGCTGGTGCGCGCCTACCGGCTGCTGCAGGACAACCCCGACCCGAGCGAGGCCGAGATCCGGGCCGGCCTCAGCGGCAACCTGTGCCGCTGCACCGGCTACCAGAACATCGTCAAGGCGGTGCAGTACGCGGCCCGCAAGCTGCGTGCCGCCGCGCCCGCGTCCGCGTCCGCGTCCGCGTCCGTCACCGCCTGAGCCCGAGGAGTCACCGCCATGAACGCCCCCACCGACCCCACCGTGCTCGAACGCAAGGACGCGCTCCAAGGCCTGGGCGACAGCCGCCTGCGCAAGGAGGACGCGCGCTTCATCCAGGGCCAGGGCCGCTACGTCGACGACATCCAGATGCCCGGCATGCTGCACATGGACATCGTGCGCAGCCCCTACGCCCATGCCCGCATCAAGTCCATCGACAAGCGCGCGGCGCTGAAGGTGCCGGGCGTCGTCGCGGTGCTCACCGCCGAGGATCTCAAGCCGCTGAAGCTGCACTGGATGCCCACGCTGGCCGGCGACGTGGCCGCGGTGCTGGCCGATGCGAAGGTGCACTTCCAGATGCAGGAGGTGGCGGTGGTGATCGCCGAGGACCGCTATGCCGCCGCCGACGGCGTGGAGGCGGTGCAGGTCGAGTACGAAGAGCTGCCGGTGGTGATCGATCCCTACGCGGCGCTGGCGCCCGACGCGCCGGTGCTGCGCGAGGACCTGGCCGGCAAGACGAGTGGTGCGCACGGTCCGCGCGAGCACCCCAACCACATCTTCACCTGGGAGGCCGGCGACCGGGCGGCGGCCGATGCCGTCTTCGCCGCCGCACCGGTGGTCGTGCGGCAGCACCTGTTCTACCCCCGCGTGCACCCCTGCCCGCTGGAGACCTGCGGCTGCGTCGCCAGCTTCGACCCGGTGCGCGGCGAGCTCACCACCTGGATGACGAGCCAGGCGCCGCACGTGGTGCGCACCGTGGTCAGCCTGCTGTCGGGCATCCCCGAGAGCAAGGTGCGCATCATCAGCCCCGACATCGGCGGCGGCTTCGGCAACAAGGTGGGCGTCTACCCGGGCTATGTCTGCGCCATCGTGGCCAGCATCGTGCTGGGCAAGCCGGTGAAGTGGATCGAGGACCGGATCGAGAACATCAGCTCCACCGCCTTCGCCCGCGACTACCACATGGACGGCGAGCTCGCCGCCACGCCCGAGGGCCGCATCCTCGGCCTGCGCGTGAACGTGCTGGCCGACCACGGCGCCTTCGACGCCTGCGCCGACCCCACCAAGTACCCGGCCGGCATGTTCCACATCTGCAGCGGCAGCTACGACATCGCGGCCGCGCATTGCCAGGTCAAGGGCGTCTACACCAACAAGGCGCCCGGCGGCGTGGCCTACCGCTGCAGCTTCCGCGTCACCGAGGCGGTGTACCTGATCGAGCGCCTGGTCGACGTGCTGGCGCAGCGGCTCGGGCTGGACAAGGCCGCGATCCGGGCGCTCAACTTCATCAAGAAGGAGCAGTTCCCGTACCACAGCCCCTTCGGCTTCGAGTACGACTCGGGCGACTACCGGCCGGCCCTGGACAAGGTGCTGGCCGCCGTCGACTACCCGGCCCTGCGCGCCGAGCAGGCGGCCAAGCGGGCCGACCCGCACTGCCCCACGCTGATGGGCATCGGCCTGGTGGCGTTCACCGAGGTGGTGGGCGCCGGCCCCAGCAAGATGTGCGACATCCTGGGCGTGGGCATGTTCGACAGCTGCGAGATCCGCGTCCACCCCACCGGCAGCGCCATCGCGCGCATGGGCACCATCAGCACCGGCCAGGCGCATGCCACCACCTACGCCCAGATCATCGCCACCGAGCTGGGCATCCCGAGCGAGGTGATCCAGGTCGAGGAGGGCGACACCAGCACCGCGCCCTACGGCCTGGGCACCTACGGCAGCCGCAGCACGCCGGTGGCGGGCGCCGCCATCGCGATGGCCTCGCGCAAGATCCACGCCAAGGCCCGGAAGATCGCGGCCCACCTGCTCGAGGTGGGCGAGGCCGACCTCGACTGGGAGATCGACCGCTTCAACGTCAAGGGCGACCCGGCGCGCCACAAGACCATGAAGGACGTCTGCTGGGCGGCCTACAACAACGTGCCGCCGGGGCTCGAGATGGGGCTCGAGGCGGTGCACTACTACGACCCGCCCAACTTCACGTTTCCCTTCGGCATCTACCTGTGCGTGGTCGACATCGACCGCGCCACCGGCGAGACCAAGGTGCGCCGCTTCTACGCCCTGGACGACTGCGGCACCCGCATCAACCCGATGGTGATCGAGGGCCAGATCCACGGCGGCCTGACCGAGGGCTACGCCGTCGCGATGGGCCAGCAGATGCCCTTCGACGCCCAGGGCAACCTGCTGGGCAACACGCTGATGGACTACTTCCTGCCCACCGCGGTGGAGACGCCGCACTGGGAGACCGACCACACCGTCACGCCCAGTCCGCACCACCCGATCGGCGCCAAGGGCGTGGCCGAGTCGCCGCACGTGGGCTCGATCCCCACCTTCACCTCGGCCGTGGTCGATGCCTTCGCCCACCTCGGCGTCACCGACATGACGATGCCGCACACCAGCTGGCGCGTCTGGCAGCAGCTGCAACGCAGCGGCGTGGCCCTGTAGATGGACGAGCCGCAGCTGGCCCGGCACCTGCAGCGCGCCGGCTACCTGGCCGACGAGGCGCTGGTCACCACGCTGTGGCTGGCCGGCGAGCTGCAGCGCCCGCTGCTGGTCGAGGGCGATGCCGGCGTGGGCAAGACGGCGCTGGCGCTGGCGCTGGCGCGCGCGCTGGACCGGCGCCTGATCCGCCTGCAATGCCACGAGGGCCTGGACCTGGCGCAGGCCGCCTACGAATGGAACTACGGCCGCCAGCTGCTGGCCATCCGGCGCGCCGAGACGGGCGCGGACCCGGTGCGCGAGAGCGACCTCTTCGCACGCGCGTACCTGCTCGAGCGCCCGCTGCTGCAGGCCATCGCCAGCGAGGCGCCCTGCGTGCTGCTGATCGACGAGATCGACCGCGCCGACGAGGCCTTCGAGGCCTTCCTGCTCGAGGTGCTGGCCGACTGGCAGATCACGGTGCCCGAGCTCGGCACCCTGACGGCGCGCCACGTGCCGGCCGTCGTGCTCACCAGCAACGGCACGCGCGAGCTGTCGGATGCGCTGCGCCGGCGCTGCCTGTACCACTGGCTCGACTACCCGAGCCTGGCGCGCGAGACGGCCATCGTCCGCGCCGCCCTGCCAGACGCCGAAAGTGCACTGACCGAGCAGGCCGTGGCCTTCGTGCAGCGGTTGCGGCGCGAAGACCTGGGCAAGACCCCGGGCGTGGCCGAGACCCTGGACTGGATACGCGCCCTGCACCGCCTGCGGTTCGACGCCCTGCCCGACGACCCGCAGGCCCTGATGGCCACGCTGGGCTGCCTGCTGAAGACGCGCGAAGACCGCTTCCAGCTCGGGCCCGACCGGGTGCGCCAGCTCATCGAGGGCCGCCATGGCGTCGGCGTGGCCGAGAAGGCGGCGTGATGCCCTCGCCGCAGCCGCTGCAGAGCATCGCCGGCTTCGCCGCCCTGCTGCGCGATCACGGGCTGCCCGTGGGCATCGCCGAGCAGCAGGCCTTCGTGCGCGCCGCGCTGGCGCTGCCGGTGGAGCGCGCGGCCAGGCTCGACGCCGCCTGGCGCGCGATCGCCTGCCGCGACCGGCGCGACTGGCAGCGCTGGCCCGAGCTGTTCGAGCGCTACTGGCACCCGCAGCGCCTGCGCGGCAGCGTGCGCACCAGCGGCCAGACGCGGCCCGCGCGCGACCTGCGGCAGGTGGTGCAGCAGCTGCACGCGGCGCTGGATGCGCCGCCCACGCGGCCGGGCGCGCTGGGGGCCGGCCGGCTCGACACGGCGCTGGCCGCGCCCGA
>JAGWLO010000106.1 GCA_028872015.1 Burkholderiales bacterium | reverse complement strand
GAAGGCCGCGCGCGCCTCGGGCCAGCGCTGCTGCGAAAAATACCAATAGCCCAGCTCGACCAGCGCGTCGGCCACATAGCGGTCGGCGCTCAGGCCCCAGCCGACCATGGGTTCTCGGGCCCACTCGCGGATGACTTCGGCCATGCGCACGTAGCCCAGCAGCATGGGTTCGACCGACTTGGTCACGTTGCTTGCGTGTTCGACCCGGATCTCCTGCACGCTGGGCTCGCAGGCGATGGGGTGGCGCGCGGCGATGCGCAGCCACAGCTCGAGGTCTTCGCCATAGCGCAGCCGGGTGTCGAAGCCGCCCAGCGCCTGCAGCACCTCGCGCCGCGCCAGCACGGTGCTGGTGTTGATGAAGTTCAGCTTCAGCAGCCGCTGCGGGGCCTGCGGCACGGGCCGGCCGTCGAGTTCGTCGAAGCAGGCCTTGAGCCCGCGGCGCGCGAAGTTGGACGCCACGTGCTGTCCGCTGGCGTTGTCCTCGATGGCCATGTCGGCGGCCACCAGGGCCAGCGCCGGCTCGCGACTGAACAACGCCAGCTGGCGCTCGATCTTCTGGGGCAGCCAGCGGTCGTCGGTGTCGAGAAAGGCCACCAGCGTGCCCCGCGCGGCCTCGATGCCGCGGTTGCGCGCCGCCGCGGGGCCGGCGTTGGCCTGGGGCAGGTAGCGCACGCCTGCCCCCAGCCGGGCGACGACCTCGCGCGTGTCGTCGCGCGAGCCGTCGTCGACGATCACGATCTCGTCGCAGGCCCGGCTCTGGGCCCGGATGCTGGCCACGGCGGCAGGCAGGAAAGCGGCCCGGTTGTAGGTCGGGATCACGACCGAGACCGAGAACCCGTCCCTATACTGACTTGACAAGAAGACTCCTTGCGAAACGGGGTGACGAATGGTGCAGCAAGCCGGGGTGCCGGTTGAGCCGGCCGCCGGCCTGGGCGAGCTGATTCGCAAGAACTGGGACGCCTGGCTGCGCGGTCGCGGCTTCGAGCGCGTGCGCACGCGCGCTGCGGGCGGCCCAAGCAGCCGCGAGCGGTGGGCGCGGCCGCGGCGGGAGCCCGCGGCGGCCCGGCCCGAGCCGCTGCCGGCCGATCCGGGGCGGTACTTCACGGTGGACGTGCAGGCACGGCCCGGCATCAACCACCTGCGCTTCGCGCTCGAGCTGCTGGTTCGCGAGGCGGCGGCGCTCGGCCGCACGCCGGTGGTCTTCGAGCCCCGCTTCGACCCCGCGCACAACGGCGGGTTCGAGGTGCGAGCCGACTGGCGCAAGTATCTCGACCTGGACGCGATCGAGCTCGTTCACGAGACCAGCGGCCGGCGCACCGCGACACCCGCCTTGCAGCGCAGCGAGGTGGCCGGCCTGGACGCGCTGTCCGCGGCCTGGTTCGAGCGCGCGCACCGCGTCACCGAGGCCGAGAACCGGCAGCATGCGCTGATCGTGCGCCTGAACAAGACCGGCCTGGCGGTGGACGCCGTGCACGAGGGCCCGGCCGGGCTGCCGGGCTACCGGGTGTGCCTGCCGGCCTCGGCCGCCGTGCGGGCCGCGGCGGCGCAGGTGCAGGCATGGCTGGGCACCTACGGCGCGATGCACGTGCGGCGCGGCGACATGCTCGCGATGAAGGCGCAGTACCCGAACCTGGCGCGAGACACGCAGCCCGGGCACATCGCCGCGGTGCTGCGCGCGCACCTGCCCGCGGGCTCGCGCGTGTACGTGATGACGAACGAGCGCGACCCGGAATTCTTCGCGCCGCTGCGGAGCGAGTACGAGATCGTGCAGTTCTTCGATTTCCCTGCGCTGAAGGCGCTGCTGGAGGGCCCGGCGCCCGACAACTTCTTCCTGTTCGAGGTCGAGAAGCTGCTGTTCGAGCAGGCGGCCACGCGCATCCACACCTTCACCCACCCCGAAGGCGGCACCCGCATCGCGCTGAGCACCGACCTCGGCTGGGCTTGAGAGGCTGGTCCTCGTCGGCACGCTAGGGGGCTCCCAGGATCGCGTCGTACACGCCCTGCACGCGCCGCACATGCTCGGCGATGGCGAAGGTCTTCAGCGCCTGCACGCGCGCGGCCTGGCCCAGCGAGTGCCGCAACGCGGGATCGGTGCCCAGGCGCCTGATGGCTGCGGCCAGGCTGGCGGCGTCGCCGGGGTTGAACAGCAACCCGGTGCGTTCGTGCTCGATCATCTCGACGGCGCCGCCGTGGTCGGGGGCGACGATGGGCCGCGCCATCGTCATGGCCTCGATGATCATCGTGCCCAGCGGCTCGGGCGAGGTGGATGCCGAGAGCACCACGTCCAGGCCGTTGTAGACCGGGGCCATCTCGCTGACGTGGCCTGTGAAGACGATGCGCCCGCGCAGCGGCGGGGCCTCGGCGGCGCGCTTGAGCTCGGCCTCGAAATAGCGGAATTCCTCGGGCGTCCCGCCGACGATGGCGAACACAGTGTCGGGCAGTACCGCAGCCAGCAGGCGCGCCGCCTCCAGGAACAGGGCCTGCCCCTTCCACGGGATGAGCAGGCCGACGAGCCCGACGACGAAGGCGTCCTCGTGCAGCCCGTGGCGGCGGCGGAACGACCGGCCGTCGGCCCGGGTGTCGAGCTTGTCGAGCTCGATGCCGTCGTAGATGTAGGTGCGCTTGGGGGCCGGCACGCCGATGCGGCCGATGCTGTCGGACACCCAGCGCGAGACCGCGATGAAGTAGGTCGGCATGCGGAAAAAGGAATGCATCATCAGCGAGCCCTGCTGGTCGCCGCGCACATGGGCCACCACCGGCACGCGCAGCAGCTTGCCCGCCAGCACCGCGGCGCGGTTGCACAGCGGCTCGTTGTTGACGTGGATCAGGTCGGGCCGGAAGCGCAGCACGATCCACAGCGTCTGCAGCAGGGAAGGCGGGAAGTTGACGAGATCGTCCAGCCTAGACAGCGCCTGGTTCAGCAGCCATCGCAGGGCCGGGAGCCGGTCGGGCCAGGCGCGGCCGGCCAGCCGCCGCTTCATCGACATCACGTCGAGTCGGCGGTCGGGCACGTGGTGCCAGCGGGCTTCCTGCGCGATGGCCTGGTACTTCGCATCGCCCAGGCCCGTGATCACCAGCGGCTCGAAGCGCCGGCGGTCCAGGTTGCGCACCAGGTGGCGCAGGCAGATGACGGCGCCGCCGTAGCCGATGCCGTTTTCGACGTACAGCACGCGCCGCTCGCTGCCCAGCACGCGGGCGTAGACGGCCTCGTACTGGTCGGCGACGACGCCGATGGCGTAGCGCTGCAGGGCCAGGCGGCGCGCCTGCGCGCCCAGCGCGGGGCCGTCCGCCAGGCAGCGCCGCAGCTCGGCAGCCAGGGCCTGGGCGTCGCCGGGCGCGTAGGTGTAGCCGGTCTGGCCTTCGACGATCAGCTCGCGGCTGCCGCTGGCGCGTGCGGCCACGCAGGGCAGGCTGCAGGCCATGGCTTCCAGCACCACGTTGGGCAGTCCTTCCTTGACCGATGGCAGGACCAGCAGATCGGCGCATTGATAGTACGGTCGGACGTCGGCGTGAAAGTCGTGCAGCGCGAAGCGACCGGGTGGGCCGCGGCGAGCTCGGCCAGGCGGCGGCGCAAGTGGCCGCCGGCATCGTCGCGGCTCTGCGGCCCCACCGCCAGCAGCAGCGCGCCGGTGCCGAAGGCGTCGCCGGCGATCCATTGCTCGGCCAGGCCGAGGATGTTCTTGCGTGAGTCGAGCACCCCCACGTACAGCGCGATGGGCTGGGACGCCGGCAGGCCGAGCTGCAGCCGCAGCGCGGTGGCCGTGGCCTGCGAGACCTGACAGAAGCGCTCGGTGTCGACCCCGTTCGGAATGTGGTGCGTCCTGGTCGGCGGCAGGCCGCCGGCGCGGAACTCGGCCAGCAGGTCCTGGCTGATCGCCACGCAGGCGTCGATGCGCCGCAGCATGAATCGGTGCAGCCGGCCGACCCAGCCCTGAGACAGGCCCTGCAGGTCGTCGCTGGCCAGGCTGGCCTTGATCACCGACTTGAGCCCCATCAGGCGCGCCAGCGGCCCGATGAAGGCATTCGTGAAGTACGCGCCATGGCTGTGCAGCACGTCGAAGTCGCGCCGCCGGCGCCAGACGTGGCGCGCCAGGTTGAACCAGAGCCTGAACTCGCGATGCTTGCGCATGCGGCCGGGCTCGAGCCTGTGCACGGCGAAGCCGTCGACCTCGGCGCGGTCGGCCAGACCTGGCCAGCGATTGGTGACGAACTCGATGCGGTGCCCGCGGCGCCGCAGCTCGCGCGCCAGCGTCAACGCTTGCAAAGCGGCGCCGCTGTATTCGGGCTCGAAGTAGGCCGTGTACATCAGGATGCGCAGCGCGGCCTGCGAGCGGGGAAGGCCTGGGGTCATGCGGGGGCGGAGGTCGGGACGCGGGGTGGGCTCGGTGCCGGGGGCTCGGACGCGGGTGGATGGGCGCGCAGCCAGGCGGCCAGGACGACCAGCAGCCAGACCCGGAAGCCCGTGTCGCGCTCGCCGGCCCTGAAACGGCGAACATAGTGTTGCACCAACGCCGGGTCGAGGATGCCGTTCAGCGCGCCCGAGCCGGGGTCGAGGTGCCGCCGCATCAGCAGGCCGTCGTCGCCGGCCAGGAAATCGGCCCACGGAAAGTCGAAGCCGTGCTTGGGGCCTTCCCACAACGGCGGCGGCACATGGCGAGCGAGCAGGGCGCGCAGCACCCGCTTCGGCGCCCCGGGTGCGTAGCGCAGGGCCGGGTGCAGGCCGCGCAGGTGGCGGTCCACCTCGGCGTCGCAGAACGGGTAGTGCGGCTGCAGCCCGCTGATGCGCATGGCCTGGTTCAGCCGCTCGCAGGGCATGGCGTCGACGAGGGCGCTGTAACGCTGGAAGTGCGCGCCGCGCGGGTACTGCTCGAAGACGCGGTAGAAGCGGGTGTCGGCGAACGACACCGGCTCGCCGGCCAGGCGCTCGATCTCGCCGCGCGTGAAGCCGCGCCAGCGGATCATGGTGTCGGCGGGGTGCTCGAAGTCGACGATCGGGGCGTAGCCGGCCAGGCCGGGCGCAAGACGCAGGCCGGCGGCGAGGACCCGGCGCACGGCCAACGGCAGCCGGCTCGCCCCGCCCACGGCCCAGCGGACATGGCGTGGCGGCATCATGCCCACGGCCTCGTCGGCCCCGGTGCCGTCGAGCACGCTGTCGTAGCGCTCGCGGCAATGCTCGAAGGCCAGCACGGTGGCGGCGGTGGCGGGGTCGGCGATGGGCTGCTCGGCCTGCCGGCCCACGCGCTCGAAGGCCCCGAGCAGCGCGGCGCGATCGAAGCGCAGCACCTCGTGCTTGAGGCCCAGGTGAGCCGCCACGCGCGCCGCAGCCGGGGCCTCGTCGTGGGCCTGGCCCTCGAAGGCCACGGTGACGGCCGTCAGGTCGGGCCGGATCTGCGCCGCCAGCGCGCACAGCAGGGCCGAATCGACGCCGCCGCTGAGAAAGGCCGCCGGCCTGCGCGCGGGTTCGAGCGCCGCCCGCAGGCTGCGTCGCAGCCTGGTCTCGAGCGAGTCGGTCGCCGCCTGCAGCGGCCCCGGCTGCCCACTGGCCGAGGCCACCGGCCAGCCGTGCCGGGCCAGGCCGCGGCTCGAGCCGTGCAGCGCCTGCCCAGGCTCCACCGCGGCGATGCCTTCGTACACGGTGTGCGGGGCCGCGATGTCGCCGAACCGCAGGTATTCGTGGAGCGAGCGACGCAGCAACCGGCCGCGGCTGCCGTCGGCGGGCCAGGCCCCGAGTTCGAGGGCCTGTGGTCCGGTCCCCGGCCCGCCCGCGCCGTGAAAGAGGCTGCGCAGGCCCGAGGGATCGCGATACAGCAGCCATTCGTCCCCGTCGCGAAGGGCGAGCGAGAACACGCCGCTCAAGTGAGCCGGCATCTCGGGCCCCCAGCGGTGCCAGGCGGCCAGCAACACGGCGTCGGTCGAAGCTCCGGGCGCCAGGCCGAGCGCGCGGGCCAGGGCCCGGGCGTTCTCGATCCGACCCTGCCAGGCCACCGTCGCCAGGATCGGCGCGGGCCGTACCGGGCCGCTGCTGCCGCTGCCTTCCGCCGCCATGGCCCGGGCTACCTCCGCGGTGGAGGCCGGTGACCGGCGATCTCGCCCAGGGCAGCGGCGCAGCGCATCAGGTAGAACCGCCGGCGGTCGCCGCGCCATGCCGTGAGCACCTTCAGCGCATAGCCGGCCAGCTTGCGCCAGGCCCAAGCCGGGGAGCCGCCCTGGCTCCCGGCATTGCCTGGCAGGCCCACCGTGGAGGCGGTGCGCTTGTACGTCAGACGCAGCAGGAAGCGCAGCCTCAGCCGCTGGCCGTCGATATGGTGGTACTGCACGGCGCTGGGCTCGTAGTACAGCCGCGCACCGAGCTGCAGCGCGCGCAGGAACCATTCCGAGTCTTCCGATCCGCCCAGGTCGTGACCGACCGGGCCGAGCCGGGTGGAGAACGGCCCGATGCGGGCGGCCCAATCGGTGCGCACGACTGCGTTGCCGCCGCTGGGCAAGGCGACGTCAGCGGTCAGCCAGCGCGGCGCGAGGCCGAGGTCGAACGTGGGCACCGGCAGCGGGTAGATCCGGTAGGGGCCGGTTTCGTGCACCCAGGGTGGTTCGGTGCCGTCCCAGTCGGGCAACAGTCGGCCGCAGAACAGTGCGGCACCAGGCTGGGATCGCGCCGCGGCACACATGGCCACCAGGAAGCCTGCATCCACCCGCTGGTCGTCGTCGACGAAGGCCAGCAGCGGTGTGCGCACCTCGGCCAGCGCCCGGTTGAGCGCATGCGACTTGCCCTTGGCTGGCTCGGCCAGCCACCGCAGGGGCAGGCGGGCCGCGGCGCCCGCTGCCTGCGCCCCTCCCGCCTGGCCGTCCAGGGCGACGCGGGCCTCGAGCATCGCGTGGGTGCCGTCGGTGCAATGGTTGGCCACCACCAGCACCTGCACGCCTTCGGCCGGGCGGCGGGCCGCGTCCAGGCAGTCCAGGCAGCGGCGCAGCAGCTCGGCCCGGTCGTGCGTGCAGACGACCACCGTCAGCAGCGCCGCGCTCACCGGGCCGCTGCTCCCGAGGTCTGCAGCCACTGCTCGAGCATCAGCAGGATCCACACCATTTCACCGTAGTACCCGGGGTGCGACGGCAGCTGGCGCTCGAGCAGCTCGTCGATGAAGGCGGGCCGCACGATGCCGCGCGTGCCCAGCGAGCGCAGGCTGTCGCGCGCGAAGGACTTCAGCCCCTCCTGCCGGTTCGCCCACACGCCGAACGGCAGGCCGAAGCCCTGCTTCTTCTTGGCCAGGATCTCGTCGGGCAGGAAGCCGCGCAGCGCCTCCTTGAAGAACCAGCGCAGCTTCAGGCCCTTGAGCTTGTAGTCGCCGGGCAGGCGCAGCGAGAAGTCCACCAGGGCCGGGTCGAGGAAGGGAAAGGCCACGCCGACCCCGGCCAGCGCGGTCGTGCCGCAGACCTTGGGCAGGTCGGCCTCGGCCAGGGTGTAGCGCCAGTCGTAGGCCAGCATGCGGTTCAGCGGGCTGGCGCCCTGCGCCTGCTGCCACACGGCCTGCTGCTGGCGCAGCGGGTCGGCTGGGTCGACGCGGGCCAGAAACTCGGGCGTGAACACCTGCGCCAGGCCCAGGCGCAGCAGCAGGTTGTATTGCTGCATCCGGTCGGGCAGCGGCACGCGGGCCTGCTCGACGTAGCTGCGGCCCTTGCGCGCCAGCGGCAGGGCGCCCAGCGGCGTGCGCTGCAGCAGCGGCTCGAGCAGGCCGGCGCGCAGCGGCGCGGGCACGCCGTCGTACCAGCCGAACACGCGCTGCTTGGCATAGCGGGCGTTGCCGCCGAAGAGCTCGTCGCCGCCGTCGCCGGCCAAAAGCCGCGTCACGCCGTCCTCGCGCGCCATCTTGGCGCAGTAGAAGGCGGGCAGGGCCGAGCTGTTGCCGAAGGGCTGGTCGTAGTGCGCGGCCACGGCCGGGATGCTGCGCAGCAGGTCCTCGGGCGTGACGTAGTACTCGTGGTGCTCGGTGCCGAAGCGGCGCGCCGCGATGCGGGCGTAGGCCATCTCGTCGTAGCCCTCGGCCTCGAAGCCGATCGAGTAGGTGGCGGCGGGCCGGCCGGCCACGCGGCCGATCATGCCGGCCACGGTGGAGCTGTCGGTGCCGCCGCTGAGGAAGCAGGCCGGCTTGCCGCCGTCCAGCCGCGCCGCCACCGCCTGCTGCACGAGCTGCCGGAACTCGGCCGCCAGCGGCTCGAAGGCCGGGCGCTGGGCTTCCTCGAAGCGCGGCGTCCAGTAGGGCGCCACCGTCATGCGGCCGTCCTCGAACCAGGCGCCATGCGCCGGCGGCAGGCGCCACACGCCCTGGAACGCGGTGCGCGGCGAGGGGATGACGTGGAAGTACAGGTAGTCGAACAGGGCCTGCGGGTCCAGCGGCGCGGCCGGCGGCAGCGCGGCCAGGGTGTCGGCGCGCTCGGCGTAGTGCAGCCGCCCGTCGATGACGCGCCAGCACAGGCTGTGCACCGCGAACCGATCGACCGCCAGGAAGCCGCGCCCGGCGCCGTCGGCCAGCGCGATGGCGAAGTCGCCGTCGACGCCGGCGGCGGCCTGCGCCGGCTCGTGCGAGGGCGCCTGGTCGAGCGCGGCCTGCCAGGCGGCGGCCACGCCGCGCTCGTCGGCCAGCCGGGCCAGGGCCGGGTCCTTGAAGCGCGGCCGGCCCAGCGTCAGGGCCTGGGCGGCGGCGGGCGCCCGGGAGGCGCTCGTGGAAGGGCTGTCGGTCATCGGGCGGACGGGCGGACGAGCGGGCGGCGGGCCCCGGGGCGTGGACGCGCGATGCTACCGGCCCCCGCCGCGCGCCGGCCGTGGCATCCGGCCGCGCCTGGCCGGGTTTGACCGTTTGGCCGCGGCGGCGCGGCGCGGCAACCCTGGGCGGCCTCCCTGGCAGCCGGGTCGCAGCCGGGTCGCGGTCGGCGTCGCGGTCGGCGTCGCGGTCGGCGTCGCGGTCGGCGTCGCGGCTTGCGGCAGGCCGGCGCGGCCCTTAGTATGACGGCTGTAATTACGTGGAGCCCGCGATGACGACCCTCAAGCTCACCCAGATCGGCAACTCGCTGGGCGTCGTGCTGCCCCGGGAATTGCTGGC
>JAGWLO010000105.1 GCA_028872015.1 Burkholderiales bacterium | reverse complement strand
CTGAACTCTTCCCAGGGGTTGGCCTTGCACTGCTTCATGCCCAGGCTGATGCGGCGCTTGTCCTCGTCGATCTCGAGCACCATGACCTCGACCTCCTCGCCCAGCGTCACCACCTTGGCCGGGGCGACGTTCTTGTTCGTCCAGTCCATCTCGGAGACGTGGACCAGGCCCTCGATGCCGGGCTCGATCTCGACGAAGGCACCGTAGTCGGCGATGTTGGTGATCTTGCCGAACAGGCGCGTGCCGTTCGGGTAGCGGCGGCTGACGCCGTGCCAGGGGTCGTCGCCGAGCTGCTTGAGGCCCAGGCTGACGCGGTTCTTCTCGGCGTCGAACTTCAGCACCTTGGCGGTGAGCTCCTGCCCCACCTGCACCACCTCGCTCGGGTGGCGCACGCGGCGCCAGGCCATGTCGGTGATGTGCAGCAGGCCGTCGATGCCGCCCAGATCCACGAACGCACCGTACTCGGTGATGTTCTTGACCACGCCGTGGACGATGGCGCCTTCGCTCAGCGTCTCGAGCAGCTTGGCACGCTCTTCGCCCATCGAGGCCTCGACCACCGCGCGGCGCGACAACACGACGTTGTTGCGCTTGCGGTCGAGCTTGATGACCTTGAACTCCATCGTCTTGCCTTCGAACGGCGTCATGTCCTTGACCGGACGCGTGTCGAGCAAGCTGCCGGGCAGGAAGGCGCGGATGCCGTTGACCAGCACCGTCAGGCCGCCCTTGACCTTGCCGCTGACCGTGCCGGTGACGAACTCGCCGCTCTCCAGCGAGTTCTCCAGCGACATCCACGAGGCCAGGCGCTTGGCCTTGTCGCGGCTGAGGATGGTGTCGCCGTAGCCGTTCTCGACGGCGTCGATGGCGACCGAGACGAAGTCGCCGACCTGGACTTCGAGCTCGCCCTTGTCGTTCTTGAATTCATCGATGGCGACGTAGCTCTCGCTCTTCAGGCCGGCGTTGACGACGACGTGGTTGAACTCGATGCGGACGACCTCGGCCGAGATGACCTCGCCGACGCGCATGTCGTTGCTCTTGAGCGATTCCTCGAACAGGGCGGCGAAATCGGCAGCGCCGCCCTTGGCGGTGACGGTGGTGGTGACAGACATGGATTTCCTGGGGCCCGGAGGAGTTGATTGCAGAGCCGGGCATGCTTGCGGCGGGGGCCGCGATTTTCGAGACGGGGACGTCGGGGGACTCAGGCCGGGAAGGGCCGCCGCTGCTCCCACCAATCCAGCACCTGTTGCACCGATTGCTCGATGCCCAGCGCGGAGTTGTCCAGCAGCAGCGCATCCTCGGCCGGCCGGCAGGGCGCGACGCTGCGATTCGCATCGCGCGCGTCGCGTGCCTCCAAGTCAGCGCGAAGACTGTCGATGTTAGCCGAAATACCTTTTGAAATCAATTGCTTATAGCGGCGCTCGGCGCGCTGGCCCGGACTGGCGGTGAGGAACACCTTGAGCGCCGCGTCGGGGAACACCACGGTGCCCATGTCGCGCCCGTCGGCCACCAGCCCGGGCACGCGGCGAAAGGCCAGCTGCAGCCCGTGCAGCGCGCGGCGCACGGCCGGCAGCGCCGAGACGCGCGAGGCCAGCAGGCCGGTGCTTTCCAGCCGCAGCGCCTCGGTGATCTCGCGCCCGCGCAGCCAGGTGCGGCCGGCCTCGAGGCCGTCGCCGAAGCGCAGGTCGAGCAGGCCGGCCAGGCGCGCCACGCCGGCCTCGTCGTCGGGCGAGACGCCGTCCCACTGCGCCGCCAGGCCCGCGGCACGGTACAGCGCGCCCGAATCCAGCAACTGCCAGCCCAGCGCGGTGGCCAGGGCTGCGGCCAGCGTGCCCTTGCCCGAGGCCGTGGGGCCGTCCACCGTGATCACCGGCACATCGTGCGGGGCGGCGCCGGCCACGGCGAACAGGGCCTCGAAATAGTCGGGGAAGGTCTTGCCCACGCACTGCGGGTCGAGGATGCGCACCGCGCAGCCCGGGCCGCGGCGCCCGGCCGCGAGCCCGTTGAACGCTGCCAGCGAGGCGCACATCGCCATCCGGTGGTCGTCGTAGGTGGCAAGGGCCGCCGCGCGCCAGCCGTCGGCCGGCGGCGGCGTGATGGCGATGGAGTCGGGCCCCTCGTCGACCGCCGCGCCCAGCTTGCGCAGCTCGGTGGCCATGGCGGCGATGCGGTCGGTTTCCTTCACGCGCCAGCTGGCGATGCCGTCCAGGCGCGACGGCCCGTCGGCGTACAGCGCCATCATCGCCAGCGTCATGGCGGCGTCGGGGATGGCGGTGCAGTCGAGCGTGATCGGTGCCAGCGGCCAGCGCCCGCGGTGGACCTCGACCCAGCCCGGCCCGCTCTGGATCCGCGCGCCCATCGCCAGCGCGGCGTCGATGAAGCGGATGTCGCCCTGGATCGAGTCGCTGCCCACGCCCTCGATGCGCAGCGGCGCGCCTCCCTGGGCCGCGATGGCGCCGGCGGCGATGAAGTACGAGGCTGAGGAGGCATCGCCTTCGACATGGAGGCTGCCCGGGCTGCGGTAGGCGCTGCCGCGCGGGATCACGAAGCGCTGCCAGTCCTGGCGTTGCACGAGGATGCCGAAGCGCGCCAGCAGCGCCAGCGTGATCTCGATGTAGGGCTTGGAGATCAGCGCGCCCTCGACCTCGATGGTGAGGGCGCCTTCGGCGCTGGCCAGCGGCAGTGCGAGCAGCAGCGCGGTCAGGAACTGGCTGGACACGTCGCCGCGCACGCGGATCGGCGCGGCGGTGGCGAGCCGGCCGCCGGCCTCGCCCTGCAGGCGCAGCGGCGGATAGCCGGGCCGGCCCAGCGCCTCGATGCGGCAGCCCAGCGGGCGCAGCGCGTCGACCAGATCGCCGATGGGGCGCTCGTGCATGCGCGGCACGCCGCTGAGCGTGAAGTCGCCGCCCTGGGTGGCCGCCAGCACCGCCAGCGTGGCCGCCAGCGGCCGCATCGCGGTGCCGGCATTGCCCAGGAACAGCTCGGCCCGGTGCGCCTGCAGCTGCCCGCCCAGGCCGGAGACGCGCAGCACGCGGCCGTCGCGCTGCAGGCCGCAGCCCAGGGCGGCCAGCGCGGCGAGCATCACCTGCGTGTCGTCGCTGTCCAGCAGGTCGTGCACCTCGGTCGTGCCGGCGGCCAGCCCGGCCAGCAGCAGCACGCGGTTGGAGATGCTCTTCGAGCCGGGCAGGCGCACCCGGCCCGAGACGGTGTTCAGCGGCGGCAGGTCGAGGTGCGGGATGCGGTACATCGGTTCGGGCTGCCCGCGGTGTTCGGGGCGGGTGGTGGAGGGGCTACGGCGCGGGCGCTCGGTGGGCTCAGCCCTTGGCCGGACCGGTCGCGCGCGGCGAGCCCATCTGCCAGCCCGAGCGGCCTTCGGCGGGGGCCCGGATCAGGCCCTCCAGCGCCGCGGCATTGCCTTCGCGCATGGCGTGCTCCAGGGCGTCGAGCGCGTGGCGGAAGCGCTGCGACTGCTTCAGCACTTCTTCCCGGTTGGCCAGCAGCACGTCGCGCCAGGTTTCGGGGTTGCTGGCGGCAATGCGCGTGAAGTCGCGGAAGCCCGGACCGGCCAGCGAGAGGAAGTCGCGACCCGCGGGCTGGTTGGCCACGGCGCCGAAGAACGCGAAGGCCAGCAGGTGCGGCAGGTGGCTGACGGCGGCGAAGGCGGCGTCGTGGTTCTCGGCCGTCATCTTCAGCACCTGCGCACCCATCGCCGACCAGACGTCGGTGGCCTTCTGCACCAGCTCGGGCGCGGTCTGCGCCAGCGGCGTGATGATGACCTGGCGGCCGTTGAACAGGGTGGCCTCGGCATGCTGGATGCCCGAGACCTCCTTGCCGGCGATCGGATGCGCCGGCACGAACGAGCCGATGCGCTCGCGCAGCACGCGGCGCGCGGCGTCGACCACGTCGCGCTTGGTGCTGCCCACGTCCATCAACAGCGCACCCGGCTCGAGCCCGTGGCGGATCGCCTTCAGGGTGGTCTCGGTGGCCGCCACCGGCACCGCGATGAGCACGATGTCCGAGCCCGACACCGCCAGCAGCGCCGACTCGGCCGCGACGTCGATCGCGCCCAGCCTGCGCGCGCGCTCGGTGGTCGAGGGCGACTTGCTGTAGCCGACCACGCGCTTGACGAGTCCGGCCCGCTTCAGGGCCAGCGCGAAGCTGCCACCGATGAGGCCGCAGCCGATGACGCCGAGTTGCTGGAACATCAGTGCGTGTCGATGGGGTAGGTGCCGAGGATCTTGAAGAACGCGCACGCGTCGCGCAAGGCCTGCAGCGCGGCGGCCACGCGCGGCTCGTCGGGGTGGCCTTCGACGTCGATGTAGAAGTAGTACTCCCACTGGCCCGACCGCGCCGGGCGCGATTCGAAGCGCGTCATCGACACGCCGTGGTGCTTCAGCGGCACCAGCATGTCGTGCACCGCGCCCGGCCGGTTGGTCACCGACACCACGAGGCTGGTGCAGTCGTGCCCCGAGGCCTGGGGCGAAGGATGCCGCTGCGGGTGGGTGACGATGGCGAAGCGGGTGCGGTTGTGGGCATCGTCCTGGATTGCCGGCGCCACCACGTGCAGCCCGTACTCGCCGGCAGCGCGCTGGCTGGCGATGGCGGCCAGCGCCCCGTCGGCGGCCGCCAGGCGCGCGCCCTCGGCATTGCTGGCCACGGGCCGGCGCTCGATGTCGGGCAGGTGGTGGCTGAGCCAGCGGTGGCATTGCGCCAGCGCCTGCGGGTGGGCGCAGACGGCGCGCAGGCCGGGCAGCTCGTCGGTCTTGCGCAGCAGGTTGTGGCGCACCACCAGGCTGGTCTCGCCGATGATGAACAGCGGCGTGGTGAGGAACAGGTCGAGCGAGCGCGCCACCACGCCCTCGGTGCTGTTCTCCACCGGCACGACGCCGAAGTCGGCCGCGCCCGCGGTGGCGGCGTGCATCACCTCGTCGATGCTGGCGCAGGGCACGCGCACGATCGAGGCGCCGAAGTAGCCCAGCGCGGCTTCTTCGCTGAAGGTGCCGGCCGGCCCCAGGAAGGCCACGCGCGTGGGCGTCTCGAGCGCGCGGCAGGCCGACATGATCTCGCGCCAGATGGGCGCCACGCTGTCGCTCTTCAGCGGCCCGGCGTTGACGCGCTTGAGGCCGTCGATGACCTGGGCCTCGCGCTCGGGCCGGAACACCACCGCGCCCGACTGCTTCTTGATCTCGCCCACCTCCAGCGCCAGCGCGGCGCGCCGGTTCAGCAGCGCCAGCAACTCGCGGTCGACGGCGTCGATGCGCTGGCGCAGCGGGGTCAGGTCGGGGTCGGCGGGCTCGGTCACGGCGCGGGTCTGGCGGTGCGCTACTTGGCCGCGCCGGACGCCGGTGCCGACGCGGCCGGCGGCGGCGCCAGGCGCTTCAGCGCCGTCTGCTGCAGCGCCCGCAGCCGCGTGTCGAGCTCGCCGCGGATGGCGGGCACCAGCTTCTCGAGCAGCGCGCGTTGCATCTCGGGGTCGTGCTGCTGGAACTTGCGGTAGACGGGCGACTCGAGCCAGGCGATGAGCTGGCGCAGGTCGGTCTCGGTGAAGCTCTGCTCGAGCACCACGCCCACGGTCGAGGGCGCGAGCTTGGTGGCCTCGTCGCGCACGATGGGCGTGGCGGCTTCGACGAACTGGCGCGCATCAGCCTGCAGGTCGCGCGCGACGGCCTCGCGACGCTCCGGCGGCAGGCGTTGCACCGCCGGCGCGGCCTGCTGCAGCAGTTGCACCGCGGGCTGTTGCGCGATGTTGCGCGCCAGCGCCTCGATGCCGGGCTGCTGCAGCCTCAGCACCGTGGCCACCAGCTGCTTCTTGGCCGCGCTGACCGGGGCCGAGGCGGCAGCTGCCGGCGCGGAGGTGGCCGCGCGGGCCGCGGGGGCGCCGGCCAGGGCCGAGGCAAGGGTGGCTGCGGCAGCGGCCGCGAGGGCGGCGTGGCGGGGGCGGAACTGCAGGGGCATCAGGAACCTTCCGGGCCGGCCGTGCCGGCGTTGTCGTTCGGGGCTTCGTCGCCGGCTTCAGGCTCCGGCGGGGTGTCGTTCTCGACGATGCGCTGCAGGCCCGACAGCTTGGTGCCGCCGTCCAGCGCGATCAGCGTCACGCCCTGCGTGGCGCGGCCGAGCTCGCGGATCTCGGCGACGCGGGTGCGCACCAGCACGCCCTTGTCGGTGATGAGCATGATCTCGTCGGCCGGCCGCACCAGGGTGGCCGCGACCACGCGGCCGTTGCGCCCGGTCTGCTGGATCGCGATCATGCCCTTGGTGCCGCGGCCGTGGCGCGTGTACTCGACGATGCTGGTGCGCTTGCCGTAGCCGTTCTCGGTGGCCGTGAGCACGCTCTGCGTCTCGTCCTCGGCCACCAGCATGGCGATGACGGATTGGCCGTCGTCCAGCGTCATGCCCTTGACGCCGCGCGACTGCCGGCCGTGCGGGGTGACGTCGTTCTCGTCGAATCGCACCGCCTTGCCGCCGTCGCTGAACAGCATCACGTCGTGCTTGCCGTCGGTGAGGGCCGCACCGATGAGGAAGTCGCCCTCGTCCAGCGTGACGGCGATGATGCCGGCCTTGCGCGGGTTGGAGAAGTCCTCCAGCGGCGTCTTCTTGACGATGCCCAGCGCCGTGGCCATGAACACGTAGTGGTCGGCGGGGAAGCTGCGGAACTCGCCGGTCAGCGGCAGCACCACGGTGATCTTCTCGCCCGGCTGCAGCGGGAACATGTTGACGATGGGCTTGCCGCGCGAGGCGCGGCCGCCCTGCGGCACTTCCCAGACCTTGACCCAGTAGACGCGGCCGCGGTCGCTGAAGCACAGGATCCAGTCGTGCGTGTTGGCGATGAAGAGCTGGTCGACCCAGTCGTCTTCCTTCGTCTGCGTGGCCTGCTTGCCGCGGCCGCCGCGCTTCTGCGCCCGGTACTCGGCCAGGGGCTGGCTCTTGACATAGCCGCCGTGGCTGAGCGTGACCACCATGTCGGTGGGCGTGATCAGGTCTTCGGTGCCCAGTTCGAGCGCGTTGCGCTCGATCACGCTGCGGCGCGCGCCGGGCCGGGTCTGGCCGAATTCCTGCCGCAGCTCTGCCAGCTCGACGGCGATGATGGCCGTGACGCGCTCGGGCTTGGCCAGGATGTCGAGCAGGTCGGCGATCTCGGCCATCACCTCGCGGTACTCGCCGATGATCTTGTCCTGCTCCAGCCCGGTCAGGCGCTGCAGCCGCATCTGCAGGATTTCCTGCGCCTGGTCATCGCTGAGCCGGTACAGGCCGTCGGCTTGCAAACCATAGCTGGCGAGCAGGCCTTCGGGGCGGTAGGCGGCGCGGCCGCCCGGCGTGCCGTCGTCGGCGCGCGCCAGCATCTCGCGCACCATCGAGCTGTCCCAGGCCTTGCCCATCAGCGCGGCCTTGGCCATCGGCGGCGTCGGACTGGTCTTGATGGTCTCGATGAACTCGTCGATGTTGGCCAGCGCCACCGCCAGGCCTTCGAGCACGTGGCCGCGCTCGCGTGCCCGGCGCAGCGCGTACACGGTGCGCCGGGTGACCACCTCGCGCCGGTGCTCGAGGAAGATCTCCACCAGCTGGCGCAGGTTGCACAGCTTCGGCTGGCCGTCGATCAGCGCCACCATGTTGATGCCGAACGAATCCTGCAGCTGCGTCTGCTTGTACAGGTTGTTCAGCACCACCTCGGGCACTTCGCCGCGCTTCAACTCGATCACCACCCGCATGCCGGACTTGTCGCTCTCGTCCTGGATGTGGCTGATGCCCTCGATCTTCTTCTCGTGGACGAGCTCGGCGATGCGCTCGAGCAGCGTCTTCTTGTTCACCTGGTACGGGATCTCGTCGACGATGATGGCCTGGCGCTGGCCGCGGTCGATGTCCTCGAAGTGGCACCGCGCGCGCATCACCACCTTGCCGCGGCCGGTGCGGTAGCCCTCGCGCACGCCGTTCAGGCCGTAGATGATCCCGGCGGTGGGGAAGTCCGGCGCCGGGATGATCTCCATCAGCTCGTCGATGCCGGCCTCGGGGTTCTTCAGCAGGTGCAGGCAGGCGTCGACGACCTCGTTGAGGTTGTGCGGCGGGATGTTGGTGGCCATGCCCACCGCGATGCCCGCGCTGCCGTTGACGAGCAGGTTCGGCAGCCGCGTCGGCAGCACCGTGGGCTCCTTCTCGCTGCCGTCGTAGTTGGGCGCGAAATCGACGGTCTCCTTGTCGATGTCGGCCAGCATCTCGTGCGCGATCTTGGCCAGCCGGATCTCGGTGTAGCGCATCGCCGCGGCGTTGTCGCCGTCGACGCTGCCGAAGTTGCCCTGGCCGTCGACCAGCATGTGGCGCAGGCTGAAATCCTGCGCCATGCGCACGATGGTGTCGTAGACCGCGGTGTCGCCGTGCGGGTGGTACTTGCCGATCACGTCGCCGACGATGCGCGCGCTCTTCTTGTACGGGCGGTTCCAGTGGTTGGCCAGCTCGTGCATCGCGAAGAGCACGCGCCGGTGCACCGGCTTCAGGCCGTCGCGCGCGTCGGGCAGGGCCCGGCCCACGATCACGCTCATCGCGTAGTCGAGGTAAGAACGCCGCATCTCCTCTTCGAGGCTGACGGGCAGGGTTTCCTTGGCGAACGAGCTCATTCAGGCGGGGCAGCGACGTGGAGCGCGGCGAGGGGCAATCCGCAGCGCGAAGCGGGCGATTCTACGGGCCGGGCCTTGTCGCGGCAGCGCAACAACGCGGACGGTGCGCCTCGGAGGGAGGCCCAAAATGAAGGGCGCAAGGGCCCCTATGGCACAATGAAATTCGGCTGGCAGAACCTCCTGACAAGAGAGATTCGCCCGAGATTTCGCTAGTCGTTATTGGACGTTTCGCAGCCCGACTGCGGCTTTGCTCGAGAGGAGAACCATGAAGAAATTGAACAAGGTGGCGGTGCTTTTTGCATCGGCCGCGCTTGCTGCCCCGATCGTTGCATTCGCCCAGGCGAAGACGGTCGACAACTGGCGCGCCACCGACGGCACGGTCTGGAAGAACGGCACCAACGAACTGTGCTGGCGGGATTCGGGCTGGACTCCGGCCACCGCCGCGCCCGGCTGCGATGGCGCCCAGAAGCCGCCGGCACCCGCGGCCCCGCCGCCACCGCCCCCCGCCGCGCCCCCGCCGCCCCCGCCGCCCCCGCCGCCCC